>JBOFLH010000661.1:0-5726 GCA_051657765.1 Nocardioides sp. | reverse complement strand
AGGGCTGCGGCGTTGAGTGAGAGGAGCGGGCTGTGAGGTCTCGGGAGAAGCGTCTGCAAGTGCTGTATGCGGTGCTGACCTGCCTGGGGTGGGCCAGTGATTCCCTGGACCGGGCTCAGCGTCCGCTAGAGATCTGTGGCGGCGCGGATGATCTCGATGAGGAGCTCCGGGACCTGCGGGCATGCTACCGCGATCTTGAGTACGCGGTCCGCCGACAGTTGTCGATCCTGACCGCTAAGGGCGGTGAGCGGTGATGGCGGCGGCTGCGGAGAACCTGGCAGCGGCGGGCACGCGGTTGGCGTGTGCGGCTGCTGACGTGAAGACAGCCCGCGAACTACTCGGAGAGGTGTCGCTGCGGTTGGGTGAGGCCACCGAGGACGCTTTCGCCGAGATCGTGGCGATGCAAACCCGGGTCGTGTTCGCCCGGGAGAGATTGGAGGACTCGTGATGACCGTCACGACGAACACGACGGAGAACAAGCGGCGTACTGCTGCGGTGCCGGTATCGGCGTTTGAGTTGCGGGGTTTGGAGTGGGCCACCACTGACGGTCTGGACACCGCACAGGCCACCCTCGCTCGTTTGGTCGGGCTGCGGGCTGCCGGGGCGGTGGTGTGGCATGCGGCGTTCGTGGCGCGGCATTGGCGCTACATCGCCTGCCTACTGACCGTGGCTGGGCTGGGTGTGTGGGCTGGTGCCGGGGTGTGGCCGTGGTGGCTGATCCTGGCCGCGATGCTCCCCGGTGTCGCCGCGAGCGTGTGGGCCTCGTATGCCCCGGACGGGTACACCCGCTGGTGCTCGGTGCCCTACCGGCGGCTCGCTGGGTGGCTCCGGGTCCGGCTCACGTGGAGGGTGGTGTGCCGGGAGTGCAACCTGTCCGACCGCAAAGTCAAGATCCTGAAAGCCTCGGGGGATGTGACCAAAGAGCGCGTGAAGTGGGTCCACCCGAAACTCAGGCGGATCAAGACCGGGCCGGGCACTCTGTGTCTGGTGATCCGCGCCCGGCGTGGGCAAGAGGTCGAGGAACTCGAGCGGGCGGCGGAGAAGGTCGCGGGGATCTACAAGGCCCAGGCATACCGGTTCACCGTCGACCCGAGGCATCCGAAGACGGTGGCGCGTCTGGACCTGGTGGTCCGTGACCGCCTCGGTACCGCTATCGAGGGCACCCCCGACACCGCCGCCCGGTTCGACCGGGTCCGGCTCGGCAGGACTCAGACCGGCGGGACGTGGTGGCTCACCATCCGGAGCAGGCACACCCTGGTAGCGGGCTGTTCCGGGTCCGGCAAAGGCTCGATCGTGTGGGGAGTCTGCGTCGGTCTGGCACCCGCTGTCCGTGCGGGCACGGTCCGGCTGTGGGGGATCGACCTCAAACGCGGGGTCGAACTCGCCACCGGCCGGGGCCTGTTCTACCGGCTTGCGATCACACCGGCTGACGCGATCGAGGTGCTCGAAGAGCTGCTGCGGGTCATCGACGAACGCGCCGCTCGGATGGTCGGCGTCACGCGGGACCACATGCCGATAGCGGGTGACCCGCTGCACGTGCTGGTCATCGATGAACTCGCGAAGCTCATCGCCTACGCCGACATCGACACCAAACGCAAGGCGTCGCGTCTGCTGGCCGAGATCCTCAGCCAGGGCCGCGCGCTCGGGGTGGTGGTCCTCGGGTTCCTCCAAGACCCCTCCAAAGAGACCGTCCCCATGCGGAACCTGTTCACCCAGATCATCGGACTCAGACTCCGCTCATCCGATGAGACAGGGATGATCTTCGACGGGATGGCCCGGCACGCACCCGCACACCAGATCAGCCCGGTGCTCCAGGGCACGGCGTGGATCATCGATGACACAGGTGCTGTGGACCGCGTACGCGCCGATTACTGGACCGACGAGGTGATCCGCGCGGTAGCGGCCGGTCACGGTGGCGGCGATGGTGGTGTGGTGGCTGGTGGTCCGTCCGGGTCGCCACTCGCTCCGGTACCGGTCGCGGCCGAGGTCACCATCATCCGCAACCCGGATCGTGTGGGGGGTGAGGCGGCATGAGTGCGGTCACCTCCGAGCGGACGGCGCGGGGACGGCTCGATGGCGCGATCGCCGATGTGACCCTTGGCGGTGGTCGGGTGCCGTGCGTGGCCCGGCCGGGGGTGTTCGACCCGGACCATCCCGACTACAACTACACCAAGGCGCAACGGGGTTGTCTGTGGTCGTGCCCGGTGATCGCGTTGTGCCATGCGTGGGTAGAGACGAGTCCGGATGTCACCGGGATCGTTGCCGGGTTCCTGCACGACCCACACCGGTCACAGCCCGACCCGGACCCGGAGCCGGTGGTGTGGCTCCCGGTCCCCGAAAAGCGGGGCGCGGATCCGGTCTACGAGCAAGCCGCGCTCGACTTCGATGGCCTCGGGGGTGCGGCATGACCCGGCCGGCGGCTGTGCGGTGTGGTGGGTGTGGCCGGTACCTACTCCGCGCCGATGGGTGTGTGGGCTGTGGGTGGTGGGACTGTCCCGAGGGGCTGGAGGACTGGTGCACCCGGTCGTTCTACGACTGGATTCCCCCTGATGGTGAGGGTGAGCACGGATGACCGTTCCGCCGATGATCTCCCCGGCACCCATTGCACGTCCGGGTGTGGGTGTCGGGGACTCCACCACCGGTCCGGGTGAACCCGCTCTCGAAGTCCCGGCCAACGTCACGGGCGATATCGCGGCCCGGTTCGCTGACGGGTCATGGCGGGCCTACGCCGACACTGCCGAAGCTGTGGGGTTCTGTGCTCGGCCGGTGCGGCTGGTGGGCCGGTCCTGGACCCATCAACTCGACCCGGTCAGCGGCGAGATCAGCGAGAAGCCGGTCAGCACGTTCTCTAGCACAGAGACGCCGTTGGGGGTGTTGTACCGGGCGTGCGGCAACCGCCGTGCCGATGTCTGCCCCGCCTGTAGCCGCGTATATGCCCGCGATACGTACGCGATGGTTCACGCCGGGGTGTGTGGGGGTAAGACGATCCCCGAATCTGTCTCTGAGAATCCGCTGCTGTTCACCACGCTGACCGCACCCTCATTCGGACACGTCCACGGCCCACGGCCTGACAAGGTGACCGGTGAGCCGGTCGGGGGTCGATGCCGTCCCCGCACACGCACCACCCGATGCCCACACGGACGGCCGATGTCCTGCCCTGTGGTGCATGAACCCGGCGACCGGGTCAACGGGTCCCCGCTGTGTGATGACTGCTACGACTGGAACTCGGCCATCGTGTGGCAGTGGTGGGCACCCGAACTATGGCGCAGGACCACGATCGCAATCCGCCGTGCCCTCGCCGGCCGGCTCGACGTACCCGAATACAAGCTCAAGACCGTCGCGTCCTGGCAGTACGCGAAGGTCGCCGAAACCCAAGCACGGGGCCTGGTCCACTACCACGCCCTAATCCGCCTCGACGGCCCCAACGGCCCCGGATCACCCGCACCCCTCGACGGTACGACCCTGGCCGAGATCATCGAGCACGCCGCCCAGGGCGTCTCCTACACCGTGCCCGGCGTAGACACCCACGACCCCGAACGAGTCCTCGCCTGGGGCCGGGAGCTTGTTATCCGGGTGGTGCGGCCCGGTGCTGTGTCGACACAGCATGTTGACACTCGGTCAGAACACCTGACACCGGGTCAGGTCGCGGGGTACCTCGCGAAGTACGCCACCAAAGACACCGCCGCCTATGACACGAACGGGCCGCGTCCTGGGCATCTGGGCCGGTTGACACGTACGTGTCACGAACTCCACGCCCGAGCACGAGCACAGGTTGAGCGGCTTCGTGCCGACGCCCTCGCCGAATGCTCGATCCGGTGCCGAAGGGGTAGCCACGTCCAAGGCTGTCTCACCGAACCCGACGCGATCGAGTCGCCGTATGCGCTGCTCGGGAAGTGGGCGCACATGCTCGGCTACCGGGGCCACTTCTCCACCAAGTCCCGCCGCTACTCCGTGACGCTCGGGAAACTCCGGAGGGCTCGTGCCCGGTACATGCGGCTCCTCGCGGCCGGGGAGAACCTAGCCCGGCTCGACGTCCGCGAACTCGAAGCCCGCCTCCTGGCCGACGAAGACGAGACCACCATCACCCTCGGATCCTGGTCCCTGAACGGCATCGGCTGGCCCACCCACGGAGACCAAGCCCTCGCCCTCGCCGCCGCCGCCAGAGCCAGAGAACACCAACAGGAAGCGGCAGAGGAACGACGCAAGGTCAGGAACGAACTAGGAGAGGCAGCATGAAAACGGTTAAGGACGCGGTGTTCGAGCCGCTGCTCGACATTGAGGAGGTAGCGGCCTATCTCCGGGTAAAGGTGGGGACCGTCCGCTGGCTGCGGCAGGAGGGCCGGTTTGCTCCTCCGATCAAGGTAGGTCGTCGGTTGGCCTGGGAGCGCTCGGCGGTCCTTGCTTGGGTGGCGGAAAATCGGGAGTCGGCGGCGTGAGTATCCAGCGGTACACCACGGAGAGCGGCAAGGTCCGGTACCGGGCGCGGGTCAAGCACCACGGGCGCGAGGTTGCCACACGTGTATTCGACCGGAAGCGGGACGCGGAGGCTTGGGAGGAGGATCAGAAGCGGCGGCTTCGGATGGGTGAGTGGTTCGACCCGCGCCGGGGACGGGTGCCGCTGGTAGTGGTTGCGGCTGACTGGCTGGACTCTCGGCGGACGATCAAGCGCAACTCGTTCGCGCTGGAACTCGGTGCATGGACTCGGCATATCGAACCGCGCTTCGGGAGGATGCCGGTCGCCTCGATCACGGCGGCGGAGGTATCGACGTGGGTCGGCAAGCTCGTGGCCGGTGGGATGGCTCCACCGACTGCGGCGCGCTATCTCGGGGTCTTCCGGCGACTGCTTGCCTTCGCCGTCCAAGACGGGCGCGTGACCGTCAATGCTGCTGCCGGGGTGAAGCCGCCTACTGCTGGCTACGTCAAACGGGAGGGCCAGTACCTCACGGTCTCGGAGATCGACGCCCTGGCGAAGGCCTGCAAGGGGGAGTACGCCGACGTGGTTCGGGTGCTCGCGCTGGCGGGGCTCCGATGGGCCGAGCTTGCCGGGCTCAAGGTAGGCGACCGGGTGCGGGTTCCGGGCGAAGGGCTACGGCTACAGCGCACGGTCTCTTCCAGCATCGACAAGGGTGAGCTGTTCGTGGACACGCTGAAGAACAAGCGGTCTCGAACGGTGCCGTTGGTGGCCGATCTGGTGCCGATCATGGACAAGTGGTCGGCGGACAAGGGGGCGGGTGACTGGCTCTTTCATGCGCCGATGGGTGGTCCTCTGAGAGAGCCGAACTGGAAGCGCTCGGTCCGGTGGGCGGAAGCGGTCCGCATGATCGGGCGTCCGACTGTCCGGGTACATGATCTGCGGCACACGTGCGCGTCGCTCTGGCTGGGTGCAGGGGCTGATCCGAAGGTCGTGCAACGGATGCTCGGGCACGCTTCGGCGGCGATGACGATGGATCTCTACGGCCATCTGATCGACCACAACTTGTGGGACTCAGCTCGGCGGCTCGGGGACATTCTGGGGGCATCTGAGCCGAATGACGGCGAGGACGATGTCCGCGAAGATGACGAGAAGGGTGCGTGACCTGCGGTGATGCGTGGAGCGGATGACGAGATTCGAACTCGCGACATCAACCTTGGGAAGGTTGCGCTCTACCAACTGAGCTACATCCGCAACGCGCCGCACGGTGTCCGCGACGACCATGTGATGCTACCAATCGCGGCGCCCGACGGAA
>JBOFLH010000660.1:0-1995 GCA_051657765.1 Nocardioides sp. | reverse complement strand
ATGGCCCTCCTCCTCAAGGTGACCACCGCGCGGGAGGTGACCAGCGAGTACGACCTGGTCCTCGGGATGGAACTGGCAGCCACAAAGCCAATAGTCATCGAGACCGTCGACGGTAGCGGAGAACGCTTCACCGACCACTCGATCCCCCTAGCCCGCTACAGCAAAGTCCGTGCGGCGGTACGACTCGACGTTGATCACCTGGGCTTCTTCGATCAGGCGCACACGCTGGCATTGGATGCGGTGAACCAAGGCGGGATCCAAATAGTTCAAGGGATGCGGCGACCGCCCTCTCTGGGAGCCAATACGGGGTAGGAGATTTCTTGCCTCTCGTTCCAAGGGCTATGTGCGCGAGCTGGAGCGAGCAGGAACAGTCGACAGCTCGGCGGCCATACCGCGAAGTTGGCGTGCCCAGTCCCAGGCCGGTGAGTCGGAGCGCGCCAGGAACCTGCTGCGGTTGTCGGTCTTCGGCATCGGGTTGAGCAGTCCGCATTCGATAAGGCTGCGGATGGGCGCTTGGACGTTGGATACGGATCGAAGGCCGAGGCCATGGGCGACTTCGGTCTGCGTAACGAACCCGTCGGAGTCGGCGATGAAGAGCATCACCTCTAGCCGGTAAGCCTGGTTGAACGCCGCGCGCGACAGACGCCGCAGCTCTTCCACATCAACCTCCACGGCTGATAGATTACAGGAAACGCATTACGGGAATCCTGTATTGTTGTCGAGCGGTGGGAGTGTGAGTGCATGCGACGTAAGACGGGGATCGAGTGGACCGAGGTCACATGGAATCCCACGACGGGATGCGACCGGATCAGCACAGGCTGCGACAACTGCTATGCGTTGGCGATGGCCAAGCGTCTCAAAGCAATGGGCTCCGAGCGCTATCAAGCGGACGGGGACCCGCGCACCTCCGGACCGGGCTTCGCTCTGACGGTGCATACGGATGCGCTTGCGCAGCCGTACCGGTGGAGCGGGCATCGAGTGGTGTTCGTGAACTCGATGTCGGATCTGTTCCATGCAAAGGTGCCGATCGACTTCGTCCGGGAGGTGTTCGCGGTCATCGCAGACACGCCGCAGCACACTTATCAGGTGTTGACGAAGCGGTCGGCGCGGCTGCCGAAGATCGCCGACAAGCTGGAGTGGCCCGACAACCTGTGGATGGGGGTAAGCGTCGAGAACTCCGAGCACCTCTACCGAGTCGACCACCTCCGCCACGTCCCATCGAAGGTTCGTTTCCTCTCCTGCGAACCACTTCTTGGCCCGCTTGAGGATCTGGACCTAAGCGGGATCGGCTGGGTTATCACCGGCGGCGAGTCGGGGCCGCGAGCCCGGCCACTCAATCCGGAGTGGGTGCGCGACATCCGTGACAACTGCGTCGATGCCGGTGTGCCGTTCTTCCACAAGCAGTGGGGAGGGCGTACGCCGAAGGCTCATGGGCGAGACCTTGACGGAGCAGTATGGTCGGAGATGCCACGGCTGGCCGGTACCGCTACCGCTTGAGGATACTGGCCTTCCACAGGTTCTTCGTTTGCGACTTGTCGCGGGGGCGTACCACCTCCTCAGCTTCGAGGTTGTCCCACGCGGCGATCAAGGCAGGTTGTCCGGCCAGCGACATGTAGGTGCCCAGGAGAGCCTCGATGTTTTCTCCGACTTTGAGCCCCTGGCCGGGTAGAAGTAGGTCGATCATGCGACGGATGTTGGCCTCTATATGCGTGACTCCATCAGCTTTCAGCTGCATCTCCCGAGTCTTAGCATCACGATCGCTGTACTGAATGATCTCGTCCACGCCGAACAGCGATGCTTGCTCCTCTTCTCGCGCCAAGGCCTCTCCGAGGTCCTTCTGTCGGAAGACTTCTCGCCATTTCGCGGTGCCCTTCGCGGCAGCATCCGCGAACTTGTAGGCGGCGGCCGAGTGCCGGTAGAAGAGCGTGAACTGAAAGAGCATCGGACCGGTCGGTGACCGGCGGATCGGTACGACAAGCGAGGAGGCTCCAGTCT
>JBOFLH010000659.1:0-2688 GCA_051657765.1 Nocardioides sp. | reverse complement strand
ACCGGTGACACCATTGACCGAGGCGCTCAACTCGCCGTGGTTGGTGATTCACGTGGTGTCCGCCATTGTCGCCACCGGCGCCTTCACCCTCGGTGGCATCGCTTCGGCCCTGTACCTGGTCAAGGAGCGATCGGCGGCGTCGACCGGCTATCTGGCTCGGGTGCCCGACGTGGCCACGCTCGACCTGGTGTCCTATCGGCTGCATGCGTTCGCGTTTCCGGTGTGGACCTTCGCGGTGCTGATCAGCGGGCCGATCTGGGCTCACCAAGCCTGGAGCACCTACTGGAACTGGGATCCCAAGGAAGTCTGGGCGTTCATCACCTGGGTGATCTACGCCGCCTATCTGCACGCCCGTGCCACGGCCGGTTGGAAAGGCCGCAACGCGGCATACCTCGCGCTCGTTGGGATCGCGACCCTATGGTTCAACTTCATCGGCATCAATTACTTCTCCAGCAGCACGCAACATGGATACGCCGCGCCTGCCGATGCGACCAATGTGGCCGCGATGAGGTGACACCCGCACGGGCGGAACGCCTCTGGTGCGAAGTGGGTCAGCGACGAATCACGCGCATCGGACCGATGGAGCCGACGGCTCCGCGAACCAGCGACGCTAGCTGCCGAGGCCGCGGAGGAAGTCCGGGTCGTCGTCAGGGCCGAGCGGGCGCCGCGGGCCCCGGCCTTTGTCCCGGCTCCATCGCTTGTCGGCACCCGGTCTCCGTTTGGTCGCCATTCGGACGCCGAAATAGACCGCGACCACGAAGACCAACAGAAACGGCAGGAACCTCAACACGAACTGAGACTAGCTGGTGCCGCCTAAGCGGTCGGCGGTCAGCTGTCCGATCGCGGCGGACGAGGGTTCAAGCTGCGGAGGAACTCGATGTCGTCATCCGGCGCCAGCTGTCGGCCCGGGGGCGGCTGATTCCGTAGCGCTCGGGGGGCGCGTCGCGCGCGCGGTTGGCGGGCGGCAACCTGACGGCGAGGGGGTTTCGGCTGTGGCAACTCAACCGGCTTTCCGAGTGAGCGCACCACCAGGAAGATGCAGAGGGCAACACCCAAAGCAACCAGGCTGACGACGATGGTGAATTGCTGCTCATTCACCCGGTCAATGTAGGTCAACGGTCTGGACTTAGGCTTGCCTTCGTGAGGGAATTCATCGTGTATACCCTGCTCCGTGTGGGAATGTTCCTCGGTTCCTTGGTGATCGTGTCGGGAATCTGGGCGCTTGTGTCGGCGGACAACTCGGTCCCCGTGCTCTGGGCTGTCGTCCTTGCCTTCGTGTTGTCCGGCCTCGCGTCGTACCGACTGCTCAACGCACCACGCGAGGCGTTGGCCCGCAATGTGCAAACTCGCGCGGAACGCGCGTCGGCCAAGTTCGAAGAAATGAAGGCGCGCGAAGACACCGCCGATGACTGACGCCGCGGCTCGCGTAGCCCGCTCAGTGCCGACCCGCCCGAGTGCCACGCCAACCTCGGAACTTCCCTCGATCATCGAGGCTGTCGTCGATCGGCTTGTCACGGCCAACCTGGCGACCAGGAAGGAGATCCGTGGCTGCACACCCACGGAGCTGGCTGTGCTGGAACAGGCTGCGGGTCTGGAGTTGCCAGCGGCATACCGATCGTTTCTGCTCCGGATGGGCCACTCGGCCGGGGACTTCCTGGCTGGTACCGACTGGTCGTACCCACACCTGCCTCGGTTGCGATCCTCGGCCGTCGCACTCATGGATGAGTGCGGTGGTCACTTCGAGCTCGCGCCGACCGACTTCGTGTTCGCGGCACACCAGGGCTATCAGTTCCTCTACTTCTCGGTCACCGAGTCGGCCGATCCTGGCGTCTACCACTTCGGCGAGGCTGGCTCGCCACCCCGCCGGGTAGCCGACCGCTTCACGCAGTGGCTTACGGCCACCGTCGGCGAGGAAGGCAGAGAGGAAGTCGGCGAGGAAGACAGGGGGGCCGCTGATCAGGACAGCGGAGGTGGCGATCACCCCTCCAGCGAGTTCAGGGCAGGTGAACTTAGTCACCGCGACGCTTGAGCTGCCGGTTGATGCGGCCCTCAGATTGCCCCAAGATCTTGGCCAGGATCGGCACTCGGAACTTGTAAAGGACAAACGCGAGCACCAGGAAGCCCAGGATGTACCACATATCGTGACCCTAGTGGCCGACTCAGCAGATGGCCAGGCTCACCTACGACGGAGGTGCTAGGAAGTGACCAGGGCCAGCCCGATCAGAGCGGCCCACACTAGCTGGGCCAGACCGGTTTGTTGCAGCACCTGGATCAGCGCGCGGCCCTCTGCCTTACTGAGGACTGTTCGTACCGGCCGGGCCGCCACACTCACGAACGCGAGGCCGATCAGGCACCGCCAGGTGGTCACCGACGCCACCGCGATGGCCGCGGTCGCGGCGGCGAGCACCAGCAGTGCGTACAGGCCGCGAGTGCGATCGGGACCCAGCACGACAGCCAGAGTCCGCTTGCCGACCTCGCTATCGCCGCGGATGTCGCGGAGGTTGTTGACCACCAAGATCGCACACGCCAGTGCGCCCACCCCGGTGCCGGCGTACCATGCGGCCTCGGGGGTGCGCTCGATCTGAACGTAGGTCGTGCCGACGGTGGCCACCAGCCCGAAGAAGACGAAGACCATCAATTCGCCGAGCGCTAGGTACCCGTAGGGGCGGGTGCCCCCGGTGTAGAACC
>JBOFLH010000658.1:0-1903 GCA_051657765.1 Nocardioides sp. | reverse complement strand
CTGTTGGGTGCGGCGGGTGTCGCACTGTCTCGGTGCTACCGGGAGTCGGGCCGGCTGGACCTGTCGATCGCGGTGGCGGAGGAAGTCCGGGAAACCTTGAACGAGCGGGGCATGCGGGGCCTCTACGAGTACGTCATGCTCATCGTTGGCTCGGCATCTGCGTACTACGAGAAGGACGACCTGAATCAGGCACGGAGACTCTGCACGCGCGCCATTGCCGTCGCGGAGGAAAGC
Organism: Nocardioides sp.; assembly: GCA_051657765.1. Taxonomy (GTDB): domain Bacteria; phylum Actinomycetota; class Actinomycetes; order Propionibacteriales; family Nocardioidaceae; genus Nocardioides. The sequence goes on along the minus strand of JBOFLH010000658.1, from coordinate 1,669 downwards.
GGATCCAACCGCGCCTGCGCTGCGTCGTACTGGGAAGCCTCGATGCTCGAATACGACGCCGGCCAGACTGAGCGGGCTCTCGCACTGACGGCCCGTGCAATGGCACTTCTCGAGGCTGATGGCACCAACCGGAACGTGGCGCTGCTGCGGTCCCTAACCGCCTTCTACAACCTTGAGTTGCCCGAGCCTGACCTCGCCCAAGCTCACGCACTTTTCGAGATAGCCGCACGCGAACTCGAGTGGTCGGCGGCCAGCCCGGTGGACATGGCCCGCAACCTCCTGGGCCACGCCAGGGTAAGCCTGGCGCGTGGTGATGATCAGGCGGCCGGCCAGATGCTCGATCGCATCTCCGATGCCGCTGAGATGCAGATGCCTTCTCTCGCCGTGGTCAAGGCGCTACTACGTGGGCACCATCACGCCTCACGCACCAGGAATGAGGCGGCGTCACGGTGCTACGACGAGGCATGTGATCTGCTCACTCTTCTCGCCAGCGACCGTGACACCGCCCACCTATGGTTCGAGTTGGCCGACGCCCGTGAAGCGCTCGGCCAACTCGACAAGGCACTGGACGCCTACCGGATCGCCGGGGTCATTCTCGGCGGCGAGAAGCCCCGCAGGCGCTCCCATAGGTCGCCGATGATGCCTGTTCTCAGCGCGTAGGGTGCGGTCGGCTCGGACCCGCCGATACCGATCCAGCTACGGGGCCTGTGCCGCCGACGAGCAGGATTCCGATCAGAACTGCCGACCCGATGCGCGTGATGAGTTTGGACATGACTATCTCCTTCGATGGTTTGAAACGGGATTTACCTTCCAGTGTCAGCCACTCGCGTACCGGAGGTGTTAGGTCTCGACGTCGTCCGCCAAGCTCGCCCAACGGGTGTCGTGGCGGCGCGCGAGGGAAACGAAAGCGTCTCAGTAGTCCGGCCCTCGACCAGGTCACGTCACACACACCCGGCAACGGGTCCAGGCTGCGATCAGGCGGGGACGTACCGCCGCAGCCCGCGAGCTGCTCGCCGCGGATCCTCGCGGTCGTGGTCGAAACGGTCAACGAGCTCCTCGAGCTCGAGCAGCTCGGCAGCGCCGCGGCGGCCGGCGATCTGGAGCAGCACCCGGGACGTATCGCCACCAAGCTTCCGCAGCTGCCCGCGGCTGTTATTCGCATGCCCGGCAGCCACGACCACCAGTGGCGCCTGGAACCCACCAGCGGCGCCGACGCCGGCGACGAGCGCACCCAAAGACATACCAGCCGCCCGGGTGCGGCGTCCGCCCACGTACCACCGCCCACCCGGCCACGGCCGCCCGGCGGTCCCCCACGACGTCTTGGTCCAGCCCGTCGATGCCAGCACCACCACGTCGACCGGCAGCCTCAGCGCCGCACAGGCCTCTCTCGAGCTGTCCACGACGTGCTCGGCCACCCGAACCAGCGGGAAACGCACACGGAGGCCCTCGGCGAACTTGCGGTCCGCTTCGAGCCCAGCGAACCGCACCACCGCTATCTCAAGCGGTCGTCGGATCGTCGCCGAACCACCAGTCTCGCGCCAAGTCTCGGTGCGGCCGGTCGGCACCAGCCGCCGAGGCGTGATGCAACGATGCTCATCGAAGCGGGTGAGGATCTCATGCTTGAGTGCGATCGCCGCGAACTTGTTGGGCACCACCGTCGACTCGATGA
>JBOFLH010000657.1:0-8631 GCA_051657765.1 Nocardioides sp. | reverse complement strand
GGCCGGGGTCACACCCGTGTGACCCCCAGCAGAACGGTGACTCGCGGTGACGCGGCCGGAGACCGCAGATCCGCCGGAGAGTGGGGAGCGGAAGCCTTCCAAGCCAGTCCGCCGGCGAAGCACCGTCCGGCGTAAGCAGCGACAGCGCGGCACCATCGACAGGCTCCCGTCCGGCTCGCTGCGGGTGCGGGTCTATGCCGGCCGGGACCCGATCAGCAAGCGAGAGCGATATCTGACCGAGGTCATCCCGCCGACCCATGCCAACCCCGAGGTCGAAGCCGAGCGGATGCTTCGGACTCTGATTGATCGAGTCGACGAACACCGTTTCCCAACGACCCGCGCGACCGTCGAGCACCTGATGGAGAAGTACCTCGACGGTTGGGACGGCAGCCGGTCGACGCTCAGTCGGTATCGAGAAGTCGTCCGACTCCACATCAACCCGGTGATCGGCGACCAGGTCATCACCAGGATCGACGCCGAGATCGTCGACTCGTTCATAGTCGAGCTCCGACGGTGTCGGGTGCATTGCGATCGGCGAGCGTCGAGGGTCGACCACTGGACCGGTCGACGCCACGGCTGCGACGGACGGTGTCGACGGCACGTGTGCAAGGGCCTGAGCCGGTGGACGGTACTCAAGGTGTACTGGCTGCTGCATGCGGCGTTCGATAAGGCAGTGCGGACCTGGAAGTGGCTGGACCACAACCCGGTCTCTGACATCAGCCCGCCGACTCCGCCGCCGTCGAAGCCGAACCCCCCGACCACCGAGCAGGCCGCGCTGATCCTGAACGAGGCGTGGCGGCGCGATCCGGGTTGGGGGTTCATGGTGTGGATGACCATGGTGACCGGGATGCGGCGCGGCGAGCTATGCGGCGTCCGGCGTCATCATCTCGAACTGGACCGGAGCGTGCTGATCCTGGAGAAGTCCGTCGGGGTCGACGGCACCGAGGTCTACGAGACCGACACTAAAGACCACCGGCAACGCCGCATCGTCCTCGACGATCTCACGGTGAAGCTCGCCCGCGCTCACCTGGCGCAATGCGAAAAGCATGCCGCGGCTCTCGGGCTCACGTTGGCGGCGGACATGTTCGTGTTCTCCGCGACGCCGGACCACTCTCAACCGTTCAAGCCGCCGTCGGTCACCGACCGGTACCGTCGGATGGCGGCGAAGCTTGGTATCAAGACCTCGATCCACCGACTCCGGCACTACTCCGCCACTGAGCTGATCGCCAGCGGCGTGGACGTTCGCACCGTGGCGGGCAGGCTGGGCCATGGGGGAGGCGGCACCACCACGCTGAAGGTGTACGCCGCCTTCGTCAGCGAGGCCGACCAGCGTGCCGCCAAGTCGCTGTCACACCGGCTTCCGAAGCCACCGGTGGAGTTCGACGACAACGACCAGGCCGACATCGTCACCGACCCCGCGCCACGCGGCCCCTACGACCGCATCGCAGCCGACCTCAAGGCCGCCATCCGCTGCGGCGCACTCCGCCCAGGCGACCAACTCCCCACCATCAAGGACCTCGCAGCCCGCTACCAGGTTGCGCCGAGCACCGTCCACCGCGCCTTCGCGATGCTGAGAGAGAACGTCATCATTAATGTCGCTCGTGGCCGTCGAGCAACAGTTCGCGAAGGCGGGCACGAATGATTCAGCGGGCGTCATGAGCTCGTCGTGCTTGGTAGTCGTATCGAACGGCGCTCGTGCTTCTGGGCTGGCCATGATTCATGGAATCGCCGACGGATGCGCCCGTAGTCGATTACGTTAAGTGCTTTGGGTCGGTCGAACGCAGGGGTCTCGGGTATGCAACATTTGATTGTGGTGATCCCGGGCATCGCGGGTTCCATGCTTGCCGACGATGACGGGATCGTCTGGGGAGACTCGGCTCGCCGGATGGTGGGCTTGGTTCGAGATCCCTCGCGGTTGAGTGTCGAAGAAGCGCCTAGTCTTCGGGTGGTCGGCGTCATGCCGACGCTCGGATATTGTCCGCCGTTTCAGCTGACGGGCTACGACCGATTGATCAATCGGCTGGTGAACGGGCTTGGATCGCCGACACCGGTAGTGGATGTGGCCGTCGACGGCGCGGAGCGCAACCTTGCGGCCGACATTGTCGTGTTGCCCTATGATTTCCGGCTCGGAGTCGCGGCGGCGACCGAACGGTTGTCGGCGGAGGTGCATGCCCGGCTCGGTCATCTCACTGAGCCGGAGCGTGCAAAGCGAGTGATCGTGATCGGGCACTCGATGGGCGGGTTGGTAGGGCGACTCTGGTTGACTGACCCGGTTCAGGCGCGCACATGTCTGGCTCTGCTTACGGTTGGTACGCCGCATCGTGGTGCGACCAAGGCGCTTGATTGGATGGTCAACGGCGCTTCCTTCGGCGGAGGTCTCCGGCTCGCCTCCGAACCGGTTGTCGCGACGAGCCGGAGGTTGCTGGGGGGCTTGACCGACGTGCTCCGAGGCTGGCCGGGGATGTACGACCTGCTACCTACCTACCGGGTGATCAACGACACTGACCACGATCGTCAGATGACACCACTCGATCTAGGTGACCCGTCGGGGCCCGGGTTCGCTGCCGACCCGACCTTCCGGGCAGAGACGGAGCGAGCCTCGCGGATGCACCGACACATCACTGACACCTGGGGCGCACCGACCGAGCAACGGCTGCCTCCGACAGTCCCGTTCTTCGCCCGCGATCACGGAACGCCGCATCAGGCGACACTGGCCGCTGGCTCGCTTACCGCAACGGGAGTCGACCCGCATTGGCAGCCCAAGGCGGGTTGGGGTGGGGACGGGACCGTCCCGGCACTTTCGGCGATCCCGCCCGAGCTCGGCGCCCCAGAATCGAGCATCCGCCGGCACCATGTCCTCGGTCGGCATGCGCCGATGGTGGGAACGGACGGCGTCGTGCAGATGGTCCGGAACCTGATCGGCGAGGACATGTCCGCGGTCCGGGGAGCCGTTGCTGCGCCTGGGGTCCGGCTGGGCCTCGACCTCGATGACGCTTGTCTCCTAGGGGATACGGTGGTTCTCTCGGTTCGGATGCTCACTGAGGACGGGTTCGATCCAGGTCGAGCGGCGGTGTATCTGACCGCGGAACCGGCGGGCCGTTCGGCGGCGCCGGTAACGTGTCGCGCCGAGTGGGACGCTGCTGCCTGGACGATCGAGTTCAAGCCACCTGCCGCGGGTCTCTGGCGGCTGTCTGTGCAGGCCACCCGGGCCGATGGCGACGAGCCTCCGATCGTCTCCGACGCCCTCGCCGTCATCGATCCCAGCGAACCCGATCGCACTCAATCGGATCACGCCTCATCGACGCCAAGCTGACCCCCCGAAGGATATGCCGATGACGAACCGCCCCAGATGGGACCGCACCAGCTCTCCGGCCGCCCTCGCCCACTATGTCCCGCGCGACCTGGCGCGGTTTCTGCCGGAACGCCTCGCGGGTGTGCTGCCCGCCAGGGGCGCGGGGTCGGTGCTGCCGCGCGCCCAGCAGCTATTCACGGTGCTCGCACAGGCCGGCATCCGCTACGGCCATGAGCCGGCCTCCAGCGGCCCGGGCCGGCAGGTCGTTCGCGAGCCAGGTGAGGTGCTCGCTGGACCTCGGCACGGCACCTGTCTCGACCTTGCCGTGTTGTACGCGGGTGGTTGCCTGGACGCCGGACTTCACCCAGTGATCGTCGTCTTGGAGCCCGGGACCGATGCCGGGCCTGCCCACGCCCTCGTACTGTTGCGCGCCGACGCGGACTGGGCCGGCGAGGGGCCGGTCCGGCCCGACGATGATGACCCGTTTGCCGGAGTGGGGAACGGGCACGGCGTGTGGGTCGTCGTGCCAGAGGCGCTCAGAGGTCGTGTTCGCTCTGGGGTCCTGGATGCCGGAACCGTGCTGGCCGTCGACGTCACCCTGGCGGCACTCAATGCCCCGGGCCGGAGCAGCCAAGTAGACCCGGAGCCGGCTGCTCTTTGGGATTCTGCGGTCGAGCGTGGAGGCCGCCTGATCAGGGATGCCGGAGCCGTTTGCGCGGTCGACATTGGCCTGATTTATCGTCGCGCCGATACCCACCACGTCCTTGACCGCCCCCGCCGGGAGCCGTTGGCCCCTCCCTACGACGAACCCGATCCGTCGGCTGAGTTCGGGCCGCTGCAGGCGGTGAAGGCCCGAGCTGGGCTCGTGCCGTTCTGCGACCGTGACGAACTCGATGCACTGCGCGACTGGTTCGAAGCGCCCGCCCATCGGTCGGTAAGCCTGGTCCGTCCGGCCGTGGTCCACGGCGTCGGAGGAGCGGGTAAGACCCGCCTAGCGGCGGAGCTGTGCCGCGCACTGACGGAGGACGGCTGGTACGCCGGTTTCGCGGACCGCTCTTTGAGCCAAGCCGAGCATGACTACCTCACCCACCTCGCCTGCCCAGTCCTGATTGTCGTGGACTATCCAGAGGGCGCGTACGAAAAGGACCTCACGTCCCTGCTGGCCGCAATAGCCGGACGCCGGGACCCGACCGGGCTGCTGTTCACCTCCCGCCAATACCGACGCGACGAGAGCCAGTGGTGGCAACGAACTCTCCAGGTCGCGCAGCGGGAAGGCGTGACCATGCCCGCTGAGCCGAGGGCGCTCGAACTCGCACAACGGCACCCGGCATCGGATCGGGTCTACGCCACCGCACTCGCGAGATTTACGTCCCCATCCGCGCCACCGGTCATGAAACCGACGCTGCCGCCGTCCCCTCGCGGCGGCTCCTGGACCACACTCGACCTGATCCTGCTCGCCTGGCTGGCGGCGCATACCGAGAGCGTCCGCGGTGATGCCTCCGAACCTGACACGGCCGCCGAGTTGTACGACAAGGTCCTTGGTCATGAGTTTGAGTACTGGCGAAGGGTGTATCGGCGCGAGCGAGGCGCGGAGGTCCTCGAAGAGTTGCTAGGCCCCGTGGGGGCGGCGGTCACCGCGCTTCAGCCCGCGTCCGGTGACGCCGCCGAAGTGCTGTCCGTGCTCGCCGGCCTTCGTGGTGATCCGGGGGAGGCCCGCCGTCTTGCCGATGTCCTGAGCCGGGTGCTGGCCGAGCACGGCAGCGCCACACCAGACGGTCCGGACGATGTGCTCGCCCTTCGGCCGGACCCAGTCGGCGACCACCTCCTCATTGCCACCCTGGACAAGGACCCGGACTTCCTCGTCGGCCTCCTCACCAAGAAGAGCGAGGAGGCATTTGCCGAAGCAGATCAAGACACCTATCGCCTCACCGAAGCGGGCAGGTTCACCGCGTGTGTGGTGCTGACTCGGGCCGCGCAGCGCCACGAAGCGGCCTCCGAACACGCGGATCACCTACTCCGCGCCCTCCCCGAACTGTGGGCCCCGGCGCTCGGTATCGCGCTGCGTGCAGGCGGTCCGTTTGCACACGCTCTCCGCGCCGCGGCGTTACGACGCGATACGGCGATTCCCTGGGCGGAGGTCGAGTCCGCCATTCCGGCCGGCTACTCGACGATGGTCGAGGTCGGCGTCGCCGCGACCGAGGCCGCGATCGAACACCACGGTGACTCGGAGTCGCCGGATGATCTGGCCCGCTGGGCGGGCCTGTTGAACAACCTCGGCATCCGGCTGTCGGAGGCCGGACGTCGGGCCGAGGCACTCGAACCCACCCAAGAAGCCGTCACCCTGCGCCGTGAGCTGGCTGCCGCCAACCCGGCCGCCTACGCAGGCGACCTCGCCAGCTCGTTGAACAACCTCGGCATCCGGCTGTCGGAGGCCGGACGTCGGGCCGAGGCACTCGAACCCACCCAAGAAGCCGTCACCCTCTACCGTGAGCTGGCTGCCGCCAACCCGGCCGCCTACGCAGGCGACCTCGCCAGGTCGTTGAACAACCTCGGCGCCATGCTGTCGGAGGCCGGACGTCGGGCCGAGGCACTCGAACCCACCCAAGAAGCCGTCACCCTCTACCGTGAGCTGGCTGCCGCCAACCCGGCCGCCTACGCAGGCGACCTCGCCAGCTCGTTGAACAACCTCGGCGCCATGCTGTCGGAGGCCGGACGGCCGCTCGACGGTACCTTTGATGAAGCCGTCGAGGGTCTGCCGCGCATGCTCACTGCCTGGCTGCTCGGCCATCGCGCAGTCTGGGCAAGCAACCATGCCCCCGACCTGGTCCAAGCGACGATCACCCGCGCCGTTGAACTCGCCGATGACCTACCAGCGGACGCCGGCGCACCAGAAGCAGGGGACCTCGCTTGGGTGGGCCAAGTGCGACAGAGCCTGCGACAGATGATCACCGAACTCGGAGAACAAGGAGCCGAACTTCCAGCCGCACTTCCGCAATGGGCCACGACACCCTGGCCGGACAGCGTGGCCGGTCTCGCCAACCAGTGGCTCGGCGCACAGTCCTGGTCCGACCGAGAGTCCGTCCTCACTGCGTATGCCGCCGTACCGGCCGAGGAGCGTTCGGTGGGCTTGACGATGCTCCGGTTCCTCCACCCGACGACCGCCACCAGCCTGGACGAGTTGACCGCCCTGCTGGCCGCGATCGACGAGACCGGCCTGGACCAGTTGCTGGGCACGATGGGGCCGGTCGCGCGGCACCAAGAGCTGGTGTTCGCCTGGCTGGCGACCCCGGACTGGGGTAGCTCTCGCGAGCTACTCCAGGCATCTCCCGAGCTGCTCAGCGATCCAATGACCGAGGAACTGTTGCGACACCTTGCCGGGCAAGATCACTCCGGCATGGCCGAACAGCATCTCGGCATCCTCTCCTTGGCCAGGCGTCCCGATGCCGACCAGACCGGCATCCAGAACACCGGCATAGATAGCGCGTACGCCATCGTCACCAATCCCGATACCGCCTCGGACGCGGCCTGGGCCGCCGTCACCTCGGCCGATGCCGAACGACTCTCCACCGTTCTGACCGCCGCCCCGCACCTGCTAAAGCGCCCGTTCAGCGCGCCTGCCCTTATGGCGGCCCTTGCCCTGCTGCACCCGGAGGCGATGGCAGCACTGGAAGAGGTCGGAGACCGGCCAGTTGAAGGACCACCGGCGATCGACGAACTGGTGAAAGCGGCAGCCGAGCAAGGCACCGAAGTCCAGCGCGCGGCCCTCAGCAACCGCTTCACCAGAATCACCCGCCAAAGGCCCGACCTCGCCGCCACGATCGAGCGACTGCTTCCCCTACTCGACGCATGACACCCAGGCCGCCCGTGCCCGGCCGTTTGACCGATGCCGACATAGTCGCGCTCCAATCCCTTGGCCGGACGGTTCGCACCGCTGGATCAGCGGTCGAACGAGGCCTGGCGATCGACCTGGTGGTCGCCACCTGCCGTCGGTATCGCGACGCGGACATTAGTTGGACCGAACTCAGTCATGCACTCGGCATCAGTGACGCCACCCTGCGCCGTTGGCGTCAACGGAGCCTGATCACCAAGCAGCAGCCGGCCAAAACAGCCCCGACAGGACGGGCCAAACCGATCAGTCCGATTCGGGTCGCCGGTCACCCACCATCGCTCTGGGATACCTCCGGACGCGCCGCCGTGGCACCCGCCGAATCGACACAGGCGACCGCAGGCAGCTCCATCAGCGCCCTTTCTGATTCATCACGCATGCCCAGCGAAACCACCGGACACCAAACTGGCTACCAACGGGCTGCCGACCCGAACCGTGCGGCCGTGCGGCCGCCCTACCTGCCTGCACAGAACCCTGCTGTGCTCGTACTCACCGGCGACCCGCGGCGCAACCAAAACGTCTTCGACCCGGAAGCGGCGGCGATCCGCCACGCTCTCGCGAGTCACCTGATTACATCAGTCTCATCAGAACACCAGGCCATGATCGAACTCGCTGATATCGCCTTGGCGATCGACGATTGGCGGCCAGTCGTGCTTCACCTCAGCGCGCACCATGAGCTCGCCGGTGTCGCGCTGACGCATCATCGCGAGGCCCACCTCGTGACGGCGTCCGAGATCGCCGATGCCATCGACCGCGCCGACCATCGCCCCGTCTGCGCGGTGTTGTCATTCTGCCGCTCCGAGGTGATCGCCGGCCAGATCAGTCGGACGGTGCCGATCATCGTCTCCTGGCCGGCCGAGGTCACCGACGAGCAAGGATGCCGCTTCGCCGAGCAGTTCTACAAACACCTTGCTGCTCGGCGTTCCGTAAGGCGGGCCTTCGCAGAAGCCGTAGCTGTATTGGAGTCATTTCATCCCGAAGTCGCCTCCCCAACTCTTCGGAACCGACTCGGTCCTGCGGTTCTCTGGTAGCGCCATCGGGCCATGACCGGCGGGATCTGCACCCAACCCTGACCGGTGAGTGAGCCGACATCGTGCTCGGCGTGCCATGACTCGTGACATGAACTAGCGACAAGCCCCGGGGACTGACGCGATCAACGGGGCCAGCGGTGCGATTTCTGCGCCTGAGGAGGGCTCAGAGAACCGGTCTACACGCCCTTTCACGGCGGTAGCACGGGTTCGAATCCCGTTGGGGGTACCACCGCACCACCAGCCCAATCACGCCCCTGGGCAAACCTCTGTTGGGCCGCGCGCGGGCGGCAAGCGCGAGTTGAGGTCCGAGACGCCGCGTGGCCCCTGCGCATCAGCCCGCCTCGGCCAGCACTTCGGTGCGCTCGTCCTGCGAAAGCAGGCCGCCCATCGGGGAGACCTCTCGCATCTCGATCGACTCTCGG
>JBOFLH010000656.1:0-12069 GCA_051657765.1 Nocardioides sp. | reverse complement strand
GGGTGCTATCGACGACGAAGCCACAGTGTGCCCAACGGCGGGACGACGATGTCGGCATGAGCGGGCTGCCCCGACCACTCACCGGGCACCGCCTCGACCGCGCCGAGGTTGCCGACCCCGGACCCGGTGTAGGCGGCGGCGTCGGTGTTGAGCACCTCGTCCCAGACTCCGGTCGACGGCATCCCGGTGCGGTAGCCGGCGTACGGCACCGGCGAGAAGTTCGCGACGCACACCATCTCGGACCGGTGGCCGCGACGCACGAATGAGAAGACGTTGCGGTGTGCGTCGTTGGCGTCGATCCAGGAAAACCCGCCCGGATCGTTGTCGCGCTGCCACAGCGACGGCGTGTCGACGTAGATCCGGTTGAGGTCACACACCAACCGCTGGGTGCCCTGGTGCTCGGCGTGGTCGAGCAGCCACCAGTCCAATTCGCGGCTCTCGGCCCATTCGGACTCCTGGCCGAATTCGGTGCCCATGAAGAGTAGTTGCTTGCCCGGATGTGCCCACATGAAGGCGAGATAGGTTCGCAGGTTGGCGAGCTTCTGCCACCGGTCGCCAGGCATCTTGCGCACCATCGAGCCCTTGCCGTGCACGACTTCGTCGTGGCTGATCGGCAGCACGAAGTTCTCCGAGTAGGCGTACACCATCGAGAACGTCATTTCGCCGTGATGGTGTGCCCGGTGCACCGGGTCGTGTTCGACATACTGCAAGGAGTCGTGCATCCAGCCCATGTTCCACTTGAAGCCGAACCCCAAACCGTCCTCGCTGGTCGGCCTAGTCACTCCCGGCCAGGACGTCGACTCCTCGGCGATGGTCATCACGCCGGGCACCCGCTTATAGACGGTGGCGTTCATCTCTTGTAGGAATTGTTTGGCTTCGAGATTCTCTCGGCCACCGAACACGTTGGGTGTCCACTCGCCGTCCTCGCGGGAGTAATCGAGGTAGAGCATCGAGGCGACGCCGTCGACACGCAAACCGTCGGCATGGAACTCCTCTAGCCAATAGATCGCGTTGGCATAGAGAAAATTTCGCACCTCGTGCCGGCCGAAATTGAAGATATGCGAGCCCCACTCCGAGTGCCAGCCACGTTGCGGGTTGGGGTCCTCGTAGAGCGGGGTGCCGTCGAACCGGGGGAGTGCCCACTCGTCGGTCGCGAAGTGCCCGGGCACCCAGTCCAAGATCACCCCGATGCCCGCCTGGTGTAGCCGGTCGACCAGGTAGCGGAACCCGTCCGGGTCGCCGAACCGGGCATCCGGCGCGAAGTAGGACGTCACGTGGTAGCCCCAGGAGCCGCCAAACGGATGCTGCATCACCGGCATCATCTCGACATGGGTGAAGCCGAGATAGGTCAGATAGCCGACCAAGTCGTCGGCCAGCTCGCCATAGGAGCGCCCCCGGCGCCACGAACCGAGATGCAACTCGTAGATCGACATGGGTTCGTTGACCGGCTGTTTCGCGGCCCGTCGGGCCAGCCACTCTTGATCGCCCCACACGTAGCCGGACTCGTAGACCACTGACGAGGTCGCTGGCGCCACTTCGGTGTAGCTCGCCATCGGGTCGGCCTTCTCGCGCCACTGGTGATCGGCACCCAGCACGATGAACTTGTATTTGGTGCCCGACCCGACGCCGGGGACGAAGATCTCCCACACCCCGGACACGCCGAGCTGCCGCATCGGATGTTCACGGCCGTCCCAATGGTTGAAGTCGCCCTTGATACGTACGCCGCGCGCCGACGGCGCCCAGACGGCGAACGCGGTGCCGGTGATCGTGTCCCTGGTCTGATCACTTGCCTGATCGCCAGTCTGATTGCTGGTCTGATTCTTGCCCCGGCCTTTGGCCTGCCGCTTGGTCCGGCCCGTGGCCCCGCTGCTGGTCCCGCCGCCGATCACCGGGAAGTGGTGCACTCGGGCGCCCAGCACCTGCCACAGTTGCTCGTGCCGGCCCTCGTTAATCAGATGCAGGTCGGTCTCGCTGAGCGTGGGCAGGAAACGGTAGGGGTCGTCCACGGTGAACGGTGCGCCGTCGTAGGAGACCCGGATCCGGTAGTCCGGCACGGTGGCCTGCCCTAAGGTGCCGACCCATACCCCGTTGTACTCGTGTTCGAGGACGGTCTCGCAACCGCTGTGCGTGATGGCGACCCGCGAGGCCAGTGGCTTGAACACCCGAACCGTGACATCGCCGTCGTGCGGATGGGCACCGAGGACGCTATGCGGGCTGCCGTGCTCACCACGCACGATCTGTTCGAGCTCGGCGTAGCTGACCGGGGCCGGGCTGACCGGGGCTGGGGTGCTCATGCCGCTCCGATCTTTGCCAAGGCACCAAGGGGGATAGGCACCCAGGTTGGCCTATTGCGGGTTTCGTAGACGGTTTCGTAGACGGCTTTGTCGGCGACGTAAGCAGCAAGCAGGGCCTTCTCCGCAGAGGCGAGGTCGCGCCCGGCGTAGGCGGAAAGAAAGGCCTCCTGATTGCGGGCCGCCCATTGCGCAGCCCGGGCCGCCCGCAGTTCGGCGTCTTCGGGATCACCGTCGCCCACCGTTCGATCAACCGCGCGCGGCGCGTAGTCGAAGGACCGCAGCATGCCGGCCACGTCGCGCCACGGGGAGTCCGGCAGCTGACGTTCGGCTAGCGGCCTAGCAGGCTCACCTTCGAAGTCCACGATCTTCCATCCGCGTACGGTCCGCAGGGTCTGGCCCAGGTGCAGGTCGCCGTGGATCCGCTGGGTCGGTGACGTTATGACGCCGTGCAGGTTGTCGTAGGTAGCTCGCAGTCGGGGGGCGTGCGGCGCGAGACCCGGCACGATCGTCAACGCTTGGTCGAGTCGCGAGTGCAGCAGGATGCTCAAGCGGGCCATTCCGTCGGTGTCGAGCACGGCTGTCGGAAACTCGTTCGCCAATGTCTGGTGGGTTTGCGCCAAGGCAACACCCAAGCGCGCGGCTTCGCCGGCGAAGTCGCCCCCGGAATCGGCGACCGACAGGTCGGTAGCGGCGAACAGGTTGCGGACGCTTGCTTGGGCCAGATCCCATCCGTCGGTGGCCGTGCGCAGGAACTGCTGCAACATTGCCAGATGCAGCGTCCCGCCCGCAGGTGCCGCCTGGTTGTCAGGAGCGTGGGTCTCACTGTTGACCTGGGCGGGGCTGAACTCCAACCAGCCATACAGTGTCGCCACATGGTCCGACCCGGCTCTGGTGAGTTCGGCGTGGATCTCCACATCCGGATTCACGCCCGGGGTGATCCGGCGAAATATCTTCAGCATCGAGTCTTCGCCGAACGCGACCGAGGTGTTGGATTGCTCGCCGGTCAGCAGTGTTGAATGGGCGTTCAGGTCGAGGTGGTGGCCCTGAATGCGCTGGAACCTCAATGTCCCGGAGCTGCTCTCCGAGGTGGTGCCCGCATTGGCATTGGCCGCGAACGACTCCAGCCACGCCTGCATCGTGTCGCGATCATGAGTGGCGTCGTAGACGTGCGCGTGGCCGAAGTCCGGATCCTCCCAGGCACCCAGATAGGCATGGCCGAGCGAATCGTGCGGCTCGCGATAGAAGGCCAACGGGATCTGGTAGAACTCCGGCGCGCCGCCATCATCGAAACGCACCTCCACCAGGTCGATCACGCCACAGGCGCCGATCCGGCCCAGGCGGATCGTGGCCGCGATGCCAAAGTCCCGGCCCTTGCCGCCGAACCAGCGTGCCGTCCGGATCAAGTGGGCAAGGTTCTCCTCACGTGTGCCGGCGCTCGCACCGCCGACGCTCGTCACCCGAGTGTTCCCACCAGATGTCATTGTCGGACTCCGTCCTCGGATGTCATTGTCGGACTCCGTCCTCGGGTCCCGGACTGTCCACAATCCGGAACCAGTAGAAGCCGTAGCCGCCCAGGGTGAGTAGATACGGCAATTCGCCAATGGGCGGGAAGGGTATCCCTCCCAGCAGTTCCACCGGGCGCTTTCCCTCCCACCTTCGCAGATCCAGCTCGACTGGTTGTGGCGATCTAGACAAGTTGTTGACGCACAAGATGGTGTCGGTGTCCGTGGCCGGCCAGATGGAGGAGGTGTCCAGGGCGCGGTCGGCGGGGTGATCGGCCGATGCCGGATTGGTGGCCTCGCGGGCATAGGACAGCACGCTGGGATTTGAGCCGCCGAGATCGACGAACGAACCCAAGCCAAACGCCGGGTGCCGCCGCCGGGCCTGGATCATTCGCCGGGTCCAATGCAGCAGCGAGGAGGTATTGGACATCTCGGCTTCGACATTGACCGCCTGATATCCGAAGACCGGATCTTGAATTGGCGGCAGATGCAGTTTCCCGGGGTTGGCAGAGGAGAAGCCGGCATTGCGGTCCGGCGTCCACTGCATCGGGGTTCGAACCCCGTCGCGGTCGCCGAGCCAGATGTTGTCACCCATGCCGATCTCGTCGCCGTAGTACAGGCACGGCGAACCAGGCAACGACAGCAGCAACGCCGTGAACAGCTCGATCTGGTTGGTGTCGTTCTCCAGCAGCGGCGCCAACCGTCGCCGGATGCCGATGTTCGCCTTCATGCGCGGATCCTGGGCGTACTCGTCCCACATGTAGTCCCGGTCCTCGTCAGTCACCATTTCGAGGGTGAGCTCGTCGTGGTTGCGCAAGAAGATGCCCCACTGACAACCGGAGGGAATCTGGGGTGTCTGTTCCAGGATCTCCGAGATGGGATAGCGAGATTCGCGGCGCACCGCCATAAAGATGCGCGGCATCACCGGAAAGTGGAAGCACATGTGGCACTCATCACCCCCGGACTCGACGCTGCCGAAGTAGTCGACGACGTCGGCCGGCCACTGGTTCGCCTCGGCCAGGAGCACTCTTCCGGGGTAGTACTCATCGACGAACGCCCGGATCTTGCGCAGGAAAGCGTGGGTCTCGGGAAGGTTCTCCCCGTTAGTTCCGGGTCGTTCGTAGAGATAGGGAACCGCGTCCAGACGAAAACCGTCCAGGCCCATATCCAGCCAGAAGCTCAACGCCTCGAGTATTGCCTCGTGAACCCGGGGGTTGTCGAAGTTGAGGTCCGGCTGATGCGAGAAGAAGCGATGCCAGAAGTATTGCTGCCGGACCGGATCCCAGGTCCAGTTGGACGGTTCGGTGTCGACGAAAATGACCCGGGCGTCCGGATACTCCTCATCGGAGTCCGACCATACGTAGAAGTCGCCGTACGGGCCGTCCGGAGCGGTCCGACTGGCCTGAAACCACGGGTGGGCGTCACTGGTGTGGTTCATCACGAAGTCGATGATCACCCGGATGCCGCGACTGTGGGCCTCCTCGATGAGCTTCTGGAAGTCCTCGACGGTGCCGACCTCGGCGAGGATGTTGGTGTAGTCGGCCACGTCGTAGCCGCCATCGCGTAACGGTGAGGGAAAGAACGGCGGCACCCACAGGCAGTCGACACCCAGCCAGTGCAGGTAGTCCAACTTCTCGATCAGGCCGCGGAAGTCGC
Source organism: Nocardioides sp. (assembly GCA_051657765.1). Taxonomy (GTDB): domain Bacteria; phylum Actinomycetota; class Actinomycetes; order Propionibacteriales; family Nocardioidaceae; genus Nocardioides. Next base: position 6,617 of record JBOFLH010000656.1, on the reverse strand, counting down.
CGGTGCCGTCGCCGTCCGAGTCACGGAACGACCGGACCAGTACTTCGTAGAAGACTGCCGTCTTGAACCACTCCGGGTCGTTGCTGATCATCGGCTCTGCACCGTCAGGATGTGCGCGGGCTCGCGACTGGGATCCAGTCGGACGTAATTGTTCTCACGCCAGGTCCAGGTCTCACCGGTGATCTCATCTTTGACGCGAAACGAGTCGTGCCAGTCCAGGCCCAGCGCGGGCATGTCAAGGTGCACCATGGAGGTCCGGGTGGCGTGCGAATCAAGGTTGATCACCACGATGACAGTATCCCGATCCGGATGCGTCCCGGTGTTGGCCAACGGGCTCGGGTCCGGGCTGGACGACGCGGTCTTGCTGTAGACCACAATGTGGTCATCGGCGCTCTGATGGATGGTGACATTGCGCAATAGCTGGAGCGCCGGGTGCGCACGTCGGATCTGGTTGAGTTTGGTGAGGTACGGCGCCAGGGTCCGATTGTCCGACTCGGCGCCGGCCCAGTCTCGGACCTTGATCTGGTACTTCTCCGAATCCAGGTACTCCTCGCTGCCGGGCCGGACCGCGACGTGTTCGTAGAGTTCGTAACCGGCGTACACCCCCCAACTCGGTGAGCTGGTGGCGGCCAACGTCGCGCGGATCTTGAACATCGCCGGCCCGCCGTACTGCAGTGAGGAATGCAGGATGTCCGGCGTGTTCACGAAGAAGTTCGGCCGCACGAGATGGGCACTATCCTCGGCCAGCTCGGTCAGGTAGGCCTCGATCTCCCACTTCGTGGTACGCCAGGTGAAGTAGGTGTACGACTGGTGAAAGCCCACCGAACCCAAGCCGTGCATCATGGCCGGCCGCGTGAACGCCTCGGACAAGAAAATCACGTCGGGGTCGGTCGACCGGATCTGTGCCAGCAGCCACTCCCAGAAGGCCAGCGGCTTCGTGTGCGGATTGTCCACCCGGAAGATCCGGACGCCCTGGGCCATCCAATAGCGGACGATCCGCAGGACCTCCGCGCGGATGCCGTCAACGTCGTTGTCGAAGTTGAGCGGGTAGATGTCCTGGTACTTCTTCGGCGGATTCTCGGCGTAAGAGATCGTGCCGTCCGCGCGGGTGGTGAACCACTCCGGGTGTTCGGTGACCCAGGGATGATCCGGCGCGGCCTGCAGCGCAAGGTCGAGGGCGACTTCGAGGCCCAGCTGGTTCGCGCGCCGAACGAAGGCGCGAAAGTGAGCGACGGTGCCCAGGTCCGGATGAATCGCATCGTGCCCGCCGTGCCTAGAACCGATCGCCCAGGGTGAGCCGGGGTCGGTTGGGCCCGCCCGCAGCGTGTTGTTCGGACCCTTGCGGTTGACTTCGCCGATGGGGTGGATCGGCGGTAGGTAGATCACGTCGAAGCCCATCGCGGCCACCGCGTCTAAGCGCTTGGCCGCGCTTCGCAGCGTACCCGGCTTGACCTGGCCTGTGCGCTTGATCCGCCGCGCACCTTCCGAGCGAGGGAAGAACTCATACCAGCTGCCGCACAACGCGCGAGCCCGGTCCGCGTAGATCGGAAACGGCCCCGCGGTGGTCAGCAGCTCGCGTAGCGGGTTGGCCGTCAGGACCGCGCGCAGCTCAACTGCCTGCACCGCGGCAAGTCGGGCCGCGATGGGCCGGGTGTCGTCGGCGACCGCTTCGATCCCGGCCCGAACAATGGCCACCTGTTTGCGCCCCTCGGCTGATCGCGGCTTGCCGAGGCCGGCAAGCACCCGTTCGAGCAGCAGGCGCCCCTCGGTGAACATGAGGTCGACATCGACCTGAGCCGGGATCTTCAAGCCGGCCGCGTGCTGCCAGGTAGCGACCGGATCGGACCAGGCCCGCACCTCGAAGCTCCACGCCCCCGGTCGATCCGGCTTGACCCACGCCCGGTATCGATCGGGTTCGTCGACCGGCCGCATGGCCACCGGCGGATGGCGCACCCCGTCGGGGTCGATGAGGATCACCTCGGCGCCGAGGCAGTCATGGCCTTCACGGAAGACGGTCGCGGTCACCGGGAACGCCTCGCCCTCAGTGGACTTGGCCGCCAACCGCCCGAAGTCGATCACGGGCGCGACATCGACAATGGGTATTCGACCGACCATTGGTCAACCCAAGCGGAGACGGCGATGACAAGCAAGCACCAACCAGGTTGTCGTCCGGAGAACTTGGATCGATAAAAGTTACCCGCTAGCGTGCCCCAATGCGCGCAATCAGACGATTCACGGTCCGCCCCGTCCTGCCGCCGGAACTAGACGGCCTCGGCGAGTTGGCCAGCAACCTTCGGTGGTCCTGGCACCCGCCCACCCAGGATGTATTCGCGGCCGCGGATCCCTACGTCTGGGATGTGGTGAACCATGACCCGGTGCGTTTGCTCGGCGCGTTGAGTCACGCCAGGCTGGCCGAGCTAGCGACCGACGCGAAGTTCTTGGCGCGGTTGACCGACGCCCGCGCCGACCTGGCCAGCTATCTCACCGAACAACGTTGGTACCAACGCAAGGCCGGGGCGGACGCCCCGCGGGCCATTGCCTACTTCTCGCCCGAATACGGCATCACCGCGGTGCTGCCGCAATACTCGGGCGGCCTGGGCATCCTGGCCGGTGATCACCTCAAGGCCGCCTCCGACCTGGGTGCGCCGGTCATCGGGGTCGGCCTGCTCTACCGCAGCGGCTACTTCAAGCAATCGCTGTCTCGTGATGCCTGGCAGCAGGAGGAGTATCCGGTCCTCGATCCCGACGAGCTGCCGCTGACCGTGCTGCGCGAAGCGGACGGCTCACGAGCGAAGATCGCCATCGCGCTGCCCGGCGGCCCGGACCTGATGGCTCGCATCTGGGTCGCGCAAGTGGGCCGGGTGCCGTTGCTGCTGCTCGATTCGGATATCGAGGAGAACGTCGGCCAGTACCGAGACGTCACCGACCGGCTGTACGGCGGAACCAGCGAGCATCGGCTCAGACAGGAATTGCTGCTCGGCGTCGGCGGCGTGCGCGCGCTGCGGGTGTTCTCGCGGCTCACCGGTGCTCCCGTGCCCGAGGTCTTCCACACCAACGAAGGCCATGCCGGCTTCTTGGGCCTGGAACGGATCCGCGAACTCACCGTGGACCCGGACGGGCCGAAGCTTGACTTCGACACCGCGTTGGAGGTGTCTCGCGCCGGCACCGTCTTCACCACCCACACGCCGGTGCCGGCCGGCATCGACCGGTTCCCAAGTGACTTGATCAAGCAGTACTTCTCGGGCACGAGCGCGGTGCCGGGGGTGCCGGTGGATCGAGTGGTGGCTCTGGGTGCCGAGGACTACGCGGGCGGCGACCCCGGCGTTTTCAATATGGCGGTGATGGGTTTCCGACTTGCCCAACGCGCCAACGGTGTCTCGCTGCTGCACGGTGAGGTCAGCCGAGGGATGTTCAACGGATTGTGGCCCGCCTTCGACCAGGCCGAGGTGCCGATCGGCTCGGTCACCAACGGCGTGCATGGGCCGACCTGGATCGCTCGCGAGGTCTTCGACGCCGCCGCGAAGTTGGGGGCGGATCTGGACGCCGATGACACCGACTCGTTGTGGCCGCTAGTGGATCAGCTACCGGGGCGTGAGATGTGGGACCTCAAACGTGTGCTGCGGGAGCGTCTGGTCGCGGACGCGCGCAAGCGGATGAAGAAGTCCTGGACCCAGCGCGGCGCCGCTCGCGCGGAGTTGGGATGGATCGATTCGGCGTTGGATCCCGATGTGCTGACCATCGGCTTCGCGCGACGAGTGGCGTCCTACAAGCGGCTTACCTTGATGCTGAGTGATCCGGTCCGGCTCAAGGAGTTGCTGCTCCACCCCGATCGTCCGATTCAGTTGATAATCGCGGGCAAGGCGCACCCAGCCGATGATGGTGGCAAGAAGTTGCTCCAGGAGATGGTGCGTTTTGCCGACGACCCGGAGGTTCGCCATCGGATCGCTTTCCTGCCGAACTATGACATCGCCATGGCGCAGCCGCTCTATCCCGGGTGTGACGTGTGGTTGAACAACCCGCTGCGGCCCTATGAGGCCTGCGGCACCTCCGGCATGAAGGCCGCACTCAACGGCGGGTTGAACTTGTCGGTCCTCGACGGCTGGTGGGACGAGTGGTATGACGGTCACAACGGCTGGGCGATCCCGTCGGCCGACGGTGTGGCGGATCCGGATAAGCGCGATGACATCGAGGCGCGAGCGCTCTATGACCTCATCGAGCACGAGGTCGCGCCGCGGTTCTACGACGTCGACGACCAAGGGGTGCCGACGGGCTGGCTGGAGATGGTGCGGCACACCCTGAAGTCGCTTGGGCCTAAGGTGTTGGCGACCCGGCAGGTTCGCGACTACATCCGTGACCTTTATGCGCCGGCCGCACGCACCGCCCGCGAACTCAACGACAACTACGCCGGTGCTCGCGACCTGGCCATTTGGAAGAAGCGGGTCCAGGGCGGGTGGCCGGCCGTCCGGGTAGAACATGTCGAGAGCAGTGGGGTCAGCGACGCGCCCGAGGTTGGCTCGAGCTTCACGCTGCGTGCGTTCGTCGCGCTCGGCGAACTCACCCCGGACGACATCGACGTTCAACTGGTCCACGGTCGTCTCAACGGAACCGACGAGCTCACCCACACCGACGCCGAGGCGCTCACCTTGGCGGAGTCGTACTCCGGTGGCCGGTTCCGCTACGAAGGCACCGTGAGACTCGATCACGCCGGCGGCTTCGGCTACACGGTGCGCGTCCTGCCCAAGAACGACCTGCTGGCCTCGCCCGCTGAACTCGGCGTGGTTGCCTTGCCCTCGCAATAGGGTCAGTTCGCGGTACCGGGTCCGGGTCTCGGCTCGCGAGGCGTAGCGGGGGTGCGTCGCCTGTGTCCTCATGATGGCGAGTGGTGTACCTTGGGAAGGTGTCTTGGGAATTGTAACGTGGGGGCAAGAAAACAGATCCCTCCGCCAGCATTTCGCCTGTTTCTCCCGATTGCTTCGGCCTTAGCGTTCAATCTTACTCGGAGGTTGTAATGAAAAGATTCTTCTGCGCCTTAGTCTGCGCCCTGTCCTGTAGTCCAATTGCGTATTTTGCGAGCGCAGCAGGTGCCACAGGCTATGTGGCTGATTCGGCCATCCTGTCTCGAAATGGAGCAACCGAGGAGCCGCCCCCACTTTGTCGTCGTGTCTATTGGAATCGACTTGACCGAGACACGATCCAGATCTACGTATCACGTGATGACGTTAGATACTACTTGGGTCGCCGAGAATACGGAACGATCCATATCGGAATAGTGGCGCCCAACGGAACTACCGTGTTGTATGACGGAGACTACAACTTGTCAAGATACTCGGGCTTCTCGGTAAACTTCCCAGGAGTGAGACGCGGCTCTGACGGAAGCGTGGCGATCACCAATCGGTCGAACACGAACACTATGTGTAGTGGTGCAGCTTGATCGTGAAGACTGAACCACTACTAGTTTACCATTTCTTGGGCGCTGAGCTTGAGTCTGAGATCCACCTGTGGAACTTCGCGGACGGGCGCAGCGGTAAAGTCGGTCATGTGACTTCGTGTGTCAGAGCATCAGATGTTGATGGTTCGCCACCGGAGATACTTGTGTACACCGAGTTGACGTCGACCAAGCACGCGCACATCTCGTTAGCAACCTGGGGGGTGTTGATGGTTCCGAATACTATTTTCGAGTCGTTGAGCGTGGTTTCCGGAGAGGTCATTGATGTGGCTAGCCTTGTCGCCCGTTCCATTCGGGGTGAAGCGCCATGGGTGAGAGCATCGATGAAGGTTGATGGAAGTCGGCGGGACTTCGCCAGGCTGGAGTGGGATCAAGGAGTAGTTTTCGTTTCCACAGATCCGACTCTCCTAGTCTCAGTGTTCGACTCGGTGCCTACACGTAGCCGGCGAGAGCTAGCAGGCTCGACGATCATTGGGCTGCCGACGCGTCCAACCTGATGCCTGAAGTTTCGGTGAATCCTCTGCTCCAGCAGTTCGGCAACAAACTCAGCTTTCCCGCAGGACGAGGATCGAGCGGGCCTTGATGGTGAGCGGGCCTTCCGGGGTGACCTGATCACCGACCGCGAGCGACGACGACGTCGACAAGACCACCTCCCACTTGGCCGGCGCATCGACCTGCGGAAGCGATATGTCCACCTGGTCCAGGCTGTTGAGCCAGATCAGGAACGTCTTGTCGTGTTGTTGTTCACCGCGCGAGCTGGGGGAGCGCAGCGGGCTGCCGGACAGCAACATGCCGAGCGTGTGCACGCCCGTGTCGAACCAGTCCGGTTCGGTCATCTCCCGTCCGGTGGGGTGGATCCAGGCTAGGTCCTTGGGTCCGCCGGCCATCGTGGGAGTGCCCTGGAAGTGGTGCCGCTGACGCAACACCGGGTGTTCTCGCCGTAACCGAAGCGCCGCCTTGGTCACTTCGTAGACGTCCAGCCACGCGTCGTCGGGGCGCCAATCCATCCAGGACAGTTCGTTGTCCTGGCAATAGGCGTTGTTGTTGCCGTGCTGGGTGCGGCCCCGTTCGTCGCCGGCGGTGATCATCACCGAGCCGCTCGACAAGCACAATGAGGCCATCAGGTTTGCTACCTGGCGCTTGCGTTGGGCGAGAATCTCCGGGTCCTCGG
>JBOFLH010000655.1:0-12920 GCA_051657765.1 Nocardioides sp. | reverse complement strand
CCGGCACCCGAATGCGGGCACCGGTCGCGGCCATCTCACAGACGAGCGGGAACACTATTTTCCCGGCAGGTTCGCCTGCGACAGGTAGGCAGCTGCACGTCGCAGGACCTCGTTCTCCTGCTCGAGCAGCCGGATCCGCTTGTTCGCCTCACGCAGCTGCTTGCGCTCTTCGCCGGTGAGGCCGGGACGGTGACCGTCCTGGACATCAGCACGCTTCAGCCAGTTCGACAGCGTACCTTCGGAGATCCCGAAGTCCTTCGCGATCTGAGACAACAGCGCCTTGCCCTTGCGGGCAACTGCCACGACATCGTCGCGGAACTCCTTCGGGTATGGGCTTTGCCATGCTCGACATCCTTCCAGCGAGGACGAATCCTCACAGGTCAGGTATCAACCAAACCCTGGGCAGACCCCAAAGCCACACGCAACGAGCTACACCACGCCACGGGACGCGACCGTCTTCTACTCCGCTCGGCTGCACTCTAGAACAGAGCTTTATGATTGCGGTTCCGGTACATTGCCTCGCGGTGTCGACAACGTACAGCTTCTTCAAGAACAGAGATCGGATGAGACCTACGGCAGGCCACAGGAACGATTAGCTAGTGAACCCGACCAGCTTTCTACCGCTAGCAACGTACCAAGATTGAGTCGACTGAACAGGTAACATTCTCGCCAAACATGTCGGTGTATCGACAGTCCAATTCATAGCGACCGTCGCATGAGCTCAGAAACTCGAGCAGTTGGGCGCGCTTGACCAAACTATCTTCGACTATCAGATAGTCGCCAGTCTGGAGCGCCTTGTCCAGGTGGGTCAGCACTGTCGGCAAGTGTGCGTGGGCGTCTTCGACCACAAGTATGGGTCGTGACATCCGCTGGAATTCCTCCAGAGGTAACAGTATGGGGAGGTCTCTCATGTCGCCATAGCGAAATTCTATGTTATCGCGCGCAAGACGGACCGGGACTCGATCAATTGTGATGACATGCGCAACGCGTCCAGAGGCTGCCGCCGCGTCCGCGAAAAAGTGGGCGCTAGCGCCCGAGCCCGTGCCCAATTCTATGATGGTCTTGGGCGCAATCTCGTCGATCAATGTCGAATAGATTGACATATCATAGACCGTCTTGAAGAGACTCCGTCCGCCCCACGTGGGGGGCCGCAAGAAGACCCTGACTCCTTACGAAGTCAAGTCGGGTGACGGCTACTCTCGAAAACACGTCGCGAGAATCGCGTTGCAGCCGGCCGCGAGCGTCAACAAATCGCTCAGCGCGCAGGCATTCCGCTATTTGCGTGAGTTCACCAAGCGCGCTGGCATAGGGGGACGCATCGGTATCTCGTCCTCGCCCTACCTGTTCCAATAACCACAAGACGTGATTGTCATGAAAGGTCGGTACTCCCCCTTGGCCGACCAGTTTCGCATCGATGGCGGCGGACAGGGCTCGCGCGTCCTCCAAGGCCTCGGCGAGCTGTTTAGGATCCATGGGCACCGAGGAGAAGACGCCTGACAAACGAGTGGGTCACACGCGGGCGTTCTTGGACTTGGGTCCCGTCACACCACGATGGTCGGCACGGTCGATGTCAGCCCCATCTGTGAATGCGTCATCGAAGCTGACATCCCAAACGTACGCCGACCAAAAGTCCGATCCTCTCAGTGCAGTGCCCGTGCATACCGCTCCCTTCAGTTCACTGTGGCGCAGATCAACTCGGCGCATGTCAGCCTGTGTCAAGTTGGCGCCGGCTAGATTGGCTCGGCGCAAACTCGAACCCGAAAGATCAGACCCAGTAAGGTCCGCTTGACTCAGATCGGCACCTTCGAGGTGACAACCAGAGAGGTTTGCACTAACTAGACACGCGCCACTAAGAGAGGCTCCCTCGAGTCGAGCGCCCCGCAAATCGGCATCCCCCAGATCCATTCCAGCACCAAAACGGCGAATCAATATCCAACCATCCACGAAGGAATGACAGACTCCTACGCCCCCCCGCTTTTCAACAAGCGCAAGTGACCGCAACCCTAGGCCGCAGGCCGAAATGGCGCTGGCCGAAGAAGCGGTGAGTTCGAGCGGCAGAGACTGTTGCAACAAATCGAACCCGTTGGGGCCTAACAACATGCCATCCAGAGGCGCTAGTGCAAAGGAGTCCGGGTCTTTACTAACGTCTGCGCTGTTGCGCAGCACGACCTCTAATAGGCTCAGTCTTTCACTCATCCGGCACTCCTCCCACTTGAACTGACACGCCGTCGGAACTTGTCAGACGACTACTGATAGCCTGTTTGGCCTCCTCCATGAAGAAGAAGTTTTGGGTCAAGCGAGCCTCGTTCATTTCCTGCCCGAACGTTTGACCAATACCATGAAAGAGGCGCCCCCCTCGGAACAGTACACATCGGTTATATTCGGGCGTAACACGTCCGATCTCCGACCACTTCTCAGGATTGCTCGTGTTTGGAAGCACGTAACGCAAATCGAAGTCAGCTACAGACTCGAAACCCAAGTCTCGCAGGCGCTCCCTGCTCGGGACCCTGTCAACACCGAATTCAAGGCTTCCATAGAAGACAGGGCCACCGCTGGGCGTGGCTTCAGGAGTTAGATACACGACCGCAGTCCAGTCGACCGAGTCAAGGTGCACGTGCGTTGGAAGACTGTCTGACTCTCGGGACAGTCGAAACTTTCCAAAGACCCACTCCTTAGGGTCCCAATGTATGCTGGCTCCCAGCGCCGTCTCAAACATTTGGCAGTGCGCCCCAGTTCCGAATGCTTTCGCAGACTCTGCTCCAGGGAAATTTGCTTTCCCCCCAAAGTCAATGAACTCGGTCCTCAATGCTAGATCCCGGACTGGATCAGGATTCACATAGAAGTCGTCGATTATGCAGACCTCCTCGTCGAACCTTTGCAGCCATTGAGGCGGCCTCACAGTTGTGCCATTGCGAAGTTGGCCCGCCTGATATATTCAGGCAAAGATTTAGCTTCATTGAAAAAGAAATTGTGAGTCAGGCGGGCTGTCTCCGGGGAATCCCCGATTCCGGACATGGGGGCATGGTAGAATTCGCACCCGCGGAAAAGAATCAATCTGTTGTAGACTGGTCCCACCCAGTCGACGAGTTCCCATTTTCCAAGGTCAGCCATATCGCGCCGAGCGACCAACTCTTCAAACTCATCTGGATCCGAGAATCCCATGGCACGGGCCTTTCGATCGCTGGGTGGGCTATACAGATTGGTCTCTTTGTGTCGATAGAAGCCTGTGCCAGCGCTCGGCGGCGCGCCCGGTGTTAGGTAAACCAGACCTGCCCAGTCGACCGCTGCGTCAGCATGCACCTTTGTCAGGGCCCCCGTAGCTTCGGTGATCAGGCGAAAACCACCCCAGGTGAGTTGGTCACTATCGACATGGATCGCAACGCCAATGATCGCCTCAAATGCACCCTGCAGGGCGCTTGTCTGCAGCGCCTTATTGCTTTGCCATCCTGGATAGTTGTACCTACTGGCACTCCGAAAATCGGAGTCCAAAGCAGCCTCTCGGACTGCATCGGGATTGGAATAGAAGTTGTCAACAACGAATACTCTACTGCGCATGGTGCTCGTCTCCGTCCATGAAAAAGAATCTCTGAGTAAGACGCCCGTCGGTGAGCGTCCTGCCAAATCCTGCCGTGGCGCGGTGAAAGTTCTCCGAACCGCGCACGAGAACCATGCGATTGAATCGCATTCCCACGCATGCAATCTCCTCCCATGCATCGGGGCGCAGTTTGTCTGGATAATAGACGGCGATGAGCCAGTCTGCCCTGGACGGAAAGCCCAGACGAGCGGCTTCCTCGTCGGATGGTGGGCCCGTCAAACCAGATCCTCGATGTCTGAAAAAGGAGAGGCCGCCGAAGCACATCTCATTGGGAACTAGGTAGACAATAGCTGCCCAGTCGGTGTCATCGAAGTGGGTCGTGAACTGAGCGTTCGCGTCTTTCCCGGTGAGACTGAAAACTCCGAATCCCATGCGTGCCGGGTCCACGAGGATAGGTCTATTGAGCAGCCTTGAGAATTCTTCGACCAGTCCATGCGAGTAGAATGAGTTGTCGGTTTCGAAGTCGTATGTTAGACCGTTCGACACCTTCGGCTCTAACCATTTGCCGTGTTCGATCGCGAGTCTGCGCACTTTGGTCGGGTCGGCGTAGAAGTCATCAACAACCTGGAATGTACTTTTCATCTCTGCCCTCCTTAGAAGTCGTGTTCTCAATTGGAAAAGACTATGTTGCGAAACCGGATGGCGAGAATGACGGTCAGCGCGGAGTACAGGATGCCGGTGGCGAAGTATGGCACCACGAGTGCTTGACCAAGGGGCATGCTGCTACTTAACAGCTCGACCGCATAGCCGCCGCCAATCATTCCGAGAGCGCTGACACCGAAAGTTACCATTCGAAAACTGGAGTTGACTCGTCCAAGGAATTCGTTGGGGACCTGCGTTTGGCGCAGGCATAGGGCCGTGACACTCCAAATTGCCACCGCCGCCGAGACTATGCCGTAAAGGATCATCACGGGTACCGGCCTGGGAAAGCTTGCTATCCCGAGAAAGCATATCCCCATGACCCCCAGGGACCCGAGGAGAGGTAGTTTGACGCCGACGAGATCAGCTAGTTTAGCCGCTACCTGTCCGCCGAGAATACCACCCACCGCGGAGACGGCGAGAAGTATTGAATACCCGAACGCGTTCAACTCTAACGTGCGCTTGACGAGGAGTACCTGTGTGCCAATCAATGCGCCAAACAAGGAGTTGATGAGTAAGGCACTCAGAATGAGGTTCTTGAGGATTGGTGATTCGCGTATCCAACGCATACCAGCCAGAGCTTGCCGCGAGCCTTGCTCGTCACTCAATTGTTTGGGCCATGGATCGCCCACGCTCTTTCGTAGTTTCATCACCAAGAGCACGCCCAGGCCGGTAGTTATTGCGTTGCCGAGAAACGGAATCCAGAAGGCGACTTGCAGCAAGACACCGCCAATCGGACGACCAAGGAAGTCGTTTGCGAGGATTTCGGCTGACCGCACGTGTCCATTGGCGCGGGCGAGTTGGCTTGAGGGTACGAGAAGCGGAACCGCAGTCTCACCCGCGACACCAGCTAGAACTTCCGTTACACCCAAGGCAAAGGCGAAGGGCATTAACGTCCATATTGAGACATCGCCAAGGAGCAGAAGCGTGACTAGTCCCAGCATTGTGGCGGATCGCGCAGCACCGGACCCCGCTAGTACAGCTAGTCTGGGAAGTCGGTCGACCAGTGCCCCGAGATGCAGGGACAGAAGTAGCCACGGCAGCCGCTCAGCCGTGCCGACGGCAGCGACCAAGAGTGCATTGTCAGTTGTCGATGCAGCGACCCACGTGAGCGCTATGAGAGTCATGCCATCCGCAAGACTCCCAGAAGCGATATACGACCAAAACATCCAGTATCGTCTAGGGAGGCGGCTCGTGATAACGACGGCCTCGTTCGGTGAGGACCTGGCGTTCTCAGACATGCTGCCGTCCGGTGAGCGCCACGACCGCACCAGTGGTCGCGATCAACGCATCAGTCCAGTCATAGCGCGGTGACAAGGGATTCGCCGCTAGCGCTAGTGCTTGTGGCAATGCATGCAACATTGTCCACTGTGGATACTCGTGAAAGAGGAAAGTCCCTTTCTCGGCTATCCATTCACCAAACCAACTCATTGAGTCATCGCCTTCAAAGGAAAGCGATGCGGCCATGGCTGGTATTAGGCCAGCTGCGGCAGATTCTATGCGGAGCAATTCCAGTGTGATTTGTTTGGCAACAGCCGGATCATAGACTGCCAGACCCGACACTTCGCGTTCTTCGCGTCCCAAACGGTTACCACATTTGCGCACTTCGTTCATGAGACTCACCCAGCGGCCATACATCTCCTTGTCAATCAAATCGGCAGACGTTACTTTGTCACTGGCTACAGAACCCATCGCGAGTCGGCATTTGACTGACATCGCCCATGACAATCTCGCCGAGTGAAAAGCTAAAACAGCATTGTCTAAGTCACTAAGTCGTGGCTGATTCAGGTGGTGCATCAATGCCTCTGCTCGAGGATGCCAATCACCTACCAGAAACGATAGATTTCTTCGATATGGAAGATACTTAACTTCCGGCCAAAGCCGGGCTATAACCTGGGCAAGCTGCAACTGTGGAGACGGCGGTTCAAAGGGTCGCAGATATTCGGGCAAACCCCATGCGTTTACTAGAACGGCACCATGAGATGTGAGTGAGTCCTTGACGCATTGCCAGAAACGTATGTCAAAGACGAGTTCTGGATAGGAGTCACGCTGGTAGAGATCAACTACGATGAGATCGTATCGCTCGGCACTCTGGACTACCTCGCCTGCATCTCCCACCAAAGAGGTAAAGTAAATTGCTGGAAAGTTTGCGGAGAATAGTGACTGAACGGCCTGAGCCACATTGGCATCAATATCAACCGTGGTAATTCGGCAATCCGGCGCAGCTGCCGCAAGTGTACGAACGTTTCCACCGTACCCTGCGCCAAGAATTAATGCTGTGCGAGGCTGTATGGCTACCGCAAGCGCAACGTCATCAGGTTGATTCCCGACAAAGACTCTGTCTCCGGCAAGCAAGGTATCTGATGTATTGAGGAGAAAATTGTGGGACGAGTAGATTTCTGCCGAACATGCTGTCGCAGATGCGCACGAATGCGGCGCACCTGCGACAGCGGTTCCCGAGATGTTCTGCGTCATAGAGTCAGGACAGCGCCAATGCATCATTGACGACCGCTTGCTCATCGTCCGTCAGCGGTACGAATGAGGCAAACTTCGGCATGTTGTTATTTGACGTTCGCGCATAGACCTCGACGTCAAATTCTTCAACGACTGTCTGTCCACCTGATTGATCCACAGTGAGTTCCTTCCTTCAGCGAGATGACGGATGGACCCGAGAGTTTCGCCCTAGGAACCCCCGCCTTGGCTCGACCAGCGAAGCACGCACGCTGGGCAGGAGTCAAGTACCCCGACGAGACTCACGGTAACTGCCCGCGAAACGCTCTCGGTGCCTCAGACGAGCATCGAGAGTGGTGTCGATGAGGTCTCATGTCGAGGTCACCAGCAGGTTTGCGCTGGCGTATCCAGGGCATCAAAGAAGGACAAGCGCCAGATCCTGGACCAGGTTGTCGGTGTGGCTGGCTGGTCACGGAACAACGCCCGTCGACGGTTGATCGCAGCGGCCAAGGCCGGCCGGGGTCGGGTCGCCCGATCGTGAAGCGCCTGCGGAAGCCACGTGCAGCGAGGACTCCTACGACGCGCTCAAGACACTGCAGAAGGTGTGTGGGCCACCTTGGGTGGGCAGTGCGGGAAGCACCTCACCCGCATCGATGGCGATCCAGTTTGCCGGACTGGAGCGTCACGGTGAGCTCGACACACGAGAGTGTTGATCGTTACAGCGCGGCGGTGCGCACCGAGCTGCTGTCGATGAGCGCGGTATCCCATCGACCGGTACACGCTCCGGTTGCTGGTCTCTGGCAGGTACGACCCTATCCGGATCGACCGACACATGCCGGGCGTTACTGGTTTCGGGCCGAGAGCAATGATCAGAACCTGTGGATGGCCCTCGGCGGGTGAACGCGATGGAGCGCACCTTCCCGAGGAAGATCTTGTAGTCACAGAACTCTGATCAGGACCGGCGTTGGTGCGCTGGTTCGGGAAGGTGCGCTCATGCTCAAGGTAGTCCAGGACGAGGTCGAGTCCAACGAGGCGGGCGGGTCGCTGCTCGACGAGATCGTGCGTGACGGTGCTCGGGCGATGCTCGCGGCGGCGTTGCAGGCCGAGGTCGCCGCCTATGTCGAGGCGTTCGCCGACGATGTCGACGAGAATGGTCACCGGCTGGTGGTCCGCAATGGCCACCATGCGCCGCGGGAGGTGACCACGGCGGCGGGTGCGGTGCGGGGTGCGGGCGCCGCGGGTCAACGACAAGCGCACCGATGAGACGACCGGTGAGCGGTGTCGGTTCTCCTCGGCGATCCTGCCGGCGTGGGCGCGTAAGAGCCCGCGGGTGGCTGAGGTGTTGCCGCTGCTGTATCTGCACGGCCTGTCCAGCTCGGACTTCGCCCCGGCGCTGAAGGAGTTCTTGGGCACTAGCCACGGCTTGTCCGCCTCGGTGATCACTCGGTTGACCAAGGACTGGCAAGCCGAGGCGGCCGCGTTCAACGAGCGGTCCCTGGCCGAGACCGACTACGACTGAGAAGGTCGGGTGCTGGCACTAGCAACAGTTGCGGCGTCACCCGCTCCGCCACCACCGGTCGCTTCGTCACGGGCGCCACCCTGAACCGGAATCCGGGCGGCACCATCCAACGAAAGGTTTAGTCCGGACTGCCGCATGGCAGAGCGCCCTGATTCTGGCCCCCTGCCGTAGTACCGCTGGTGGCGCAGCCCTGTATCCACCGTCGTATGCGATCAGGGCCACAGCCAACCTTCGATGCTATGCCTTCCGGCGACCAGCCGAGTTCGAGAAGCTCGCTGATGACCTGGACCTGCGCTGGATCGAGCGTGGAACGCGATGGCTTGACGGCTGTCGGCAAACCCCAGTTCCTGCAAGATGCGCCGGGCGCGTTGTGGCCAAATTCCAACGCTTACGGCTGCCGCTGTCAGCGAGAACCCACGTTCGTAGGCGGACACCAGGGCTTCGACCTGGCTCGTGGTCAGCACACGAAGAGTTTCCGGCCGCTGTGCTTTCGAACGCGGCGGATTTAGCGGCGCAGGGCGGCGCACCGCCACACGGGCGGCACGAACTGCCCGGTCACAGTGGGGTGAGAGGTTTGACAGGGTCTCCGTGAGGGGCACCGTCGGCTCAAGGTGTCGACTCCCCCTGCCTCGGTTGGACCGTCCAGTCCCGCGTTCCCACCTCCCGGGCCACGTCCAGTGTTCCGGCTTCCAGGTTCCCCGTTCCCGGGTTCCGCTGACCAGGCGACAGCCGCTAGCGTGCTGAGATGATCCCCGACACTGTCCAATCGTTCATCGACCGCGAGATCGCGGCCAACCAGGTCGACTTCGCCGACCTTCGGGTGGTCTATGTCAACGGCACCTTGAAACGGTCCCCGGAAGTCAGTCACACCGACGGCCTGATGTCGATCAGTCAGCACGTCATGCACGGGGTCGGCGCGCGCGTCGATGTCATCCGCACGGTCGATCACGTCATCCCACCCGGCGTCTATCCCGACATGACCGAACAGGGATGGGATCGTGACGACTTCCCCGGTCTCTACCGTGAACTCATCGAGCCCGCCGACATCGTGGTGCTCGCCACGCCGATCTGGTTGGGCGATCAATCGTCGCTCACCCGGCTGATCATCGAACGCCTCTACGGTTGGTCGAGTGAACTCAACAACGTCGGCCAATGGTCGTACTACGGCAAGGTCGGTGGGGTGATCATCACCGGCAACGAGGACGGCGGGAAGCACTGCGCGGCCCAGATGATGTATGCGTTGTCACACATCGGTTTCACCATCCCGCCGCAATCCGACGCCTACTGGAACGGCGAGGCCGGACCGGGGCCGTCTTACCTGGACGACAATCGGGGTGCCCACAACCACTGGACCACGCGCAACACCGTGTTCGCGGCGTGGAACATGCTCCATGCCGCCCGGCGGCTGACCGATGCCGGCGGCATCCCGGCCTACGGCAATGTGACGACCAACTGGGACCTTAGTGATCCCGATCATCCCAATCCCGAGTATCGGCGATGAGCTGGCAGCCACCGGTCGACATCCAGCCGCCTGCCGACAGCCGGCTGGCGGCCACCACGAAGCGGCCGCCAAGCCTGCGGCGTTCCCGATGGGTCGCAATCACGGCCGTCATCGGCCTCCTGGCGGCTGAGCTGGGCTTCGTCCTGCTGCCGATCTCGCCCGTGGTGTGGGTCGTCGGACTGGTGCTATTTGCCCTCTCTTCAGTGTGGACCGTCCCTCAAAAGATCGCTGGCTTCATCTGGCTCGGCACCGGGTTCCTCGCTCCCTGGATTCTGCTGTTCGGCTCGTTCGTCCTCTTGGGAGACCCGTGCGCGGGAGCACCGTCGGTGACCCTGCCCGACGGGACCCAACAGTTGCGGTGCGCCGACCCTCTCGTGCCCCCTGGTGCGGTCGCCTTTGGCTTCGCCGGACTGATCCTGGCCTACCCGGCCGCCCAGGCACTCATCACTTGGATGCTTGTCCGAAGCCTTCGCCGAGCGCCGTTGGTGAAGAAGTAGTCAGGTCAGGTCACCAGCGGCGGATCGCCCCATTGGCAGCGACCCGCTCAACGCAATGGCCAGGCGTGGCGCTAGGATGCGCAGCGCCCGACCTCGATGCGAAAGCCGATCTTTCTCCGCGGGATCGATCTCCGCCGTAGTGAGCCCGGAGTCGACGTACTCGTCGGCCACGAACACCACGTCGTAACCGAAGCCGCCACTACCCCGCTGCTCTCGAATGATCCGACCCGGCATCCGACCCGTGACCGCTAGTTCGGCGCCACCGGGAAAGCACACCGCGATCGCACACATGAAGTAGGCGCCGCGTCGTTCGTCGGGTACATCGTGCAACTGGGCGAGCAGCAACTCGTTGTTGCGTTGATCCGACCTGGGCAGTCCCGACCAACGAGCCGACAGAACACCAGGCATGCCGTTGAGTGCGTCCACACACAGACCACTGTCGTCCGCGACGGCGGGCACCCCCGAAGCCGCGAACCCAGCCCGAGCCTTGAGCCGAGCATTGCCCGCGAAGGTCGGCTGATCCTCGATCGGCTCGACATATCCCGGCACGTCGTCGGCGCCGAGCACCCGAACGCCAGGCAGGTGCTCGGCCAAGATCCGCTGCATCTCAAGGATCTTCTTTGCGTTGCGAGACGCCAGAAAAACCGACTCGATCACCGGGCCGGGCCGGCTGATGTAATCAGCCATCCAGTAGTGCCTTCCGTTGTCGAGTCGTGAGGTCGGCGCAACCCTGCTCGGCCAGCACGAGCAGCGAGTCGAGTTCGGCCCGGTCGAAAGCCACCCCTTCGGCGGTGCCCTGGACCTCGACGAACTTCCCGTCGCCGGTCATCACCACGTTCATGTCCGTCTCCGCCCGGACATCTTCCTCGTAGGGGAGGTCGAGGCGGGGTATGCCGTCAATGATGCCGACGCTGACCGCCGCGACCGATCCGGTGAGTGGGTCACCTTTCACGGCGTCGATGGCCGTCAAGTGCGCGATCGCATCGGCCAGCGCGACATACGCTCCGGTGATCGAGGCGGTCCGTGTCCCGCCATCGGCCTGTAGGACATCGCAGTCCACCACGATTGTGTTCTCGCCCAGCGCACGGTAGTCGATGATCGCGCGCAGCGAACGTCCGATCAGTCGAGAGATCTCGTGTGTGCGTCCACCAAGCTTCCCGCGCACCGACTCCCGGTCGTTGCGGGTATTTGTGGCGGCGGGCAGCATGGCGTACTCCGCGGTGACCCAGCCAAGCCCGGACCCCTTTCGCCACCGCGGCACCCCCTCCGACGCCGACGCGGCGCAGAGCACCTTGGTGCCACCGAATTCGATCAGCACCGAACCCGCCGCATGATCCAGCCAGCGCCGAGTGATCGTGATCGGTCGTAGTTCGTCGTTGGCGCGGCCGTCCGCGCGAAGTGAAGTCACAAGGCCCCAATCTACAGGGCACGGAGCCACCCCATCGGGTCCACGAACCCGACGAGGTAGCTCCGCACGACGGCCGGCCTGCTGGGCTACTTCACCTCAGCACGTAGCACACGCCACATGCCGAGCGCCAACGGCAGGAAGAACCACGGAACACTCGACACCGCCAGGTGTTGCCACTGTTTCGCGGTCATCGCGCCGTCAATCAGCGGCACCTGAGCGGCGTTGAAGTCGATCCACGGTTGCAGGTCACCGAACCAACCAATGAGCTGAGCTCCGAGCGCAAAGAGCCCCGGTAGCACGAAGGAATAGACGAAGTAGATGACGATCGCCGCGGCGGTGTTGAGCAGCAGCGCGCCGAACGCGAAACCGGTCGCCATGCCAATGACATGCAACAGGAAGTACTTCGCAAGGTCAGCCGCGCCGAGATTCCACACTGTTTCAGTGTCGGAGAGGATCCCGAACAACACATTGGCGGCCGCCGCCAGGCCGAACCCGACGATGATCGCCACCACCGCGACCAGCATCATGGCCGCGAACTTCGCGCCCATGACTTTGCTCCGAGACGGCATGAGAGAAAACGTGGTCAACGCCGTGCGTTGTCCCCATTCGCTCGTCACCGCCATGATGCCGAGCACGGGCAAGAACACGCCCATCGGAGTGTTCATGCCGGTCATGAACGCACGCAAGGTGAGTGAGAGGTCTTGCGCGATGCCGACCCACAGCTGGATCACCAGGACCAGCGCGGTCACCGCGGCGGTGGCGATGATCAGCCACAAACCCGCTCGGGTATCGACCATCTTGCGAAGCTCTAGGCGCACCATGCGCGCTAGCGGCACCTGTTTGGTCGACGAGATGTCCAGGTCCGGTCCTCGGTAGGCCGTCGTGGTCATTGGTTGGCTCCTTGCAGTGCGGGCGCCGCGGGGGCGCTGATGGCCGGGTCGATCGGAGTGGCTGATGCGGTGGCGGCATCTCGTTGAGTCTCGGCAGTGAGCGTGAGGAAAAGGTCTTCCAGACCGCCCTCAGCCGGTCGCAGATCGGTCAACACGATGCGGTGCTCAGCGGCAACGGCGCCGACCTGAACCGGCTCGGCCTCAACCCGCAGGCCGCCACCGGCGGGCTGCCACTGGATCTGTGCCGCGGCGAGGGTTTGGCCAAGCGTCGCATTGTCCAATGAGGTCACCAAGGTTTGAGACTGGGTGCCGCGCAAGAGTGATTCCTTGTCGCCGCTGGCCACAATGCGGCCGTTGCCGATCAGGATCATCTGATCGGCAATCAGCTCGACCTCGTTCAATAGATGGCTGGACAGCAAC
>JBOFLH010000654.1:0-1997 GCA_051657765.1 Nocardioides sp. | reverse complement strand
GCGGCGGTGGCTACAGTTCCGGGTCGAAGACGAACGGCACGACTTCAGCAACCGCCTGGACCGGCGCTCCACGGGCTTCCAGTGGTTCATCTCCTTCCTGGCCGCGTTCCTCGAGTTCGAACAAGACAAGAACCTGATCCTGTTGCTCGACGAGCCCGGCCTATCACTGCACGCCCGCGCCCAGATGGATCTCCTTTCCGCCATCGAGACCAAGTTGGCTACCACTCGGCAAGTCATCTACTCCACGCACTCGCCGTTCATGGTGGAATCGAGCAGCCTCAACCACGCCCGCATCGTCGAGGACCAAGGACCTGAGCTCGGTACCACGGTGAGTAACGACGCCGGTGCGGTGTCGGATCCAGACTCGCTCTTCCCACTCGAGGCCGCTCTCGGCTACGACATCGCCCAGAACCTGTTCATCGGCCGACGCAACATCCTCGTCGAGGGGATCGCGGACTACATCTACCTCACCACCATCTCAGGGCATCTTGAGAAGCAAGCGCGGGCATCGCTGCCCAAGGATTGCCGACTAATCCCGGCCGGCGGCGCAACGAACATCCCGACCTTCCTCGCGCTCCTCGGAACCCAGCTCGACGTCGTGGTCCTCATCGACGGGAACACCAGCGACCAGCGGATCCAGAACTCCATAGCCGCCGGTCGCGTGAAGCAGGCCCGCATCATCAGCCTGGACAACTTCTCGGCGGTGACCGGGGCTGACATCGAGGACCTCTTCACCCCAACGGAGTACATCGACCTCTACAACAAGACCTTCGCCAAGTCAGTGAAACTGGGAGACCTCAAGGGCAAGGACCGCATCGTCAAACGCATCGAACGCAAAGAGCAACCGTTCGACCACGGCCTGGTCGCCGCGTACTTCCTCAGGAACCTCGAGGCCTCACTCGCGGCACTGAGCACGGAAACACTTGAGCGGTTCGAGAACCTCATCCAAGCACTCGCTGCCGCACTCCCACCGACAGCGCAGTAGGACTGGCTTCTCAAGCCACTACCAGCGGGCTGGGTAGATATAGAAGCTCGACGACAGGAGTTTGGCGCGTGACGTGGCGTGATGAGCTTGAGAAGGAGATCGCGACCGCTGAAGACGCGAAACGGGTCGCAGCGTCGCGGCGGGCTGCCGCCGAGGCGCTCGAACCGCAGTTACGGGTGGAGGCCAGGAATCTGCTCCTAGAGTCGGTCGAGGTGCTCCGTAAGCAGGGGTGTTGCCCCGGTTCGGGTGTTCACACGCCACGAAGGGCAGCACCCGAAACCCAAGAGCCTCGCCAGCTATCCCCATGACGAGGGGATCTTGGGGGGGATCTTTGTCCAGGTCGTGTCGAGCATGATGCGTGAGCGCCGCCCGATCTACGTGGACCCCGCCGCCCCCGCACTCAAAGCGTGGTCCACGCTAGGCCTGAGTGGGTCGAGCAGTTACACAGTGATCACCGAAGCCGGGCGTCTGCGTGAGGGACACCGGCTTAGGATCGGCCGCTACTCACCTCGCGGCGGTGAGAGGATCAACGAGACCTCCTGGGCGCTCTGCATCTGTGACGACAAGGATCACCTGAGGTTCTGCTCTGGAGACCACCTGGCGCATTCTCCGCATCTCGAACTCGATAGGTACGACGACGACGGTTTCCCAATGCATGGTGAACCGATCCCGACCTGGTTGAAAGACGTGGTAGCTCGCCTGGCAACTCGCCCGCAGTGAAATCCTGGTCTGATCTCTTGCCCGACGGCGCTTGGGCAAGACGGCCCGGCCGGGGCGAACCAGACAAACCGGTCCGCGCGGTTAGGGCACGAATGGTCCTGGGCGCTCCGGTCCGGCTGGATCGGTCTGGCGCGTGACCTGACCGAGACCGCGTTCGTATTGATCGACTCGAAATCTGGACAGGCCGAGATAGGCAAGGCGCCACATGACGAGGGTGAAGCCTGGCCGGATCTGGTCAGTTGAGCTCGCGAACTGTTGCTCGACGGCCACGAGCGACATCGATGATGACGTT
>JBOFLH010000653.1:0-6392 GCA_051657765.1 Nocardioides sp. | reverse complement strand
GACCTACCTCGAAACCACCAACGAGAACCCCAAGCCCTACGCCTGGACAGCCACCGCCGAAGACATCCTCGCCAAGGTCGAACGCGCACGGGCCACCCTCGACAAGGGATCACTCAATACTGAGACGGACCACTAGCATGTCCAATGCTTCGGGAAGCGCGGGCATGGTCTGACCAATGTGCTGTTGGTCCTGGTCGATGAGAACCATCGCTTTGGTTCTCCGGTAGGCAGCTCGCTTGGAGTCGGCGACCAGGTTGAGGATGGTGCGCCGTAGGTACGCCGAGGGAGCGGCAAGCCGGTGCAGTGACCCGCGGCGTAGCGTCTTGACCAATGCCTCTTGGACTAGGTCATCTGGGTCCGTGTCGTGCGTGCCGACCACCGCCGCGAAGCGACGCAACCCCGGATAGACACGCTGGAAGATCTCCTCATCTTCCTCGTGCTTGGTGCGGGGTGAATCCATAACTACTCCGTCCACACCCCTTACAACGTTAGAACTACCCGAAGTGTGGCACTAGCGAACCAGGAGGTTTAGGACCAGAGCTGCGTACGGCACGGTCAGCCACCAAGAGAACCATCGACGTGCCTGACGCAACTGGGCGTCCCAGTGGAGCGGATCGGTCCGGCGGAATGGATGAACCAGACCCCGACCCAGGGCAAAGCCCAACCCTGCTGTCGCGGCGAGCACGAGTGAATTCGCCAGGAGGCACACCAGAATCGCGGTTGCCATGGGGAGCGTCGAAGGTGAATAGGTTCGCACCTGGCATTCCCCAACGATCCGCTCAACGACGGAGATGTCGCCCGCATCGAGTACTCGCGCGGGCACAACGGTGGCGGGGCTGGCTCGCTCCAGCCCGGCGGCACGGTCAACGTCAAGGTGAACATGGTCTTCGATGTCTACGTCACCGTTCGATCGTGATCCTTCGACTCGTCGACTGCTCGACGAGGACTACTGCCTCTCATTCGAGGGCAACCACCTGATCGTCGAGCGAGTCCCGTACGTCATCGCTGCCAAGGCTGTGGCGTACGGGCGTCTCGCGCTGCCGATCGTGTTCAGCGGCGACGTCGTCCAGGACGGGTCCGGTGACCACAGGATCTGGTTCATCGGCGAGCAGCCCTGTGATCAGAGCGGGAGCCCGATCCCTGGTCCGTCGCCCGAAGGTCACGCCATTACGCCGGAGCTCAACGCGAACTTCATGATCTCCAGCAAGCCAAAGAATGGCGGCGTCTACGCCAGCACCTACGACAAGATCACCTCGTACGTGCGAATCCTGAGCCATCCCGCGAAGGCACTCGACCCGACCGTGAAGGTAGCGCCGGGGGCCGGCTGGACCGAGGTTCCGGACGACCTGCCCTTCGTGTACCCCGACAGCGGTACCGCTCGCGCCGGGCTGGCTGCGTGGAATGCGAAGTTCAGGGGCCAGCGGATCGGCATCATCGGCCTGGGCGGGACCGGTAGCTTCATCCTTGACCAAGTCTCCAAGACCTGGGTCGACGCCATCGAGTTGTTCGACGGGGATGTGTTCGACAACCACAATGCCTACCGGGCACCGGGTGCTGCCAACATCGAGGACCTGAGGCTGCGTCCAAACAAGGCCGAGCATTTCACCGGTGTCTACTCCCACATGCACACGGGCATTGCCGCACATCCGGTTTTCATCACGTCAGACAACCTCGAACTTCTCGGCAACTGCACGTTCGTTTTCATGGCCGCGGCAGATGCCGACGACAAGCCGGTGATCATGGCGTGGCTCCGCGAGCGTGGAGTCCCTGCGATCGAAGTCGGCATGGGCATCCGAGACGAAGGCGGACACCTATCCGGGCTCCTGGCGGTGGTCAACCATTTCCCGGGCATGCCCGAGCGTGCGGCGTCCACCGCAACCGGTGCGCCCGACGAGTACGACCGCAACATCCAGACGGCTGACCTCAACTGCCTCAATGCGATGCTAGCGGTCATCAACTGGAAGAAGTACCTCACCTACTACGCCGAGTTCGGGCCCGTCGACGAGACCGTGTACCGCATCTTCACAGGCACGATCCGCAACGGCGATGACGATTCTGAGGACGATGCGGGATGAGGGTGAGCCATGTCGTCCCCGAGTTCGTGACGTCCTTCCCCGCGGAACTGGAGCCCGGCCTCCTCTACGTATCAGCCCAGTTCTCGAGCGCTGCCCACCTGTGCGCCTGCGGCTGCAGTCGGGAGGTCATCACGCCCCTCTCGCCGCATCAGTGGGTCCTGACCTTCGATGGCAACGTCTCCGTGCGCCCATCGATCGGGAACTGGGCGTTGCCCTGTCAGTCGCACTACGTGATCACGCGCGGCAAGATCAGATGGGCCTCTTCGATGTCGGCGGCGGCGATTCAGTCAAACCGTGCAGCAGATCATCGAACCTTGGATGAGGCACACGCAGTGAGCGCGAACTGGTGGCGTCGTCTCGGTCGGTTGATCAGGCGAGGCTAACAGTGCACGAGA
Organism: Nocardioides sp.; assembly: GCA_051657765.1. Taxonomy (GTDB): domain Bacteria; phylum Actinomycetota; class Actinomycetes; order Propionibacteriales; family Nocardioidaceae; genus Nocardioides. The sequence continues at coordinate 3,922 of JBOFLH010000653.1, read as the reverse complement.
TACTGGCTCACATCGTCACGGCCGTCTTCAACTTGCCGGACTGGGCGCCACGTCGGCTCCGTCGCTCAGCTGCGTTCGTGGCTTGTGCTTGGCATCTTCCCAGCACCGGGTAGCGTTCGTGCGGGTCTCGCCGCCTGGGTGAAGGTCGAGACCACGGCCATCATGAATCTTATGGCGCCCCTGCTCCAGCCTCCGGCCGACGGCGCTGGTCACCTCCCGTAGGGTCCTCGGGAAAGGCGAAACCCCGGCGATGTAGCCGAGGCCAGTGATCGTTCCGGGGTCTTCGTAGAGCACTCTACAGGACGAGTCGAGCATGACCAACGCAGATGGGGAAGCAGGCGAGCCGGCGCGCGCTCGCGACTACCAGGCGCTGAGCGAACTGCTGACAGCCGAGCGCCTTGGCTCCTATCTGAGGTGGAGCGGCGGCGACGTGGAAGCCGCGTTCACGCTGTACGAGTGGAACATGACGGCCTCCGCCGCGGTGATGCACACGACCGGGATGGTCGAGGTCGTCGTACGCAACTCCATGGATCGAGCACTCCAGGACATGGCTCAGGTCCGGGGATGGTCGTCCTGGTTCGACCAGGCCCCGCTGGATCAGCGAGGGCGAGCCGATATTCGAAAGGCGCGCGAGCGGGCGACCAGATTCGGGGGCCAACCCGAGGTCCACGGAAAGGTCGTCGCCGAGCTGACGCTGGGCTTCTGGCGCTACCTCGCTGCATCGCGGTACCTCACGGCGTTGTGGACACCGGCGCTGTTCGGCGCCTTCGGGTCAGGCCCTGCCGACAAGTTGCAACAGCAACGCCAGGTCGACCGACATCTGAAGAATCTCCTGCTGGTGCGCAATAGAGCCGCGCACCACGAGCCGATCCACCGGCGCGACCTCCTGCGAGATCTCGAGACTGCAGTCGAGGTCACGTCGTGGGTCCACCCGGGAGCCGGAGCGTGGGTCGCTGACGTCTCAACGATCGCCGAGGTCGTCGCGCTCAAGCCAACACGCCCGTAGGCGAGCCTCGGACTAGCGCTTCTACATCCGGTCCAGCGCGTCGAGGTTGCGCTAATCAGCCTCGGTGAGTGCGTGCAGGTACTTCTGGGTCGTCTGGATCCGGGCATGGCCGAGGCGGTCCATCACCGACTTGCGGTCGGACCCCGCCTGCGAGCAGCCAGGAGGCATGGGCATGGCGCAGGTCGTGCATCGGGACGTTGAAGCTGACCCCGCTGGCAGTAACGGCCGGCTGCCACACCCGCGTGCGGAAAGTGTTGCGGGAGATCGGCGTACCGGCCCTGGTGGTGAAGGAGGTGGGCTGTGTGGACGATGTCGCACCCAATCGTCCCGTGGACCCTTTCACTGTCGAGCAACCAACTCCAACCCTTGGCGCGCAGCAGGCTGAACGGTAGGCCGTGAACTAGTGACATGCCGATCTTCAAATCCTCGATGCCCCTAGCGCCGCGTGCCTCGCCTCGGACTCGGAGGCGTCGCAAGAGGTCGAGGTCGACCAGCAAGTCCCGGACTTGGTAGGTCTCGACGCCCGACGCTAGGTAGACCGGCGACTCGTTGGCCGCAGGCAGGTACGGCCTCTTCGTTCGAGGGTTGGTGCAGGGCTGCGAGCAGAGTGGTTCCCCAGAGACCCTTGCGCTCGACGAAGCGGTAGGGGAGTGGGGCCCAGCGATGAGTCGTTTGAGGTGGGGGATCCGCACTGCACGGCCGCGTCCAATTTGCTGCGTAGACTGACGGATCGCGTGCCGCCACGGTCTGACCTCGAGAGCACCGAAACTGGGACGCGGACAGGCTCGGGTCCGCGGCTCCATCCGCGGCGACAGAGTCCTCTGCCACGCCGTCGCCACCAGCCACGGCTGAACGACGTACTCGCTACCGGCGGTCCAGACGCGCGGAGGCTCCCGGGCGGCAGTGCTGGGCGCCCACGCGTGTCGCCTACCCGGTGAGAATCGACGGGGGCAAACGGTCTAGGCGTGAGTGCGCTGGCCTGCCGGTATCTGTCGACTGCAGTGGGTCGGAAGCCTGCCATCGAGATGAACAGCCCGCGGGTGGCGTCGATGCGACGCTCGACCTTTGTCGGCGAACGTTGCGAGATCTGTGGCGACTGCGACCTCGTCGCGCCAGCGGGCTTCGATGAGGTAGGTGAAAGAGTCGAGGGTGATGGCTCCGTCGATCTGGTCGGTCTCAGTCTTGTAGGAGCCGTGGTAGTCGAGTTCGGCCCAGCGGAACAGGGCGGCGAGTAGCTTCTCGAGGTCGTATCCACGCCGTTGCCTGTTCGACTGGCGGTGCAGCCGCTGGAATGTGTCGTTGAGGGCGGCGAGCTGTTCCCGCTTTGAGGTCGATTCGGCTGCTGCAGTTGCGGCGATATTACGGCGTTCCGTCCGGGCGAGGTCTTCGGGGAGACGAGTAGGTTGGCATGCTGAGCCAGACGGCGCAGGTCGTCGATGGCGCGTTGCCCGGCGGCGATGTCGGGCACGTTCGGGTCTGGCTTGTCGAGGTTGGCTAACGCGGTGACGAGTCTGTGCTGCACCTTGCGACCGGGAGTTCCTGCCCGGTCGAGGTCGTCCCAGGTGTTTCGGAACATCTGGTACTTGGTGAGGTTGGAGTACCGTTCCGCCCCATTCGCGCTGACGCCGCTGCTGCGCAAGAGTTGCTTGAGCGAGCTCTTGTAGTGAAGCGCCGACCCGGCTACCTGGACGGCGGCCTCGAAAACGGAGAGCGGTATCGACTCCATGAGCTCATTCTCGTTGGTCGGGCGAAAGCAATGGTTATGGCCACCTCGTCGGACGACGTGGCTGCGACAGCCGGAGGGTGATAAGCTTACCTTATGGCGCTCCTGGCTGAATACCGCGAAGCGCGGCACGGTGAGGATGTCGCGCGGCTTCGGCGTGTGCTCGCGCTTCGGGCGATGGTGGCGGCCGGGATGAGCCAGCGGGAGATCGCGGCTGCCCTCGGCATCAGTCAGCCTGCGGTGAGTCAGCAGTTGAATGCGGCCTCTGACCTGTCGAGTGTGCATCCCGGGATGCTCGTCGAGGCCGCTGCACCTGTGCTTCGGCGTCTTGCTGAGGGTGCGGGCTACGGGAGGCTCGCCATCTTCGGTTCAGTCGCCCGCGGCGAGGCGACCGAAGTCTCCGACATCGACCTCTTGGTAGAGGCTCCGGAGGGGACGTCGTCGTTCGGGTTCATCAGGTTCAAGCAGTTGATCGAGCAGGTCCTCGGCCGACAGATCGACCTCGTCGACTACGGCGGCCTGAAGCCGAAGTTGGATGACGACATCCGCCGCGAAGCGGTCCTGCTCTGATGGAGACCAAAGCAGCCAAGGAGCTGCTGCACATCAAGGCATGGCTGGACCGCGTGGACGAGATCGTGCGCCGCGGCAAAGAGGCATACGTCGCAGACGATCTGCTGCAGGAGGCGGGGGATTCGCTAATGATGAAGTTGGGCGAGGCGGCCAACCGGCTGTCCCGCCTCGGGGTACTGGCGCCCGAGGGCGTGGAGTGGGCAGCGGCCGTTGCGAACCGGAACTTCATCATCCATCAGTACGACGAGATCAACCGCCAGCTCACGTGGCTGACGCTCTCGGTCGATCTGCCGGCGTGGAAGGCCTCTCTCCAAGCGCTGTTCGATCAGGCGGAGGCTGTGGTCGACGGCGGTGACTGAGCGGGCCGACCGAGATCCGAACCGTGGCCCGTTTACTCCCCGAAAACCACAGCAGAAGCCGTCGATCGAGGTCACGCGTGAGCAAGAAGCGTGAACCCGTCGGCGGCACGCTCGATGTATTGGCGCAGGTCAGCAGACCTGCGCCTTCGTTCCTCGGGCGCACAGTGGTGCGCGAAGATTCGGGACCGTTGGCGGCCTTGCGGGCTGCCGTGGCGGGGTGGATGCTGGTGGAGTTCGTCGTGGTCGACCCCGGCGTTCCCCTGT
>JBOFLH010000652.1:0-2071 GCA_051657765.1 Nocardioides sp. | reverse complement strand
TCTTGAACTGGGCTTAGCAACGGCCTCACGCCGCGAGCGGACACGGCGGATTCCATTGTCTGACCGCGTCCGTACCCTCGCATAGTCTGGAGCCGCCTGGATCCCCTTGAGGGATGGCCAAGGCGCGGAAGGGGGAGCGGTGCGGTTTAGCGCTCATTTCGGCATCAGTGATCTATCGGATGAAGACGACTGGTTCGACATCGAGCTGACAACGGATACGCCGCTATATGTGGACCCCCTACTCGTCTTTGACGATGACGACCCGACGTGGTCGAGTACCCGTACGACGGTCCTGGACTATTTCGCACTAGCGATGGAGTACGTGAGACTCGCAGACGGGGACCAGCATTCAAGACACTGGCAAAAGGCCGAGCGAATGCTGACCTTCCCGGAGCCCCGGGAGTTCGCGTTAGGTGTCACGCTCGGAAGTCCCGAAGGAGCTGGGACCGGCCCGCAACTGGCGCGCGCAATGGCAGACTCACTTGACCTGTTGCATCAACGCCGGGTTGAGACGGTCCGCTACGTTGAACTGTTCGCACTGTTCTGCGAGGGCCTCGGCGTCGACCGAATCAGTGACATCTTCTGCAACATTGCAAAGAAGCAGTTCATCGACTACACCGCCCAGATCGTCGCCCGCCACGGCGTCGCCACTCATCTGATCCAAGTTCGCCATGGTGACTGGAGCCGGTCAACGGGGCGCTGGAACGATCCGAAGGTGCGGCTTCCTCTGAATCCGGCCATGCGCCGGGACGTCGCCGTCCTCCTATGTCCAGACCGCTTTCTTAAGGACATTCCGCGCGTGACGCCCGAAGGACTGTGGACGTGGGCGGAGTCAAACGAAGCCCAAGTCCTACGCGCCGACCTGAACTACGAGATCGGCAAGGACCTCACAACGGCCGAGAGACGCGCGCAAGGTCGCAAGTTGGCACGCTCGAGCCCAGACCTCGCTGTCAAGTACATCGACGTCCAAGCTGCCGATGGATCGAAGCCCTACGACATCGCCACCGATCCGAAACTCCTGGTCGGGTGGGCTGAGGCCGGCCGAGCAGCCGCGGCTCAATACGGCCCGGCCTCGCCGCAACCTGCCACGGAGGAAGCGTTCCTTGATTGGGTGGGTGACCTGATGCGTGAGTTCAAGCATGCAGTCGAAGAGACTAGCCTTTGGCGCACATTGTGGGATGACCACCTGAGGACCCACCGTTCCGAGAAGATTGTGCAAGCCGTTGCCGGAGCCATGTGGGCAGTTCGATGTCGAGCTGCGGACATCGACATCTCGGGCGAGGCCAACATCGGGCGAGGCCCAGTTGACTTCAAATTCTCCGCCGGCTGGAGCCGGAGGGCGCTCACTGAAATCAAACTAATCGGCAGTAGCCACTTCTTCTCTGGAGCGGAGAAGCAACTTCCTCAGTACCTTCGATCGGAACGAATAGTCGGTGGGTACTATCTCTGCGTAGGTTTCGTGGACACAGATTTTGACGACGACCGACTGAAGAAGGTTCGGGATACCTGCACGGCACTCAGCGCGGAACGGGATTTCGAGATCCGACCAATCTTCGTCGACGCTCGGCCGGGAACTAAGGGATCCGCGTCGACCCTGTAGGTGCGCCAACTCCAAGCCCCCGCCTCGAACTGCTCGATCATCTACTCAGTCGATCGCAAGCCCCGAGGTCCGCCGAATGATGAATTCATGCTGGTGGCTGTGGCTCGGGCCGAGCGGACGACCGAGAGCTTCGTGCGCGGTGACGCTGTCCGCGAAGCCACGCTGTCGCATACCGCTAGCAGCAGAGGCGATGACTGCGTCGCGTCGCGCTTGGGGAGTAGCGGACATGAGATGTTCTAGATCGGACCCCTCCGCGATATCCGCGATGTTCACAACGGCGACGACATCTTCGCGGTGGCGGGTGAAGGCGACATAGGCGCTGGAGAGGTCTCGGTCGGGGCCCACGTCGATGACTAGTGAATCAAGGGTCTGACCTTGCAGTTTGTGGGTGGTCATGGCGTACCCGTGGCGGGCATTCCTCACGGCCTGGCCGGCCGTTATGTGATCCTCGTGCTGCCTCTGGCCATCCCA
>JBOFLH010000651.1:0-4511 GCA_051657765.1 Nocardioides sp. | reverse complement strand
GTGCCGACGCTGATGTCCCTCGGCGTCATCGTCGCGGTGCTCGCCGTGGTGACCGTCACCAGCCTGCTCGCCACCCGCGGCCGAGCTGACACCGAGCACGCGGACCCGACCGCGGAATCGGATCAGCAGCCGGATTCGGCGGTCGAGCACCTCACCCGCCGCTAGCCCGGCGAACCACGTGACACCTGCCTGACGCGACCGACCGCACCAGGTCGAACGAGGCGCCGCACACCCGACAGACACCAAACCTTGTGAGCTCGCCTGTCACCCCCTAGTTTGACCATTGTCACGCGTGACTCATGTCAGGAGGGGTGATGAACCGAGGTTCTGCCTACTGGTCGATACAGCGTCGAGACCTGCTTGTCGACTCCACGAGCAAGAGCCGTCGCACCGTCCATGACCGAGACGGGTCTCCTCGCCCGAGGAGGAGCCGTGACCTGATCGTGGTCAGCATGATGGTGGCGGGAGCGGTCATGTGCCTGGCCCCGCCGGCCACAGGACAACCGACCGCAACGCCCCGCGGACCCACAGTCGACATCCCGTTGGCGAGTTCCTCGGACAAGAGCGCGACCACGACACTGAACGCTCGATCGCGGGCAATCCCACGCTTTGTCACTGCCAACGGCAAGCTGGCTGTGCACACAGCTCGTCGGCAAGGCTGCACTGGTCAAGCAGGGCGTGTGGCACCAAGGATCGGTCAAGCTCGGCGTGGCCAGCCTCTACCGGCTCTCAGACCCGGTCGACGTGCCGGTATCAACCTGGCCTACCGCCCGGTGGATCGACGGCAAGGCCGAGTACGAGGTCATCGAGCCGAAATGGGGGGTACGGCGCCTGCGCTCGTTCGTGGTACTCACCGACCTGCGCTCGAAGAAGGTCGCCTCAGTCGAGCCTGACGAGTACGACCGGCTCGTCGGTATCGAGCTGACCGGGATCGACACCACTGTTCAGGAGATGGGCGGTGCCGGCAGATGACGTCACATGATTCCTGCGGTCGAATTGCCACAGCAATCGGCGCGACGCTTGTGCTGACCGGCGGGCTGCTGAACACCGCCGCCTCTAGCCAAGCCGCCACAACGAAGAACTATCAAGCCATCGTCTGGCCCGGCAACACTGGCGGACTTGGCCCCGGACACACCAACTACGACACGCTGACGCAGCGGGACTCCGGCGACAACGTGGACTGGCCAGTGACCTTGCTGTTTGTCAACAACGCCAATCAGGGTCGAGCGAAGAGCCGGATCAAGGACTGGTCGAACCACTTCGAATTCCCCAGTCCGAAGAACTTCAACATGCTGATGGCGAAAGATCTCAGCCGGCCCCGGCCAGGTGCCCTGTCCTGGGACACGGACGGAGGCAACAAGACTCCGCTGTGCCCGGCTATCGGATTCTCATCGCCGCACTTCCGGATGTACGCCCCAGGAACCGATGAACGCATGTACTCCCCTGAACTCGGATACTTCACCGTGGCCACGACGCACATCGACTACAACGAGTGCCCGCCGATAGGGAAGAAACACAAGTGGCCAGAGCGGATTGAGGAAGTGATGGTGCGTGACCTCACCGGTGACACCGCGATCCGCAACGACTACTGGAACCTCCACAACCCCGAACCGTTCCGTGTTGAAGGCGATCACACCTGGGACAACAACGCCTTCGCGTCGGAGATCACGATTCCGTGACACCGCGGTCACCCTGATCCTATGGTTCCCCCTGGCCCTCACCGTTTCTTCGCCAGCGTATGCGGCAGCAGAGGTGCCGAGGCCACGAGAGGGGTGGCGTCAGCTGGCCTCTGTGGATACCAACGTCACGCATGACCGTGTCGTCATGGCTTCCGTCCCCAAGACAGCAACACGCGACAATCTCATCTGTCGGTTACGCGGCGCCCTATTCTTCAACGGGCCATGGGCGCAGGACAACACCATCAGCGTTTCCTATGGTGGCCGGACGTGCTTGCAGGTTTCGGCGGTCCGGCTGGACGACGGGACCGTTCGGATCAGCATCCTGTCGCTCGTAAACGGACGTAGCCAACACATCGTGCGGACGGGTCAGAAGATTGATCTGAACATCGCCAACATAGTGCAGGACGGCGCCTACCGAGCAGTGGAGCCACTGGCGGTCGAGGCAGCAGGGGCAGCCCAGTTGTCCCTTCATACCGATACCGGACTGTGGCACACACCCGCGGAGATCAACGAGCTGGGAATCACCGTGCGCGAGGTGACTCGGTCAGCAGACGGTTCGGGTGTGGTCGTCCTCGACGTTCATCAGAAAGGGAACTGGCAGGGGGCGCCGCCGGCTCGTGCCCAGGTCACTCTGACAAAGATGGGCGATCCGACCGGAGTGACCACGGCGGAACAGGTCGTGAGTACCGCGAACTTCGCCGACAGGACAGTACGACTGCCGGTCGGCCGACTGGCGCCAGGTGATTATCTGACCACCGCGGAGTTCCTGACCCAGAACATGCCCACCGACCGGGGTGTCGTGCGGGTAGACGGGCCTAACCCCACGTACGCCCTGCTCACGCTGGGAACTGCGCTTGCCGGCCTGGGCTTGGCGCTTCGACGGGGAAGGGGGCACCGGCTGGCGCAGCTGGCTGGTGCTATAGCACTCATTGCGGTTGCCGGAGTGGCAGGGTTGCAGTACTGGTCGATGTCTGCCCGGCTCGACCGAACAGGAAACCAGGAAGCGACCCCGTCACATGCCTCTCCTCGGCCACCCATGCCCGCAACCTCGAAAGCAGGTGCTGCCCTAGCCATGGCGGGTGACCCGCGTTGGCGCGACCTACTGGCCAGCCAGCCGTTCACGGTGTCGGTGCAACGTTCCGAGAACCAGCTCGTCTACCAGGTACGGATCGCGGGACGGACGTTACGGGCATGGGTCGACGAAACCACCGGTGCCTATCGGAGCATGGTGCCGTGAGTACCGGTGAGCGGCTGCGCGGCGCCGCACGCGGTGTTGCGAAGGGGTGCGGGGTGGCCCTGGTGCTGGCGCTGGTGCTGATCGCGTTGCCCGCACAGTTCTCCGGTGGCCAGGCGGACAACCTCGAAGCGTGGGTGGCGTTGGGCATCCCCATCGGCTTCTTCAGCGTCGTCTTCGGTGGGGTCCTCGGCGCCTTCCCGGTGAAGCGCGGCCCTTCCCGGTGAAGCGCGACCCGCCGTCCTGAAACGGCGCGGGCAGCCTGCGCGAGCAACCGAGAGGGCCATCGCACTACGAGGGACAGCCTGCGTCGCTCACAGTTCAGCCTCGGGCTCACCACCAGACGGAAGGCTGCGAACCCGGTCTTGGCGCGATTACCCGGCGTCGGCGAGGGCGTCAGTGACAATATCCCGCAGGCGGGCCTGCAAGGGACGTCGAGCTGCGCGGTCGAATGGCACCTCGAGAATCGTCAGACCCTGCGGCGGGGTTGCGCACTGCTCGGCCAACTCCGCGGGGTTCCGGATCCGGTGGTGCTGAACGCCGAATCCGCGGGCCAGGTGCTCCAGCTTCACCCCGGTGGGAGTGCCGAAGACCCGCTCAAAGGTGCTGGCGTGCTCCGGGTCGCCCGGTTCCAGGACGGTGAAGATGCCGCCGCCGCCGTCGTTCGCGATGACCACGGTGAGGTCGGGGCGGCGCTCGTATGGGCCGATCGCCAACGCCGTGAGGTCGTGCAGGGCAGTCAGGTCACCCACCAGGGCGTAGGTGGGAGCCGGGTCGGCGAGAGCCAGCCCGATCGCGGTCGACAGGGTGCCGTCGATCCCGGCCAGGCCCCGGTTGGCCAGCACCTGTGGCCCGATCCGGCTCGGCAGGTGTCCTGGCTGGGGGTTCGACCTGCCGGGAGACGACCCGGTGGACGATCGGGTGGGCGGGCCGACGAGGTCGACGTCCCGCACCGGGGCGGACGCGCCGGCCAGCAGCACGGCGTTCGACGGGATGGCCGCGACGACGGCCCGGGCCAGGGCCGGACCGCTGGGCCACGCGGCGTCCAGCACCGGGCCGATCGCCTCGGACGCCCGGAAACCCGCGTCCTGCCAGGTCTGCCGCCACCGAAGGTCCGCGGTGGCAGGGTCACCAGGTGCGCCGCTGGGGTCGGGCGCCCGCAACGACTCCCACGGGTAAACCCGGCGCACCACCGCGCCCGGGTCGGGCCACGGCCGGCCCGCTGGGCCAGGCCCGGTGACCAGGTCGACGAGGGTGTCGGGGTGGCGCAGCAGCGCGGCGACCGCGCGGGACAGCGTCACCCGGCCGACGACCAGCACCCGGCGCGGCCGGTGCCGATCCAGCCAAGCGGGGCAATCAAGCAGCAGCGAGCCGTGCCGCACACTTGCCGGCCACGCCCCACCAGACGACGGCTCCGCGATCACCGGCCAGCCACGCCGGGCCGCCAGGTCCACCGCGGCCGCACCCCAGTCGATCCCATACCCCCCGGTCCCGCTCCCACCGGTCCCGCTCCCACCGGTCCCGCTCCCACCGGTCCCGCTCCCACCGGTCCCGCTCCCACCGGTCCCGCTCCCACCGGTCCCGCTCCCACCGGTCCC
>JBOFLH010000650.1:0-2015 GCA_051657765.1 Nocardioides sp. | reverse complement strand
CATTGCAGCGCGTCGGCTCGAGACCGGGCTACGCCGGCGGCGACCAGGGTGTCGAGCACTTGCCGCTGGGGTTGACGAAGCCGGGTCATCACCGGCAACGAGACGTGGGTGAACATTGCCGTGGTGTCCCCGACGACGGCCCCCCACGAGACCTTGCGGTCGAAGCGACGCTGCGCCTCGCCTGCGATGGACATCCGAGCGGCGCGCGTGTCTTCCCGCCAGGCGGAGATCCGGCCGGCGGCGGCCGCGGCGGCGACCTCCGCCGAGGCGTCATCGGGCAGCGTCGGCGGGGCGACCGCGACGATGACGGTGATCTCCTCGCGGTCGACGGTCACGGTCGGTTTACCCGGGAGCGTCCAGTCGGCGGGTAGGCGCTCGGTGAACCAGGCGCCAACTTCCTCACTTGTTGTAATCATGTAACTCAGATTACCTGGTCACGCAAGGCGGCAGCGCGCCGAGCCGCGCGATGGGCGTTTGGGTAGTGCCGATCAAGCCAACGCTGAAGGCGTGAACCGCTCACCACCGAGTGCGGCATTGGGGGCTAGCTCTGGGGCTAGCGGTGATCTGGCTCGCCGAGTTGTGGCGAAGCCCAGGCGTGTCCCCAGGTGCCGGCGAAGGCGAAGTCGGCCAACTCCTTGCGGACGCGTGTCGGGGCCGGATTCGAGGGGGCCGGATTCGATTGGGCTGGATCGAGCGGAAGGTGCCGGCCGACCGCGACGCCCACCAGCACCTTGAAATGGTCGGGCACCGCGAAGGCGGTCGAGACCCCTAGGTGGTCGAACCCGGCGAACTGGCGAGTCTCCAGGCCGAGCGCTCGGGCTTGAATCGTCAGGTGGGCGACTGCCTGGCCGACGTCGTACTCGGCATAGTCGCTATAGCCGGGCGCTACCTCGTCGCTGGGCGAGTCCGGGTCGAGCGCGGTGCGTACCTGAGCGATTGCGAGCAGCACGGCGCTGGCCTTCGGCGCCCAGGCGGCGTTCCCCCGGGCGAGATATTCGATCAAGACCCGGTGGCTGCGGTCCCCGCGTCGGGCGACCAGAAACGACCACGGCTGCGAGTTGCCGGCGCTGGGCGCCCAGCGCGCGGCCTCCAGGAGCGACCGCAGCGCGTTGTCGGCCAGCGTGTGTGTCGGATCGAAGCTGCGCGGGCTCCACCGGTCGCGCAGCAGGTCGGTGACCGCTGGCGGCGCGCCGGCCGGTGGTGGATCGATTCGCGGCGGGTCGGAAAGAAGGCTGGTCACGTGTGTGGCAACCGTCGAGGCGCCCGCCGAATTCCGCGCGTGCACCATCGGTCTCCGGCGCCCGCTCGATCAGTTGACGGAGGGCCGGCGTCGCCATCGGAGCCCCCACCGGACTATCACATCTGGGGCGCCGCATCTCTGACATCTCATCTCGAGGCCGGCTCGGTGGACCCAGGTCTTCGGGGGGGGTACGTTGCTGGTTCCTTCCCTTGGAGACTTGGGGCCCTTTCGAGAATGGAGCAATCAGATGTGGGAGAAGTGTGCGGGAATTACCACGGTGGGTGGCCTGATGGCTGGCGGCTTAGTGTTGGTGTCCTCTCCGGCCTGGGCCGCATGCGGGCTCGGGGCAAACACTCCGGATAGTTCCAGTGGTGTGGGTTCGCGAAACGGGTGTGGTGGCACGGTGACCTTGACGGTTCTGGTGAAGAAGGATCGCCCATTCTCGCCAGACCCGACGGCGGGTTCGACGTCGCGGAGCGGGTTCAGTAACGGGTCGTTGAGCACCGGCTATGGATGTTCCAACGGCTCGGGCAGCTACTACACGGAGACTCGCAGCTCGACCGGAAACAAGATCCAGTCGAGTCGCTCGGGTCACTGCTGACCTACGCTGCGGCTCAGCGGCCCCGGGACATCGACGATGTTTCGGGGCCGACAGGCGTGCCTTTGTGCGTGCCACCTACTGGTTTCGGATCGATTGGATGTGTACGTTGCGGGTCACCATGGCGAACGTCAGTTTTTCCTATGGTCGAAAGCAGGTGTTACGCGATGTCGACTG
>JBOFLH010000649.1:0-9321 GCA_051657765.1 Nocardioides sp. | reverse complement strand
CGTGGCGAGTTCGCGATCGACCGGCCACGTCATGATGATTGGAGCCGACGAGCAAAGGCGACTGGAGAGGCTGGCCCGCGAGCTGGCAAACTCCACCGACGCCGCCCCAGTCGGACTCAACCCGGCCACCTCGCTGGTGCCGACCGGTGAGCCTCGCGACTACGCCGGCTGGGCGCGGGCCTCGGCACGGCTGAGTAGCCAACGGGCACGGTCGGCCGAGTTCGCGAAATCGCGTCGTCTGGCTCCGCGATCGGCTGTCACGCTCACCGAGCGGGAAGCCTTCGGCGCCCGAGGGGTGAACGACACCAAGCCGACTGCCGAACCCATCCGGAACTTCGGCACCCGACCGGGCGCTAGCAACCAGGCGACGCTGGTCGGCAACCAGGCCACTGTGCCGGACTCGGCCGTGGTCGCCATCCCACCAACTCGAGGGGACGATGACTCACCGGAGCGTGCCAGAGACATCGGCGTAGCTGATCGTCGGCTGGGGATCAGCACCACCGGCGCCGCTGCCGACCCGCCCGGACCGGAAGTCAACGACTTCGACTACTACAAGCTGTCACTGTCCGGTGGCGAACTCGTCCGGGCCGAGATCGCGCGCACCAGTGGCGACCTTGAGCCCTACATGGTGCTGGTGGACCAGAATCTGGAGTTGATTGCTGCCGCGGAGTTCGGCGCCCCCGGCAATGCGACCCTGACCAAGCGCGCACCAGCGGCGGGCGCCTATTACCTTCTGACCTACAACATCGACCCGACTGCCGGCAACTACCGTTTGCGGGTGACCGCGGGCCGGCCGGACACTGACGTCTGGGCGGTCGATCTCAGGGCTGGCGACGTGCTCGCAGCCAGTGCCGGGGCGGAGGCGACTATCACTATTGCCGGTTCGACAGGCCAGGAACGGCATACCTCCGAGATCGATCCCAGCTACCTCTATCCCCTCGATAGCCCACTGCCCGGCGGTGATGGCTCTCCCGTGACCGACTATGTCGCTCCGGCTGACGGGCGATACTACGTTGCGGTCGCGAACGGAGTTGGTCCGTACCGCAGCACCCTCCGGGTCTATCGGTACGGCGGGCAGAACGTGAGCTCCACGCAAACTGTCTTCCTCGATGCCAACGGTGCCAGCCTCAACACTCGCATCTTCAGCGTGGGCAACGGGGTTGTCCGGCTCTCCCCGTTGTCGGCTTTCCTCGCGAACTGGGGCCTCGCGGCCTCGCAGGAAAGAGCGCTAGTCGCCCGGATCAAGGCCAATCTCCAGGAGAACCTGGACCGAGATCTAGCCGCGGCGGGCTTGAGCAAGTCGGTTCGGGTCCGGGTGGTGTCGAGCTTCGACGGTCCGGATCTGACCGGCAGGCCGGGGGTCACCACGATGATTCTCGGCGGTACCGTCGCCGAGTCCGGCATCTTCACCATCGGGTTGGCCGAGTCGATCGACCCGGGCAACTTCGCCCGCACCGAAACGGGCCTCGTGCTCATGGACGCGCTCAGCGAGCCGGCCGGCGAGTCGTACTCATTGAACACCTACCTCCGCAAGAGCAGTGACCGTGTTGGGTTTGTGGCACAGGCACTGGGGAATGTCACCAGTCATGAGGTCGGGCACATGATCGGCAACTGGCACACTGACAACGAAAACGCGTCCGTCAATCTGATGGATCAGGGCGGCAACTTCGGCCAGCTGTTCGGAGTCGGCCCGGACGGGATCGGCGGCACGGCCGACGACCGTGACGTCGACTTCGTGATCGACGCCTTCGCGCCGTTCGAAGGATTCTTCGGCAGGGAGGACAGCCGCGCTCGCTCGACCTGGGGCATGAGCCGCTAGCACGACGGGTTCCACGAAGAAGATCCGCGCGCCGCGCCATCGGATGCCCTGTGTACCGGTGGCGCGGCGCCGGCGCTCCCACCACTATTGGTCGACGATCGGCCACCGTAGGACCATCGTGATCGCACCGGGCCAGCACTCCGGCGGCACTAGGTGTCGAACGGCAACGGATCGCCGGGGTGCAACACCGCTTGTGCTCGACGTGCTGTGAGGCGACGTCGATGATGCTGTCGACATAAGACTTCGTAGGCGACTTCTGGTGCATGGCCCTCGGCCGCCGGCTTCCGCGAATCGCTAGGCTGCACGTCGCCGATCACCACCACCGCTCCTTCGGTGACCATCACGCCGTCCTCGGTGCGTGCGTTGTGCGTCGCTTTGCGACCGCACCAACACAATGCCTCGACTTGCAGGACCTCCGTGCGGTCGGCCAACTCGATCAGGCGGGCGGCGCCGGGAAAGAGCCGGGTTCGGAAGTCGGTGAGGATCCCGAAGCAGAAGACGTCGAGTTGCAGCTCGTCGACGATCTTGGCGAGACTCTCGATCTGCGCCGGCGCATAGAACTGTGCCTCGTCACAGATCAGGTAGTCCAGCCGGCCCCCGCGAGTGAGCACCCCGACTGCGAACTGCCAGAAGTCGAACTGCTCAGTCACCTCGATCGCCAAGTGGTGCAGCCCGAGCCGTGAGGACACCATGGCCGGGCCACCACGATCCTGCGCGGTGAACAACTGGCCGTGCTTGCCCCGCGAGGCGTGGTTGTGGTTGGTCTGCAACGCCAGCGTGGACTTGCCAGCATCCATGGTGCCGGTCCAGAACCTCAGCTCGGCCATACCGGAACCTCAGCCGATCAAGACCGGGATGAGGACTTCGTCGCGAGTCAGCGAGCCATGCAGTCCAACGAGTTTCATCTCACCGGGGAAACTCGCGCTGGAGAACACCCCGGTGGTGCCGCGACACGCCACCACGACATCGCCGATACGGGGGGCGACGCGGGCGGTGACCGCACCGAACCACCCGAGCGCGATCGCCTGCTCCCGCTCAAGCACCAACGCATCGGCGCCAAGCGTCTCCCGCCAGGTCGCGCCGACGTCGGCGGCCGCGCCGGGCACGGCGTACACATGACGAAAGCGAGCCTCGCCCCCCAGCATGGCCACGCCTTGGCGCAGGTCGGGCACCAGGTCGACATCCCAGCGGTCGGCGGCCGGACAATCGATCATGCCGTGATCGGCAATCACCAGCAGCCGAACCGATGGGTCGACGACCGCCCGCAGCTGCCGGGCTTGGGCATCTACGGTGATCAGCTGCTGGCGCCATTGCTCGGAACTCACGCCGTAGCGGTGGCCGACCCAATCGAGGTCGCCTTCGTAGACATAGGTAAGGGTCGGGGTGGCGCCGAGGTGGCTGGTTGCCGCAGCCACCATCCGCTCGCCGGGGCGATCCGTACCCTGGTATGCCGCGCCCCGTTGCGAAGCCACGGTGAGCCCGCTGGTGGCGAACTCGCGCTTGCTTAGCACCGTGGTCCGCACTCCGGCTCGGCTGAGCCTCTCGAAAGCGGTCTCGCGTGGCTGCCAGCCAAGCGGATCGATTCGCTTGTCCCATTGCAGAGCATTGAGCAAAGTGTCAGTGTCGGGCACTCGCATGGTGTAACCGACCATTCCGTGCGTCCCGGGCGGCAGTGCGGTGCCGAGCGAGGTGAGGCTGGTCGCGGTCGTCGAGGGTGCGCCAGCCCACCCTTCGCAGGCCGTCAGGCTGGTGAGGTACGGCGCCGATGCCGCATTGCGACGGAGCAACTCGGCTCCAAGTCCATCGATCAGCAAGACCAAGTATCCCGAGGCCGGCGGGAGGTCCCAGCCGGGATCGCCCAGCTCGGGCACGCCGAGGGCCGTGGCCGTCGCGGGCAACACCTCGGCCAACGAGCGTCGACCGTATTCCGGGCAGGGGAACTCGGACTGGCCCGGATCGGTCATGCGCCACGAGTGCGGACCGACAGCGCCTCGGCGAAGGCCAGCAGTCGAGCGACGGCGGACTCGCCGTCCGCCGCTGCGGAGGCCCGGAGCGAGAAGTCGTCGGGCGCCAGCATGCCGGTATAGCCATGGTCCGCCTCGCACGCCGGATCAGCGCAGCCGGCGGGCTCGAGATCGATGCGATTCACCCCACCCCAGCCGACCGTCAAGACCACCTCGACCGGCGGCGCGCTTCCGGTGTTCGTCGGTTGCCCAGTTTTGGTTGGTTGGCCCGTACTGGTTGGTTGAGTGGCGATCCGGGTGACCACCACTGAACTCACCGACGACAGGGTGATGGCTTCGGTTGACGTCGATGTGTAGGGCTCCGGCAACAGATCGTCGCCGGGATGTTCGTCAGTATGCGCCCGCACAAGTCTACTCGGAGTCAGGACCACGACAGTCAGATGGCGTCGTACCTCATCGCGTTCGAACGTCGTTTCGTGGTGGACGTAAAAGGACACCACGTCCTCGCCGGCGACCGCAGAGGAAACTGCGGCGCTCATCACCTCCGGGTAATAGCCCGTGTGGTCGATGGCGGCGCGAAGTTCACGAACGTGATCTCCAGGAGAGGCCGACGACGTAGCTCGGCCAGGTAGCGATCTCGGCATAGGTGCAGTCTGTCACGGGCTAGCCACCGACCGGATCTGTGGTTGGCCTGTTCGGTGTGTTGTCGGCGCGCCATGCGTCGAGCCGACTTGCGTACCAACCATCTCGCGAATCCCGCATCGGCTCGACACGAGCTGTCGCGCGCAATACTGCCGCTCCCTGCTCGCCAGCGAGAATCAGCGGAAGTTCCAGCGAGCGGATCTGAGGCAGGTCAAACTGCAGCCGGGCCACTGCCTGCACCAGTCGCTCAACCTCGGTGACGTCTGCCGGTGCGGCGCCACGAAGCCCGAACAGCAGAGGCGCGGCCTTGACAGCCCGCACTAGCGCGGCGGCGTCCACCGGTGTCAGCGGCGGTACTCGATAGGCGCGATCGCCTACCAGCTCGGTCAGCTGCCCGGCCAGGCCGAAGGACACGACCGGGCCGAAGAGCGGGTCCTCCACTGCGCCCAGAAAGACGGGCACGCCGGCGGGCGCCATGCGCTGGACCACGAAGCCAGCTGCCGGTGCTGGCCGAATCTCGGTGCTTGCCGCTCGGGGAGCCGACGATTGGTCTCGCGACTGGTCAGTCGACGATGGCACAAAGGTAGACAAAGTCTGCCACGCCTGCGCCATCGCCGACGCGGAGCTGATGCTGCGCCACACATGCGCCAGATCGGGCCGACGCTGCAGGTGGTCGGCGGTCGCCTTCAAGACGACGTTCCACCCAAGATCGCGTCCGGCCTCGGTGGCCTCCTCCAGGGTGGCCACCTCTCGGACCGGCCACACGTCGATCTCGTACGCCGCCAGCAGCCGGGTCACTTCGGCTGGGCTGAGGTCTCGGCCGGTCACCGAGTCAGCCAGGGCATCGGCCACGATACGTTTGCCGACACGACGGGCCTCGAGCCGCTCAGAGCCCGAACCCGCGCCGGCCGCCACGACGCCGCCCGGATGCCGGGAATCCCGTAGCCAGGTGGCGTACTCGACGACCGCGGCCAATGCTCGGGCCGCGGCTTCGACTCCCGGGTAGGACGGTACCGAACCGCGGCCTGCGGTCGCGCCGGCGAGGTCCGGGATACGCAACAACACCGGCAAGCCCTCGGCACCCAGAAACGACGACACCAACGGCTTATCGGATTGCTCGCCCACCGCCGCCAGCACGTTGGCCACGTCTTCGCCAGTGTCGTTGAGCGGCGGTATGTAAACCACGATCACCGCGTCGACCTCGTCGTCGTCGATGGCCGAGTCAAGCGCATCCTCGAAGTCCTCGGCGTTGGCGTCCGCGCCCAAGGCGACCGACTTGCTCACCTCGAGGCCGACCGAGGCGGCGGTGTCAGTGGCCAGCAGACCCAACGCGTGGGAGTTGCCGACGACGGCAACACGACGACCACGCGGTAGGGGCTGGTGGGCGAGCAACTGAGCGACGTCGAACATCTCGTCCAGCGTGTCGACCTGAATCACACCGGCCTGGCCAAACATGGCGTCGGCGGCTGCCAGCGACGAGGCGGTCGGCGCAGCGGTGCCGCCACGTAGCTCGTGACCCATCGGAATACCTTGGGTGGTCCGACCCGAGCGCACCGCGATAATCGGTTTGCGTCGCGAGACCCGACGAGCGATCTGCGAGAACTTCCGCGGATTGCCGATCGATTCGAGATAGAGCAGGACGACCTCCGTCGAAACGTCGTCTTCCCAGTACTGCAGGAGGTCGTTGGCCGAGACATCCGCTCGGTTGCCGGCACTCACAAAGGTGGACAGGCCGAGCCCACGGTTGCGGACCTTCTCCAAAATGGCGGACCCCAGGGCGCCCGACTGGCAGAAGAAGCCGGCGCGGCCGCGTGGCGGCATGGTCGGTGCCAGGGAGGCATTGAGGGACACCTCCACGTTGGTGTTGATCACCCCGAGACAGTTCGGGCCGATCAGCCGCAAGCCGTGCGAGCGGGCAAGCCCGACCAGCTGCCGTTGGCGGGCCATTCCCTCGTTGCCTTCCTCCGCGAAGCCCGAGGACACAATGACCAGCCCACGCACCGCCTTGGCGGCACAATCGAGCACCACGTCGTGGACGGCTTCGGCCGGCACGGCGATGATCGCCAGGTCGACCTGATCGGGAATCTCCCCCACTCGGGAATATGCCGGCAACCCGGAGACCGCGCTGCTTCCCGGATTGACCGCATAGAGCCGACCAGTGAAGTCGCCGGTTACGAGGTTGCGGACCAGTGCCCGGCCGAGGTTGTCCGGTCGCCGACTCGCACCGATGACCGCGATCGTCTTCGGATGGAAGAAGGCATGGATGGAGGCAGCCTCGGCATGCCGCTCTCGATTGCGCATCACCGCCACGGCGGCATCAGTGGGATCGATTGCGAACTCCAACATGATGACCCCGTCTTGAAGCCCGCTGGTCACCTGATAGCCCGCCTCGCGAAGGATCCGGAGCATGCGGGTGTTCTCCGGGAGCACTTCGGCTACGAAACGCTCGACCCCGCGCTCGCGCCCGGCCTGTGCCAAGTGTTCGAGCAACACCTGCGCCACGCCACGTCCTTGCTGACGGTCCTCAACCAGGAACGCCACCTCCGCCTCGCCCGGTCGAATGCGGTCATAACGAGCAACTGCGATCATCTGCCCGCTCAGCATCATGACCAGAGCGACTCGATCGACGTGATCAACCTGAGTGAATCGCCGCAAGTCGCTGGTAGACAGATCCGGCATTGCCGAGAAGAACCGGGCGTACTTCGACTCGTCGGACACCCGCGCGTAGAAGTCCACCATGAGGTTGACATCGTCAGGGCGTACCGCGCGAAGGTGCGCTGCTCCCCCATCACGGAGCACGACGTCCGCATCCCACTGCTCCGGCGCCTGTACCGTCCCCCGGTGAACTGTCACAGCCGAAATCTATCGTGCGAGCTTCCACCGCGAACGAGGATCAATCTACCGATCGACCGAGTGCCCGGCGTGGCCGTCGAGATACCGGACCGCCAACCGGAGAGAATGCCGGTATGGCACGTCGCCGTACCACCCAGCCGCCGCTCCCCGACGACTTCGAGGAACACATCCTCGACATCGACGTCGGTGAGGAGATGCGATCATCCTTCCTGGAGTACGCCTACTCGGTCATCTACTCTCGGGCGCTGCCGGACGCCCGGGACGGACTGAAGCCCGTTCAGCGTCGAATTCTGCACACGATGAGCGATATGGGCCTACGCCCGGACCATGGTCACGTCAAGAGCGCACGCGTCGTGGGCGAGGTGATGGGGCGGCTGCACCCGCATGGTGACAGTGCGATCTATGACGCTTTGGTGCGGATGGCGCAACCGTGGTCCCTGCGACTACCGATGATCGACGGGCATGGCAATTTCGGCTCGCCGGACGCCGGGCCGGCGGCGATGCGCTACACGGAGTGTCGGATGGCTCCCCCAGCGGTGTCCATGACCGCGTCCATCGACGAGGACACCGTCGACTTCAAGGCAAACTACGACAGCCGCGAGCTGGAACCCGTCGTGCTTCCGGCCGCGATTCCCAACCTGATCGTCAACGGCACCACCGGTATCGCGGTCGGGATGGCCACGAACATCGCACCGCACAACCTGGTCGAGGTGGTGCAGGCGCTACGGCACCTCATCGCCCACCCGACCGCGACGGTTGAGGACATCATGCGATTCATTCCGGGGCCGGATCTGCCGACCGGCGGAAAGATCGTTGGTCTGGACGGCATCAGGGACGCCTACGAGACCGGGCGTGGCGTCTTTCGGATGCGGGCGACCGCGCGAGTCGAGGCGGTGACCCCGCGCCGCAAGGGCATCGTGGTGACCGAACTTCCCTACGGTGTCGGCACCGAAAAGATCATCGAGCGCATCAAGGTGCTGGTGCAATCCAAGAAGCTCCAAGGGATTGCCGACATCAAGGACCTCACCGACCTCGCCAACGGCATGCGGTTGGTCATCGAGGTCAAGAACGGCTTTCACCCCGAAGCGTTGCTCGACCAGCTCTATCGGCAGACCCCGCTCGAGGATTCCTTCGGCATCAACACGGTGGCGCTGGTCGACGGACAACCCCGCACGCTGGGCCTGTTGGAACTGTTGCTGGTCTTCTTGAGCCATCGCTACGACGTTGTCCGGCGTCGCACCGCGTATCGCAAGGTCAAGGCTGCCGATCGGCTCCATCTGGTGCTGGGCCTGCTGATCGCGATCGTCGACATCGACGAGGCTATCCAGCTGATTCGATCCAGCGACACCGCCGCCGATGCCAAGCAACGACTCATCAGCGTCTTCGACCTCAGCGACATCCAAGCCGACTACATCCTGGACATGCCGTTGCGCCGACTGACCAAGTTCTCGCGCATCGAATTGGAGAAGCAACAAGCCGAACTGGAACGGACAATTAAAGAGCTCGACGCCATTCTGGCCGACGACGCGAGGTTACGCCGGGTGGTGTCCGACGAACTAGCCGAGGTGTCAGCTGCCTACGGCACGCCGCGACGAACCGTGCTATTGGAGTCGGCAGGCACTCCGGTGACCGCGAGCACCGCTCTTGAGGTCGCCGACGATCCATGTCTGGTGTTCATGTCTTCGAGCGGGCTGCTCGCCCGGACCACCGGCCAGGAAACACCCGGATCAGGAGGGCCGCGTAGTCGGCATGACGTGATCGTCTCCGCCGTGCGCACCACGGCGCGCGGCACGATCGGCGTACTCACCAGTCGAGGCCGCCTGGTCAGACTCGACGTCTTGGATCTGCCGACATTGCCGACCACCGCGAACCACCCACATCTGGGCGGCGGAGCGCCGGTAGCCGAGTTCTTGGCCCTGGCTGCCGGTGAACGTGCGCTTGGCTTGACCGCCCTCGTTGCGGACGGTCCCGGACTCGCGGTCGGTACGCGGCGTGGGGTGGTTAAGCGCGTCCTCCCGGACCTACCGGCCCACAAGGACAGCT
>JBOFLH010000648.1:0-5809 GCA_051657765.1 Nocardioides sp. | reverse complement strand
ACTCGCTGTTGCTCCGCTCGCCCGGCGGCACTTTCGGCGGCGACGGCGCGTACGTCGTGGCGCGGGACCGCGGCGTCACCTACGCGTCCCGCGCGCCGATCCGGGAGAGCTTCCACCTCTACGTGGACGGTCGGGGGGTGCTGAGGGCCGATCACGAACTCCGGCTCTGGACGGCGTCGGCGGTCCGACTGCATTACCGGTTGGATCCGGTCCGATAGGTTCCTGCCGGCGACAGCTAGGGTGCGGCTCTTTGTTCGCGTAGCCAGAGGGTGATAGCTCGCAGGACAACGCTTCCGCGGTAGACGTAGGCGAGCTTGTCGTAGCGGGTGGAGATACCGCGCCAGTGTTTGTGGTCGTTGAAGGAGCGTTCGACTACGTAGCGTCGCTTGTAAGTGACCGGGTCGAAGGCCGGTGGTCGACCGCCCGCAGAGCCCGATCGCTGGCGGCCGATCTCGTCGGCGAGTTGCAGAATCACGGTTTTGACCCGTTTGCTCAGCAATTCACGGTTGGCACGCGAGGAGTAGGCCTTATCGCCGATCAGAGCGTCGGGTCGAGTGCGTGGACGCCCCCGTGCCGCACGCGCAAACGACGAGGTCGGCCAGGAGGAACTTCAGCATCGGAGCGTCCCCGGCCTGGCCGGCGGTGAGGCCGACGAGCAGTGGAGGCTTGCGGCCGTCAACGAGTTGGTGGATCTTGGTGGACAGCCCGCCCCGGGGGAACGCCCGATCGCGTGGTCGGGAGGCTTATGCCCCAGGGTCGGCAGCGGAGTTCATGTAGTTCGACTCTGTCCCCTGTGAGACCCGCGGATCGCCCGACATACGACATCGTCTTGGCGTGCTGGTGGGCACGGTTGCTCGTGGCGTCCACCGACACCGTCCAGTCGGCCTCGCCCACGGCGTCGGCGACAAGGTGCGCGTGGATCTTGTCCCACGTCCCGTCGCTGCTGAAGCGACGGTGTCGCTTCGCCACCGTCTGATGTGGCCCGAAACAGGCGGGAAGGTCGCGCCATCCGATCCCGGTCCGGAGCCGGCAGATGATCCCCTCCACGACCTGTCGGTGATCGCGGAACGGCCGACCACGCTGCCCGTCAGAGGACGGCATCAACGGCTCGATCCGCTCCCACTGGTCGCCGTTGAGTACGCGTTCACCAGACGTGCCCCCACCAAATCAGCACAGCCGTGTGCGTCAGGGCGAGTTGAGTCCAGTGGTCCATAGCAAGTCCGTCTGACACGGGGCGCCCCCGCACTCAACGCCTGCGCGAGGACGTGGCGGGCGATCAACTGCGCGTGCTCCGCGGAGCTCAGGTGACCGCTCGGAGCGGGATGTGTCCAGCTTTTCAACTACCAGCTGCTCGGTGAGCTTGAGAAGTCCCTCCCGCTAGACGCGGTCCGCCTCGCTTTGGAGCAGGCGGGTGCAGTGATAAGCCGCAAGCCGGTGCGACTGAAGCAGGTCAATGAGTATCGCTTCCTCCGTCAACGGGATCTCCAGGTCGCCCGGGTACAGCGTCGTGCCAATCAGTCGCTCCGCCCAGGACCTCGGCGTACCGGCGCACGGCGAGCGGCCAGGTCGCAGGTTCGCGACCTCGACCAAGCCCGTCACTGTGTGGTCACCGGCGTCGTTTCCCGTGCCCCTGCGTGCGTGTGTCACGGCCAGCCAGCCTCCACGACCGAACATGGCTGCGCGCGCCCGTCACCGTGACGGCTATCAGGATCGCCGATGGCCGCAAGAACAGCAGCAGAATGTTTCGCCTGCTGGGAGGGGGTGGGGCCAGCGCAGCGAGTTCACCTCCTCGTCACGTCAAGCTTGCCTGGGTGTCCTTGAGCATCTCGACCTCGAACGGATGGAGTCCGGACGCGGTCGCGTCGACCCGCCGGAGACGCGCAAGGACGTCGTCGAGGCCGTCGGCGTGGTCGAGTTCGAGCTGGCGGCTCAGCTTCCGGACCACCGCGTTGGGCAGCCCAAACTCTTCGAGGACGGTGGTGTATGGCGATTGGAACAGGTTCTCCAGCTCGCCGGCGAACGCCGCGGTCGAGGAGACTCCTGCGGCTGCCCCAAGGACGTCACGCCCGATGGTCTCAGCTGCTGCCAGGGCGGTCGGGACCTGGAACTGTGCGTAGTTGCGGACGAAGTTCAGGTTGTCGTCGATGGCCTTATCGACGGTCTTGCCGTACGCGATGTCAGCCGCGATCAGCGGCTGCAGGTCTCCGCGGTGACGGCGGAGCAGGTTGATCCGGGTGCCGAGCTGTCGTGCGGAGGTGACGACGCCGGACTTGCCGAGCATCTCCACCATCAGCTCGCTGACCGAGTGGACCTGGGCAGTGGTCGGGTAGGAGCCGTTCCAGTGCAGTGCGTCCCGGTACCGACGGTGCGCGGCGGCCATCGTCCGGGCTGCTTGGATCTGGGCGTCGAGCTTGACGCCGCGGTTGGCTCGCAGTGTTTCGACCCGCACGGAATCCTGATCCAGATATGGGGCGATCCGCATCCGGCTCTCGTCGGTCAGCTGGTCGTCGGGGAGGTGAAGCAGCACCTCGACGCTTGCCTGCCGGGACTGCGAGACGATGGGGATCTCGACGGTGAGGTCTGCCGGCTTCGGCTCGGGGTTGAAGACGACCACGCGGCCGACGTAATGCTGAAACATGCGTCCCGATCGTCCGCGGATGTTGGCGAAGGTGAAGTAGTCGTACTTCTTCCGGGCGATGGTGTGGTCGAGCACGATTACGGTCCGTGCCGCGGTGTTGACTCCCTCGATGAGGGTGCTGGTGACCAGCAGGTAGGGGAGCCGGCCCTCGTTGAACAGGCGGACCATATGCTGCCCGAGCGCCCGGGGCAGTCGGCCGTGGTGAATGCCGATGCCGGCTTTGAGTGCCTTGGCGACGATCCAGTCGCGGTGGTAGGTCTGGGCGACCCAGTCCGCGGCGTCGGCGAGTTCCGCGGCCTCGTCAGTCTCGGGGGAGAGCCCGACGCTGCGGTCGAGGAGCCACTGGGCGACCTTCCCGGCGCGCTCGGGTGAGGAGCAGAACACGATCGTGCCCGGCCCTGCGGCGCGGCACTCCTCGGCCAAGAGATCGGGGGCCTCGTCCTTGGTGGCGTGGTGTCGGTCCACGTCGGTGGCGACGGTGGTAAAGCCGGTGCTGATGAAGGTCGCCTGCAGCGCCGCGTCGCTGACCTCGTCCAGAGCGGTGATGTTGGGGCCGAGGAGGTAGTACTGGGCGCCGGTGCGGCGCAGCCGGTCGAAGGCCATGTTGAGCTGGCTCGAGCGGCTCTCCCCGTGGCTGGGGTCGAGCTTGTAGAACTCGTCGATCACGAAGAAGTCGATGGGAGGCAGGTCGCCGTACTCAAGGAGGCGCTCCTGGGTCATCACCAGGATGTTACGTGCGCCGAGCTCCTGGGAGGAGTGGGTGATGACCTTGTACCCCTCGGGCTTGGCGAGCTTCCGCAGTCGTCGCCGGGTCTCGTCCATCAGGGCAATCGTAGGGACGATCACGACGGCGTTGGTGAAGCCGGCGGCGTCGAGGTAGGCGTCGACGACCAGGCTCTTCCCGAAGCTGGTCGGCGCGGACAGGACGACGTTCTCGCCGTCCATCAGGCGGTCGTAGACCAGGGACTGCTCGGCGTGGAAGACCAGCTCGGCGCCCAGCTCACCGTCGGGTCGGTGGGCCTCGAGGGCGAGCCGGTCGGCGAGGTAGAGGCTCTGGTGGTCGGTCAGGTACGGGAACAGGCCGTGCTCGCGCACGAGCGACTGCAGCAGCGGCAGTAGCGGGTCAGGGACATGGTCACGTTGGTCGAGGACCCGGATCAACAGGTCGCGGGCGGCGTTCCGGTCCTCCAGGCATGACACGCGGCCCAGGGTCGCGAGCACGTCAAAGGCGTTGATCTCGTCCAGGCTCCGGCCGTCGAGTATTCGCCGGGCCTCTGTAAGGCTCAGGGCAGCCATGCGGCCACCCGGCGCTCAATCTCGTCTTCGAGCGTAGCCTTGTCGGCCATCGGGAGCAGGAACAGCCGCACCGTCACCGGCGGGAGGTCGGCGTGGGGGTCGCCGGCGGCGCGCAGATGCGCGCGGGCGGCATCGAGGCGCCTGCGCAAGTACTGGGCGGCGTTGAGGGCTTCGTTCCGGATGTCCTCGATGTACTCGGGGCAGACCGCGTGATGCTCGTCGGTGGCGCCGGAGTCGTAGGTGACGAAGACCGGGATGACCAGGCGAGTGAAGATCTGCTCGATCGTCTGGTTCGGGCGCAAGAGGTCGAGCATCTCCTGGTAATGCGGGTGGGTTGGGTCGACCTTCGACCCGACGATGGCGAACTCACCCTTGAGGTAGTCGGCGGTGAGGTGGCCATGTAGGTCTTGGTCGACGGCACGTAGCGCGGACCGCAGGTCGCTGTAGAATTTGGCCTCGCCGAACCAGAGTTCGAGGCCACCATCGGGGGAGTGGACGCAGTGATTGCCGTCGAAGCCCTTGTAGGTGTCCTTATCGGCTGTTTTGAAGACGATCTTGTGCACGAGGGTGTTGCTGCCGTAGAACTCGCGGCAGATAGCGTGCAGAAGGATCTCGGCGGGAGCGTGGCTGCGTGCCGTACCGAAGGTGGCGCGGTAGGCTCGGCGCAGCTTCTCGATCGCCCTCCCGGCGTCGAGGGTTCGTTCGTCGGGCCGCAGCGCAAAATCGGGGACCCACTCTATGACGTGGTCGGCCAGCGCGTCTGCGCGCCATTGGCGGAGCTCGTAGCCGACGCCAACGGTGGTCACAGGCAGGTCCGGGTTCGTAGGCAGATCGACATGCCACTCCAGCAGAGAGGTGGGCAGCGAAGCGGCGGCGCAACCACAGACCCGGGCTGCCTGTTGGGGAGTGGAGTGCGCTACTGTTCCGGTAGCTGGCTGGATGGTCACCATCCACCTCTCTACACGCGTGTCGGGACCGGACCTCCACGGGCCGGCGAAGGCGAACTACGCCCATGTAAGCCAGCGTATCGGTTTCGGTCGCCATTCCTGGGGGACATCGGCGTGTCGTCGTAACAGCGAGACACTCCTGAGGTGTATGTGCACCGATGGTGCAGGTGAGACGCCGAAGGGGTCTCACCTGGCGCCCGGCAGGCCAGGGATTCTTCCGAGATAGTGCCCGCGGCACGGCGCGCGAGTTCCTGCTGGCCCTGTAGCGGCTGGCTGTGTCGCGTCAGCCCGGGCACGGGTGGCGTCGTGGCCGTGGCGTAGGAGCGTTTCGCCGCTCAGGAGCCGTCGCACAACCTGTCCGAGATGTCGGCTCTGCTGCGATTGCACGGTTTCGCCCTTCGTTCCGGCTCATCGCGACCGTGTCTTGGATTGCCGCACACCCTTTGAACCCGAGTGATTGGAATTCGTCGATAACGCTGACGATTGTTTGTTCGGTGGGTGCGCCTGGAGGAGGCGGGAAGAACTTGTCTGCGTCCTTACCAGGGCGAGCAAGGCTCTGAGTATCGCTGCCCACGCTGAACCTCTTCAGACTGGTACGCCCCTTCCCGAGCGCCCTCCAACCGCCAGATGATCCGCGCAGACAGCCTTCCGTCCGCACGCTGGTTCTGCTCGATCCACACCATCCCCGGCCCTTCCAGCGAGGCTCTGGTAGCACTCCGGTGCTACCCCTTCAAGCGGCATTGCCGGCCCCGAACAGACAGAAGCCGAGTTCAGCGACCCTAGGCTTCGAGTGTCCGAGGGGGGACTTGAACCCCCACGCCCTAATACGGGCACTAGCACCTCAAGCTAGCGCGTCTGCCAATTCCGCCACCCGGACGAGTGCGGGGGAACTCTAGCAAACGGAACCGGTCGGCAAGGCATCCGTGGC
>JBOFLH010000647.1:0-2447 GCA_051657765.1 Nocardioides sp. | reverse complement strand
TGTTCAGATCCTGGAGATCTCGCAGGATCTGATTGACCGGGTGGGCAGCCAGCTGCAGGCACGACCGGTTGACGTCCGCAAGGCATTGGGCTCACTGGCGACGCGATTCACCCGCCTACTCCTTGCCTACCGAGGCTCGTTCGCGCTGGGCCTCGGAGGCCGTGCCGACCTCGATGGTCGCCGGGTGCCTGCCTTGGGCTCCTACGCCGGGTGGACCGACGAAGACCCATGGTTGACCGGCTCCGCGGCCCTGATAGCGAACCTCGCAGATCAGATTGACGGCACCGAGGACCGCCGATTCCTACCAATAGCGGCAAGCGAGCTTGCTATCGCGACCCAGCAAGAACGCGGATTGAGCTATACGGCGGCTGTTGCCGGTCTGTTGGTGGCGCAGCCGGACCTGACGCTGATCGTGAGCCTCGAGCTCGCTGACACCGATCTGTCCGGGTTGTCGTTTGTCCGCGCCAATCTGACCGGCGCGAATCTACGTCGAGCCCGGTTGATCGACACGAATCTCCGGGAGGCTCTGTTGATCAGAGCTGATCTCACCCAAGCGCGGTTGACCCGGGCAGACCTCAGCGAGGTGGTCGCCATCAAGGCCAGCTTCCGCCAGGCGGATCTGACCGAAGTCAGATTCGTGAACGCGGATCTGACGACCGCGGACCTGTCAGGCGCCCTCGTCTCCGGCGCCGACTTCCGAGATGCCCGGATCGATCAGCGATTCGACGTCACCGGCTTCATGGTGCGCCGGATCCGCCAGGATGATCAGACGGCCACGGGTGTGACGGACGAGGAGCCAGGTGGTGACGAGCCCGGCCATGCGGAATCCGTGGGCGAGGTACCGGTCAGTCCCGCCGATGACGCCAATTCGGTGCGCGCCGCGCTGACCCGCTGTGTGCTCGACGCGGATCGAGACGCCTCGGCGTTGCCGGACGAGTTGGACGCCGACCACGCGGCCTACCTGTGTGGTCAGGCCCTGGGCGAGGGCTTCGCCAGCTTCGAGGACGTGTCCGCGCACATCGGGATGTGGCCCGAGCCGCGGGGCATGGTGGTGGCCGTGGCCGACGGGTGGCACGAGGCAGTGGTGGTGCGCCCGCGGCAGGGTGCGGCCTTGGGTGGCTTTGTGTTGGTCGATCCCAGGTCGGGCGAGGAGGCTGACTCACAACTCGTGGCCGCTCTTGAGTCCGGAGAGCGATACCACTTCATCGACAGCTCCCATGTCGCCGCGGTCGGGTTCGCACCGTCGCTGGCAACCGGCGCCTACTTCGGACGCGCGTCGTTGGTGACCGAGTCGAATCACTCGGAACCGGATACCAACAGGTTCCTGATCTACCTCACCCGGGCATCTGCCACCACGCCCGGATTGCGCTCCGAATACACACTCGCACCGGCCTCCCGCACGGTCGACTTGCCTGCTGACCCGCCGCTGAACGCCGACCCAAGCGTGCCGGCGACCGGTCCGACGTACCACCTGATGAACGGCCGCGCGGTGCTGGTGACCAGCAAGCCGTCGCACCGAGAGCCGGCAGAGTGGGTCACTCTCGCGACCGGAATGACTCCAGCACCTCGAACGCGGGTAGTGCGCGGCGCAGTGCGCGGGGTCGCCGAACTGATCGCCGCTCAGCTGGGCGAGATCCTCGATCCGGCTGTGGCATTAACCCAGCTAGCCGCCGCCGATGTCGTACTCTCGCTCACCGACGCCGATGGCAACGCGTTAGGGGTCGCCTTCGGTTCCCAGGCCTCGGCTCAGTCGGACACACCGGCGGTGATCGGGTGGTTGATGTGCCCGGATCAGCCCGGCGTGGGTGAGCGGGACTACCTCCTGGGTTGCCTGTCGATCGCCATAAATGCCCGAGCTGCCGAACTTGGGCTAGCCCAGTCGGGACCACTTGGGCCGGGATCAACCACGTCAGGCCCGGGCCTCGGTACGTCGAACCAGGTCGCGCCCGATTCGGCTGGCCCCGACGGCCGAAATGGCCTGGCGGCACACGACGGCCTGGCCCGACTGTTCTTCCAATCCTGGACCCGCGACATCGATGGACACCGTGTTCTGGAGATCAGTCGCGACCGAATGATCGCGGTCACCGAACGCTATCCCGGCTGGAACCTGGTTGATGTCTGCCAAGCGTTGAGCAGCTACGGCGCGAGTCTGAGCGACTCCGCTGCCGTCTGCGAGGTGGTGTGGATGGGGACTGGGCACGCCGACTTCTGGGAGCCCACCGTCCTGGACAATCTCAACCCCTGGCGGTTGGCCGGCTTGACACTGGCTGTGCTGACCCGATTCGACGCCGAGTCCGGTCCGGAGCTGGAATTGACCGGCGAGGTGGCCGACGCGCTGCTGAGCGGCTGGCGGAACTCCTATGCAGCGCTCGATCAGGCATTGCGCCGGCTGGCGCGACTGGCGCCCAGGTTCCAGGTGCTGCTGTCTGGCGAGTTCCCGGTGCAGT
>JBOFLH010000646.1:0-5763 GCA_051657765.1 Nocardioides sp. | reverse complement strand
ACGACGGGGAGCCCCAAGTAGCGGTCATCGATGTCCCATTCCTCGGCACGCGCTACCACGCAATCCGTGGCGAGGGTGCTTACCGCGATGACACGCTCCTCCGAGCGAGCAACTGCGTCAATCTGGGTACAGCCATGGTCGCGATCGGGGATTATGCCACCGGACCCGACTCGACCGACCGAAACCGCACCAGGCTCAAGGTCACCAGTCTGCTGGCCGAACGTGCCCAGCGGGTCCGGATGCTCGGCTCAGCGGCTATCGACCTCGTCTGGGTCGCGGAAGGAATCCTCGACGCATCGATCATGCTCTCGAACAAGCCGTGGGACACCGCCCCCGGCGTACTCATCGCCCGCGAAGCCGGCGCCAACGTCACCGATACCTCTGGCAGACCACACCAGCTCAACGCCGCCACCACCATCGCCACCGCACCCGGACTGACCACCGAACTGCTTGCCACACTGGCCGACGCCGGCGCATGACTTCAGCCGGCCGGCAGACCCAACTCGGCGCCAGCAACGGAGTACCTCCGGTTTCCCGATCGAGACATCGTCAACCGGACTGACCTGGACGAGGGAGGGGGAGCGCGGTTCCCCGACGTGTGGCGTACGCCCCAGCGGTGCAGGTCGGGCCACTGAGGCTGCGATGGAGACCGCTGCGAGCTTGGCCGGGCCGCCCGGCCAACGTCCACCGTTGCGGATGTACCCGAGTACCGAAACCGGCTCCATCGGTCCCTGGATCCTGATCGCTGGGAACTGCTTGATACCGAAACCTTCTTGTGCTCACCCGTCGCCGCAGCGACCGTGAATGGTCGGTGTTTCGCGCTCTGGTCGGATCGTGGCCGAGCCTGTCTGGCAGCCCCCGAACCGACGTGACCGAAGTCGTCGTTGCCGCAACCTTGACAACTTTCTATACAAAATCAAGACAGCCCCCACCGGGGGCTGCACGCGCCGCCGCCACAGGACGGCCGCACCGCCCGCCGCCCTCGGTCGGGCTCCGGGCGGGCGGCCTCGGCTGGCGCGAACGCCTCGGAAGTGGCCGTCGTCGCTGCCGTACATGCCGCTGTGGTCGGAGCTATACGCCGAATCGTCTCCTACAGCGCTGGATCCGTTCCAAAGTATCGAGGCCGCCGGCGTTCGTGGTACCTACCACTGTTCAATGCTTGACACGGCTGTGCCCAGAACCTGGTTAGCACGATCTAGTCCGGCCAAAGTGAGTGGAACTCTATTGAGATGTACGAATGTTTGAAAGACCCCTTTGCTTCCAGCGTGCCTAGTCGTATTCGGATAGCGCCGGAGCGCCCGGTCTAGCCGTGAGTTAATTGCTTTACGACCCGCTGCGCCTGACGTCAAGAAGTTGATAGGCAACGTAGAGCCAGCCGAGAGTTCGATCTCAAGGTCGACCTCCTGGTCTGACTTTCCAGACTGCCCTCTGTTTCGTACAGCGATATTGACCTGACCAGACAAGCTGGCCATCTCGGCTCGCTCCTCCGTAGTACGATGATTTCCTAGGCCCGCATACAGATGCGCGAGACGTTCGAGGAAATCTTCAATTGAAACGTCGTCCCTCCCAGACGAGGCAAGCACGATATTCTCGGCTGCCGTAAGCAAGATTAGAACCTCACGCATTGTCTGCAATCGAACGGAAGCATCACGCTCTGAACACGAGGCGTATAGGCGCAGAAGATTCTCAGCGGCCCGCGCATCCACCCAGTCACTGAGTGTTCGCTGAAGCATCGCTATGTTCTCATCTTGAGAATCAGCGACGGGATCGCGCCCTACTATCACAAAAAATAGCAGTTGCGCGAAGCCATAAACATCCACGGTCTCGGCTCGGGCTAGTGCCGTATTCGGCATGTAGAACTGTTCCGGTGCGGCATAGTTGATCACACCACCGACTCCCAGATTGGTCGTGATTGTCCGATTTGTTTCGTGGTACGCAAGATCGAAATCGGTAAGGTAGGGTAGCGGTTTGCCACTTTCGTCCCACAAAAGAATGATGTTCTCGGGTTTGATATCTCTGTGTCTGACACCTCGATCATGAGCGTGACTCACAGTTTCAGCAATCTCAACTAATAGGCGAAGCAAACTTTCTCGATCGTCGCGATCCAAGTACGAGTGTCGCAAATTTTCACCCGGTATGTAGTCCATGACCAGACCGAAGGGTGCAAGTAGTAGCTGGCGTACTTCTACGATGCGAGGGTGCGACAGCTGCCGCATATTTTCATAACCATTCTTGAATCGCTGTGTTTTTACGCTATCGTCCAATTCATTTCCGTGAAATATTTTGACTGCGATTTCGCCTTGGAGGGACTTCACGCACCAGACGTGACCATAGCCGCCTCGACCAAGGTGCCGGACTACTTTTCCTACGCTTAACACCTGTTGCTCAGTAACGTCCGCGAGTGCCGCTTGAAACTCAAGTAGTCTCTTTCTATAGAGCCGCCAAGCTGGATCGCGCCGCACATCAGGAAGCGCGGCCTCAGTTTCGTCGAACCAGTTGATCTTCGGCTCCAAACGCAACGCACACTGTCGCGCACCTTCACGAACCTTGTGATCGTGGTTCGCGAACTCCCGTTGTTGCAAAATATAGTGCTCGTCAAGCAAATTCTGAGCACGAGCTAGGACTCTATTCTTCTCGTCGTGCCCAATGGGTCGGCCAACACGCGGCGTCCACCCCGTTGCAAGCACTACTGTTCCAGCCACGTCGCCCTTAAAGACTGTTGTCTGAACCTCGGTTGGTACCGCACCACTGATGTAATCATAGAGTCCAAGTAAAGTCACTTCTCCGTCAAAGTTGACCGCGTCTCCAAGAAGCCCTTCAAGAGCAGCGGCTGTGAAGTAGCCGTGGGTGCCATTCTCGAATGCAAGTTCTTCGGGCCTACAGGCGGCAAGCACGCACCGGGACTCATTCACGCCAGGCATTTCGCGCTCAACATCACGAGGTTGTAGTGGCCGTCCCGAGGTCCACGTCAGCGCCGCTCCCGAATGGCAACAGTCGAGAATAGCGATGACATGACGGTATCGACTACTTGCTGACTCCATTAATTGACCGAGATGGGAAAGAGAAATTCCTGGATCAAACTCTGAACCATCGATGGACACTATGTGTCCATGATCCCCCAGGAACTGGCCATGGCCGGCGAAGTAGAATACCAACGTATCACGACCCTCTTTGCCATAGCACAGACTGCCTAATTTCTCTAGTATTCTTCTGCGTGTGGCATCATGGCTGAGAATTGTGGTGCAGTCGAAGCCATACTGCTCAAGAGATAAACATGCGGCAATATCTTGCGCGTCACGCACGCAGCCATTGAGGCGCGAATCACTATATGTGTCAATTCCAACGATTAGAGCGTCTCGCACAATCCCCGACCTTCCGGACTAGTTAGTGACGGCACGGCGTCCTTACTGCTGGGCACATGCCGCGTCGGCAGCAAATATTCGGTAATCTTCGACCAGGGTGCCGTTACTATAGGTAAATTCACTTGAGACCTGTGATGATTTCAAGCGCGTCGCTCGGGATCTTGACAGCGGCTGGCGCGAGGCTACGGCTATTGCGAGATGGGGTTCTGCACACCTCGGCCACGGTGGCTTGGCTCTGTTTGAGCGCAGCGGCCGCGCTATCCTTCATCTTGACTACGAACGCAAGGCCGGCACCCGACACGACCGTTGTCGTGGCCGAGACCGCTGTGCTTGGGTTGCTTCCGAATAAGGCTGATGCAATGAGCCAGATGGTACTGGCCGCCAAGGCAACACTGACTGCATATAGTAGATTCCAGAAACGATTGAGGCGGCGGCGAGCGTCCTCGTGAGTTACAAGAGCCGTCAGGCAAGCGTCGGGTTGATCACGCATCATGGGGGGCCTCTCGGAGTGAGTCACGGATTGGTCCAAACAGATCCATCTTGGACCAATCACGTCCCCTTGGGGTCAGTTTCTGTGAAATTCAGCTCACGCTGCTGGCTATTGTGACTGCACCCCGCAGGTGCACGACAGTAGATGACGTAGTAGGGTCCAGCGACAAAAGCCGGCCTCAACCCCTACGGACCAGCCCTGCCACGGAAGAGGTCCTGTCGGGATGATTCCACTCACCGGCCGGCTTGCGCTGAAGTACAGCAGAGAAGTACAGCAGCCGGACCGGCGACGCCTGACCGCGATCGCCTCCGGCTGGTCCGCCCGCAGCCTGACCGACCGACATCGCCCGATCTGCGCGTAGTTCGGGACGAAGAGGCGGGTTCAGCCTGTCAGTGAGGTTGATCCACCGTGAACGTCCAGCTCGTGTCGGGCAGCCTCGTAGACGTGATCTCGTGCGACTCCTGCCGCTGTGAAGGCGGATCGGTACCGCTTCGGCGCATCGTCTGTGTTGGCTTCTAGTGCGGCGTGGAGTTCGGCGGCGCAATCTTGCCACCTGCGTGCGGCCTGGGTGACCCGCCCCGGTAAGTCCGGAGACCGGGGCGGCTCATGGGTGTCTCGTGACTGTGACTTGAGAACCGGGTTGGCTGTTGTTGCCGGGCATCGGTGTTCAGTACCGTTGGGTTTTTACGGTGTCCTCTGCTCGGGGAGGGGTTGTCATGAAGAAGTTCTTTCGGCGGTACTGGGGCTATGTGCTTCTCGGAATCGGTGTTTTCTTGTGGTTGGACGGGAGGTTGTCGCCGTCTGCTGGTCTCTTTCTTGCGGCTGTTGGCCTGTACTACGCGGCGCTGGCTGCGCCGACGTGGTGCGGAGCGGAGATCCGGATCGATGGCGAACGGTGCCGAAATAACTCGTACGGGCTTCTTCGAGGTTGTAATCAGGTCCGGCAGCACAAGTGGCAGCGAGCGAAGTCGATAGTCGTGCCGGCGAGTTGGCGTGACCTCAATCGTGGGTTGTGGACCAGTCCGCAGAACACCCTGGCGACCGTCTCTTCGGTGGTCTCTATCGCGGTCGGCGTGAGTAGCCTCGCGACCGCAGTGTTCGGCTGATCCGGAACCCAAGTGGCCGGTTTGTTCTAGGGTTCGTGTGTCTCTACGAAACTCCCGCCGATCCGGGGGGAAGGCATCGCGCAGGCCTGTCATCGGTCAACAGGGTGAGGACGCTCGTGCCTGACGAACTGCCTGACAACCGAGCGCGCCACTCCACGAGGCACCCGGACTCAACGGGACAGCACCACAGCCGGAGATGAACCCGAGCGGCGCGCCGGATCGGATTCACACCGAAGAGGTCACTGGTTCGAACCCAGTATCGCCCACCAGTATTTGCGGAGTTCAGAGGCCGGTTTCCAGATTACGGAACCGGCCTCGTGCCATGTACGTGCTCGGATTGAGCATGGTCCGGAACCCTCCTGCGGCTGGCCGTCGGCGAGATCAACGGCAACATGCTCGCCCAACGCGTTAGCCTCGGTGGCCTGCCCGGCCCGCACGGTGACTCCGGTTCTGGTTTTCCGGCAGTTGCAGGCGAGTCTGGGTCCGGCCGGCTTTGCCGGCCGCGTGTGGCTAGGTGGCTTGGCGTCGGGTGAGGGTGCGGGTGGCTTCGTTGGCGCGGCCGAGGATGCCGGCGATGTTGGCGGTGAGGATGGTGTAGGCGAGCCAGTCTTCGGTGTGGATGATTTCGGGGAGTTCACCGGCGTAGACGACTGGTGGGTGTAGGTCGGTTCGTCCGTTGGGATGTATGAGCAGGGTTTGGACGACTTGGTCGGGGAAGTTGGGGCTGGGTCTATTGACCCAGTCGACGCCGGTGAGGCCGTCATCGAACTGGGCGCGGTGTATGTGGCCGACCCAGTCTGGAGTC
>JBOFLH010000645.1:0-26074 GCA_051657765.1 Nocardioides sp. | reverse complement strand
GGCACACCTCGCCACTGCTGGCGACCGCCGATGCGCTGCGGCGACTGGACGCCACCGTCGACATCGTGTGTCTCGGCACCGCCCGTGGACTGGAGACCAGGGTGGTGCCAGCGGCCGGGTATGCGTTGGAGCTGATCTCGCCCGTACCGCTACCGCGAGCGCTGACGCTCGAGCTGGGCCGGGTGCCGGCGCGACTGCGGCGCGCCATGATCGAGACCCTCGCAGTGCTCGACAGCTTTCGGCCGACGGTCGTCGTCGGTTACGGCGGGTACGTCTCGCTGCCTGCCTATCTGGCGGCCCGCCGTCGC
Organism: Nocardioides sp.; assembly: GCA_051657765.1. Classification (GTDB taxonomy): domain Bacteria; phylum Actinomycetota; class Actinomycetes; order Propionibacteriales; family Nocardioidaceae; genus Nocardioides. The sequence goes on along the minus strand of JBOFLH010000645.1, from coordinate 25,766 downwards.
AAGATCCCGATCGTCGTGCACGAGCAGAACGCATTGCCCGGTCTGGCGAACAAGATCGGGGCGAGGCTGACCGACCAGGTCGCGGTGAGTTTCCCGGCTACCCCGCTGCCGCACGCGCGGTTGGTGGGATTGCCGCTACGCCGGATGATCTCGACCCTGGACCGCGAGGCTAAGCGCGCCGAAGCCCGGTCGTTCTTCGGCCTGGCTTCGGATCTGCCGACCCTCCTGGTCACTGGTGGTTCGCAAGGCGCCACCCGGCTGAACCAGGCGGTAGCCGACGCGGCGGAGGCGCTGAGTCGTGGCCGTGTTCAGGTGTTGCATGTCAGCGGCCCCCGAGGCGTCGCGGATCCCGTGGTGACCGACGTGCCATATGTGGTCGTTCCGTTTGTTGACCGGATGGACCTCGCGTATGCGGCAGCCGACCTGGTGCTCTGCCGAGCCGGCGCATCGAGCGTCAGCGAGGCCGCCGCGGTGGGACTGCCCGCGGTCTTCGTTCCGCTGCCCATCGGTAACGGTGAGCAGCGGTTCAATGCCCAGCCGATTGTCGAGGTAGGCGGTGCCACCCTTGTCGACGATGCCGACCTGACGACTGCCTGGGTGGCCGATCGTGTTGTCGGTCTCATCACGGACCCGGCTCGGCTGAAGATCATGGGGACGGCGGCCAGCACCCTTGTCTCCAGACATGCCGATGACGCGCTCGCCGCGATGATCCAGGAGGTATCTCGATGAGTCCATGGCGGCGGTCCGGTGGGAACCAAGGGTGCATCAGCGAGTCATCTGGCCCGGTCGACAGCACCATGGTGCGCCAGTGAGAGTCCCGGTGCCCGACGAAATCACGGATTGCCGTGCCCTGGGCCGGGTGCACTTTGTCGGTATCGGCGGAGCCGGGCTCTCCGCGATCGCGCGGATCATGCTTGCCAGAGGAATCGCCGTCAGTGGGAGCGACGGGCGCGACTCCCCAACGCTGGGGGCGCTACGCCAGGCCGGCGCTCAGGTCTACGTCGGACATCGTCGAGAGCTGGTGCACCACTGTGACACGGTGGTGGTGTCGACGGCGGTGCCAGCGGATAACCCGGAGGTGGTCGAGGCCATCCGCCTGGGCTTGCGGCTGTGGCCTCGATCAGCGGCGTTGGCCTCGGTGATGGCCGGTCAGCGAGTGCTCGCGGTCGCGGGTACGCACGGCAAGACCACAACCACCTCGTTGCTGGCCTGCGCACTCGCCGCGGCCGGTGCCGACCCGGCATTCGCTATCGGCGGAGACCTTACCCAGCGCGGCACCAACGCGGCCGACGGTAGCGGGTCGTACTTCGTGGCCGAGGCCGACGAAAGCGATGGTGCCTTCCTGGTGTATTCGCCCTTCGCGGCCATCGTGACCAACGTGGAGGCCGACCACCTCGACCACTACGGCACCGAAGCCGCCTATCGCCGCGCCTTTGACGAATTCGCCGGGCTCGTTGATCCGGCCGGCACTCTGGTGTGTGTGGTCGACGACCCCGGCGCCCGGGCCCTGGCGGAGGTTACCGCGAACCGGGCCGCGTCGGTGTTGCGAGTGGGCACCGCGCCCGATGCCGAGCTGCGAGCAGCGCGAATCCGGTTCGCGGGACGGACGTCGACCTTTGTGGTTGAGCGCAGGTCTGATTCTCCGCATCGCAGTGGCCACCTGACGCCGATCGGCGAGATAACGCTGCAAATCCCCGGCCAGCACTACGTGCTGGACGCACTTGCCGCACTGGGCCTTGGGCTCTGGCTCGGTTTCGACTTCGATGGATTGAAGCGGGGACTCGAGGGCTTTACCGGTACGCATCGGCGGATGGAGTCCAAGGGCGAGGCGGGTGGAGTTCGGGTTTACGACAGCTACGCGCACCATCCACGCGAGATCGCCGCCGACCTGGCGGCAGCACGCGCCATCGCCGACGGCGGCCGGGTCTTGGTCGCCTTCCAGCCGCACCTGGTTTCCCGTACCCGAATCTTTGCCGTGGAGATGGGGCAGGCGCTGAACGCGGCCGACTACGTCTTGGTGCTGGACATCTACCTGGCGCGGGAGTCGGCTGACCCGGCAGTATCCGGCCAACTGATCGTCGATGCGGCGATACCTGATCGGGCATTCTTCGAACCGGACGCCACCTTGGTACCGGCTCGACTGGTGACGGAGTCCCGGGCCGGGGATCTGATCCTGACCCTAGGGGCTGGAGACGTCACCGAACTCGGCGAGCCGATACTTCGGCTGCTGGAATCGCACGCCGGCGGAGCTTCCGGTGACCACTAGACTGCCGCTGCGCGGGAGAGTCGCGGGCCCGACCGGACCTGTCCGGTCCGATGACGAGCGGACCAGGCGCCGCTTTCGGCGTCGGCAATGGCGCAGACGGTGGCACGTTTGGCGTCTGATCGCCCTGGCGGCGTTGGGTACCGGATTGCTACTCGGTGCCGGGTGGGCGGTGTACTTCTCGCCAATGCTCGTGGCGAGGTCGGTGGAGGTTCGAGGTACCGAGTTGCTCACCGCGGCTCAGGTTGATGCGGCCGCCCGCCTGCGGCTCGGTGAGCCGCTAGTCCAGGTGGACCTCGACGCGGTCGATGCCCGAGTGGAGGCATTGGCCCCAGTTCGCTCGGCTGAGGTCACGCGGATCTGGCCGGACACGGTCCTGGTCGAGGTGACCGAGCGGCGCGCGGTGGCCGTTGTCGAGATCGGTGGTCGGATTCGCGGCATGGATGAAAGCGGAGTGTTGTTTCGGGGCTACCGTTCGGCACCGTCCGGGCTGCCCAGAATTCGTACTGAGCTCACCGTCGACACCGACACGCTGCACGAAGCGGGCCAGGTTCTCGCCGCATTGCCTCCGGAGGTGTCCAGGCTGGTGAGTTACGTGTCGGTGGAGACCATCGATCGGATCTCGCTGGTGCTTCGAGACGATCGAGTTGTGTTGTGGGGGAGCGCGGAGGAGTCGGTCGACAAAGGGCGGGTAGTGGGCAAGCTGTTGGCGATCCCGGCCCGCCGGTATGACGTATCGGTGCCTGGACTGCCCACATATCGAGACTGAGCACAAAGTCGCCTGGTCTGAGCCGGAGAGCCTGGGCCAAGGTTGGTGCCGAGCAGTGTGGTCCAGGAGTCTGGCCCAGAAATCCGGTCCAGTGTCCGCGTGTCGCTCGCCGAATCAATGCCGCACTGCCTAACGTCGATCACAGTGACCAGGTTGACATAACTGTAACCCTCAACTTGACGGTTACAGTTACAGGTCGCTGGACACGAATAGTCGATCCGCAAGCTTTCCACTAGCCAAGAGGCACTAGGTCTTTCCCAACGTAGGAGGGTGGGCGCCGTGGCAGCGCAGAACTATCTGGCCATCATCAAGGTCGTCGGAATCGGTGGCGGCGGCGTCAACGCCGTGAATCGGATGATCGATGTCGGGCTCAAAGGCGTTGAGTTCATCGCCATCAACACCGATGCGCAAGCGCTGTTGATGAGTGATGCGGACGTGAAGCTCGACATCGGTCGCGAGTTGACCCGAGGTCTGGGCGCCGGCGCCGATCCAAGTGTTGGGCGTCGCGCTGCGGAGGATCACGCCGAGGAGATCGAGGAGGTGATGAAGGGCGCGGACATGGTGTTCGTGACCGCGGGCGAAGGTGGCGGCACCGGGACCGGCGGCGCCCCGGTCGTCGCCCGGATCGCTCGTTCGCTCGGTGCCTTGACTATCGGCGTGGTCACTCGGCCGTTCGCCTTCGAGGGCCGCCGGCGAGCCACCTCCGCCGAGGAGGGGATCAACGCTCTTCGTGAAGAGGTGGATACGCTCATCGTGATTCCGAACGATCGGCTGCTTTCGATCAGCGATCGTACGGTCTCGGTACTCGACGCGTTCAAGCAAGCCGATCAGGTGCTGCTGCAAGGGGTCTCCGGCATTACCGACTTGATCACCACACCAGGTCTGATCAACTTGGACTTCGCCGACGTCAAGTCGGTCATGGCCAACGCCGGCTCGGCGTTGATGGGCATCGGATCGGCGCGCGGCGACGACCGGTCGGTGATAGCCGCGGAAATGGCGGTGTCCAGCCCACTTCTCGAGGCCTCTATCGATGGCGCCCACGGTGTGTTGCTGTCCATCGCCGGGGGCTCCGACCTTGGACTTTTCGAGATCAATGAGGCCGCAGCGCTGGTGGCCGAGGCAGCTCATCCGGACGCGAACATCATCTTCGGTGCCACGATCGACGACGCGCTGGGTGATGAGGTCCGAGTCACCGTGATCGCGGCCGGGTTCGACGGCGGCATGCCCAAACGTCGTGAGGAAGGCCGGGGCCTACGCAAGTCGTTGGACCCAGTCCGTTCAGCCGGGGTGAATCCGACCAAGAACGGCGGCCTCGTGGCTGCGACCATCGAGGTCGCGCCCAGCGTGGACCAGACGATCGAGCGGGACCCCGAACAGCCCGACCGGGCGACCATGGCACCCGCGGCGGTCGGAGGGCGGCCGGTCGTGGCTGACGACGAGCTGGACGTGCCCGACTTCTTGAAGTGACTATGTTCGCCTACCGCGAGCACTGGACAGTCGACCCCGGCACCATCGAGGTGGCGTTCAGTGACTCGTCCATGGACTTCGGTGACCAGCAGGGCGGGTCCGCGCGTAGCGCCGCCGTCGCGCGGGTGGCCGCGATCAGCGGCGCCAGGCCAGTGTTGATGCGGCAAGTTCATGGCGCGCGAGTGCGAGTGGTCGATGGCGGGCCGCTCGGAACGGGGCTACCGGTGGTCGATGGGCTGGTGACGGCGCGGGCGCGGGTCGCGGTCGTTGTCCGAGTGGCGGACTGTGTGCCGGTTCTGCTCGCCGACCCCGTCGCGCGCGTGGTCGGGGTCGCGCATGCGGGCCGGGTCGGGCTGACTGCCGGGATAGTGGCGGCCACGGTGCGTGAGATGCGCGGCCTGGGTGCCGACCGGATCCGGTCCTGGATCGGCCCGCACATCTGTGGCGGCTGCTATGAGGTGCCGGACCGAATGCGTGAGGAGGTGGCGAACGTGGTGCCGGCGGCGTACTCGGTGACGACTTGGGGGACTCCGGCACTCGATGTCGGTGCCGGGGTGATCGCCCAGCTCGAGGAGCTCGGGTGTGTCCACACGAGATTGCTCGCCGACTCCTGCTGTACCTACGAAGGCTCGACCTGGCATTCGTATCGACGCGACGGGCACTCTGCCGGGCGGATGGCCGGAATGATTTGGCTGACCTGATGACCGGAGATGATCGAACTCGCCGTGCGGAATTGCGCGCCAACCTGACTCGAGTACAGGGTCGGGTCGCGGCGGCCTGCGCCGGCGCGAACCGCAGCCTCGAGTCGGTGGCGGTGCTGGTGGTGACCAAGTTCTTCCCGGCCGCAGACGTCCGTCTGCTGGCCGAGCTCGGAGTCACCGATGTCGGCGAGAGCCGCCACCCGGAGGCGGCGGACAAGTGGGCGGCCTGTGGAGATCTGGACCTTGGCTGGCACTTCATCGGGGGGCTGCAAAGCAACAAAGCGCGCGTCGTCGCGTCCTACGCCGATGTCGTCCACTCGGTCGACCGGCTCAAGCTGGTCTCGCCGCTGGCGCGCGGAGTCGTCGAGTCGCGGCGAACCTCGCCGCTGCGTTGCCTGGTCCAGGTCGCCCTGGATCAACCCGCTTCCGCTGGCCAGCGAGCCGGTGCCACGGCTGCTGAACTGCCCCGCCTGGCTGCCGCGGTCGCCTCCTCGGCCGAGCTCACTTTGGGCGGGTTGATGGCTATCGCACCGCTAGCCGAGGAGCCTCGAGCGGCCTTTGACCGGCTGGCGGAAATCCGAGCTTCCTTCTTGGTCGATCACCCTCGGGCGACCTGGCTCTCGGCTGGCATGAGCGACGACCTGGAGCACGCGATCGCGGCGGGCGCGACACACGTGCGTGTCGGGCGTTCGGTCCTCGGTCTCCGGCCCCAGGTCCAGTATGGTCACCATTAGTCCATACCCACCAACGTGGGCACTGTCGGCACACCGGAGGTCTAGCTCATGAGCGGCTCGATGCGCAAGATCGGCGAATACCTTGGCTTGGTTGAGGACACCGGTCGCTACGACGAGTACGACGACGAGTACGACAGTCAACAGCTCGGCGCGGTGGATGACCGAGCTCTCGCCCGGGGCACCCAGCGTTCAGCACGGGCGGAGGCGGCCGCGGTCACCGATCTCGCCGAGCGTCGCCGATCCGCCCCGGCGGGCTCGGTGGCGGAACTCGCTCGTATCACCGCCCTCCATCCGCGTACCTACAACGAGGCGCGCACCGTGGGCGAAAACTTCCGCGAAGGTACACCGGTCATCATGAACCTGGGGGAGATGGACGACGTGGATGCGAAGAGGCTGGTTGACTTCGCCGCCGGGCTGGTGTTTGCCTCACGTGGCACAATCGAACGCATCACCGCCAAGGTGTTCCTGCTCTCGCCGCCCAATGTGCACGTCGCGGCCGAGGACAAGCAGCGGATCGCCGAGGGCGGCTTCTTCAACCAGAGCTGAGCGCAGATGGCATCGATTCCAGGCCAGATCATCGAGGGCCTATTGTGGTTCTTCCTTGTCTTCTTGTGGACCCGGTTCGTGTTCGACTGGGTCCAGGTGTTTGCCAGGTCGTGGGCTCCACGGGGTTTGCTGGTCATTCTCCTGGAGTGGACCTATTCGATCACCGATCCGCCCATCAAGCTGCTCCGTCGCTTCATTCCGCCGTTCCGGATCGGCTCAATCGCTCTCGACGTGAGCTTCATCCTGGTCCTGGTCGCAGCGTCGATTCTCCTCTTCGTCAATAGACAAACTCTGCTCTAAGGACAACTCTGCGCTGCCATGGCACGTCATCATCGGCACACCGGGTGCGACGTGGCGGCCGGTCGACCTGCGGCCGGCCCACAGCGGCCTTGCCGGAGTTCCGTCGCCTGGTGAGCGTGGCTAACGGCAAGCCGGCGATAGGCGCTATTGTTCGTTGCGACGTGTGCGATTCCTGCGACTTACGAATGGGTGAGGTCAATGCCGCTGACACCTGAGGACGTGAGCAACAAGCGCTTTACTCCGGTGCGACTCCGCGAGGGTTACGACATGGGGGAGGTTGATCAGTTCCTCGATGAAGTCGAAGCGGAGCTCGCTCGGCTGACCCGTGAGAATGAAGACCTCCGCGCGAAGCTGGCCCTGGCTCAGACCGAAGGAAGCGGCACCTCGGCCAACATCTTCGCCGAGCCACCGCCTGAGCCCATCGTGCCGGAGCGAATTCCCGAGCCCATTGTTCCCGCTCCGCCGCCATTCGTCGCCGCCTCGGCCCCGGTCTCCTCGGCAGACTCCGATGTGCAGACCATTCGGGTCGAGACGGTCCCGGAGGCATCCAATGCAGCGGCCCGCTTGCTGGAGATCGCTACTCGCAACGCGGACGAACTCGTCGAAGAGGCCAAGAACGAGGCGGACAAGATTATCGGCGAGGCACGCACCAAGGCCGAGCGTCTGGAGTTCGAATCCAAGAGCAAGGCTGATCGGCTCGAGGCCGACGCTCGGTCTCGCTCGCAGATGGTTGACTCCGAGACCGCCGAGCGGCGCCAGCAGCTGTTCGGAGACCTGGAACGCGAGCGGGACAAGCTCAACATGGAGGTGGAGAACCTCCGAGCGTTCGAGCGCGAATACCGGTCCCGCCTCAAGAGCTACTTCGTGCAACAGTTGGAGGGCCTGGAGAACAGCGCGGAGACCGCCGCGCCGACGGTCGAGAGCATGACCGCACCCAAGCGCCTGAGGTCCATCCTCGGCGAAGACGACGGCTAAGTCCCTAGTGATGTTCCAGATTCGCCTGGCGTGCCTTGTTGAGCTGAGGTCGTCGGGCAGCTAGCCTCCGTGGACAACCCCCGAGCGAGGAGACCGCATGACAGCGAGCAAGTCGCGCAAGAGTGCGGACGCGGCAACCCTGAGTGCCCCCACCGTGCCGAAGCAGGCAGAGGCGCCGGCGGTGGAGAGACCGATCCAGGCCAACTCACTTGCGTACAAGGCCGGCGAGAAACCGTGGACCAAGGTTGAGCTCACCGAGGTGCTCGGCGAACTGCACGACCATCGAGATCGGCTCCTGACCCTGCTTGCGAGCCAACAAGTCGAGTTGGCGGGACTGATGCGCGATGCGGGTGACGGCGCCGGTCAAGACCAGGCCGACATGGGCGCGACCAGCTTCGAGCGCGACCAGGAACTGACGGTCGTCAACAACGAGCGCGAGATGCTGGCGCAGATTGACCGAGCCTTGCAGCATATCGACGAGGGCACCTACGGGGTGTGCGAGTCGTGTGGGCAGCCGATCGGCAAGATGCGGATGATGGCCTTTCCGCGTGCCACACTGTGTTTGTCATGCAAGCAGCGCGAGGAACGTCGCTGAACGCGGACGACGCTGGAGGCCGGGTCGCCGCATCATCGAGTCTGCCGAAGCGTCGGCGCGCCTTGTTCCTGGTCGTTGCCGCGACTGCCTACGCGATCGATGTCATCAGCAAGATAGCGGCCGTGCGCACCCTCAACGCCGGACGCGAAGTCGAGGTGGCCGGCCCGGTCTTGACGTTGCGGTTGGTCTACAACCCGGGCGCTGCCTTCAGCATCGGCACCAACTTCACCGTGGCCCTGACCTTCCTGGCCATCGGTGCCACATGCGTAGTCGCAGTTGTCGGCTGGCGCACCCGTACGCGGGTATGGGCATGGGGCCTCGGGTTGCTGTTGGCGGGTGTCCTCGGCAACCTCACCGATCGCCTGGTGCGCCAGCCCGGACCGTTTCGAGGCCATGTCGTTGACTTCCTCGCCCTGCCGAAGTGGCCGGTGTTCAATGTCGCCGACGTGTGCATCAATGTGGCGGCGGGGGTCATCGTGGTGCAGGCATGGCGTGGTGTTCGAGTGGATGGCGCGCGTGAGCTGCGCGATCCTGGGCCCGGCGGCCGGGCACCCGCCGACCCGCGGGAGTCGGCATGAGTCCAGAGAGCGGGCCCGTGGAGCATCGGACGGTGTTGATCCCCGAGGGTCTGGCTGGCGAACGAGTTGATGTCGCGATGGCGCGCATGTTTGGGCTGTCGCGCTCGCGTTCGGAGGAGCTAATTCGCCAGCTCCTGGTCGTCCACGACGGCGAGAAGGTGATCAAGTCGGACCGGGTGCGCGAGGGGGCGATGCTTGAGGTCACCATTCCCAGGGCCATCGATCCACTGGCGGTGGTGCCAGCTGTGGTCGCCGGGATCGAAATCGTGTACGACGACGACGCTATCGTCGTGATCGACAAGCCGGTCGGCGTGGCGGTACATCCGAGCCCGGGCTGGCGTGGGCCGACAGTGGTCGGTCACCTGGCCGGAGCGGGCTTCCGGATCGCCACCGGCGGAGCCGCCGAGCGGCAAGGCATCGTGCAGAGGCTCGATGTCGGTACCTCGGGGGTGATGGTCATCTGTAAGTCCGAGCAGGCCTACTCGGTGCTCAAGAACGCCTTTCGGAACCGGACCGTTGACAAGACTTACCATACGTTGGTGCAAGGACACCCGGATCCGCACGAAGGCACCATCGACGCACCGATCGGCCGTCATCCCAAGGCGGATTACAAATTCGCCGTTCTGGGGGACGGACGAGCGAGTGTGACCCACTATCGCACCTTGGAGGCGCACCGGTTCGCGAGCCTGCTGGAGGTGACGCTGGAAACCGGGCGCACCCACCAGATCCGGGTACACATGGCGGCCTTGAAGCATCCATGCGTCGGCGATCTGACCTATGGAGCAGACCCCACCTTGGCGCGTCGTCTGGGGGTGGAGCGCCAGTGGCTGCACGCGTCTCGTCTGGGTTTCGTGCATCCCGTGTCGGGAGAGTATGTCGAGTTCGAGTCGCGTTATCCCGACGATCTTGAGCTGGCCCTAGGCCGAGTGCGAGATGCGCATGGCTGATCGACCCGGACCGAAGCGGCCTACCGTCGGTCCGCCGCTAAGCGATGACGTGGTGTTGCGAGCCGCGACTGCCGAGGACTTGCCGCTGATCGCCGACGTCTACCTGGCTGCGCGGGCGGCCGCAGCGCCACAGCTGCCCCCTGGGGTGCACTCGGCTGAGGAAACCAGGGAGTGGGTCGCTGGCTGGCGGACCGACGACGGGTCGGTGTGGGTAGCGCACCGCGGTGGTGTGCTCGGGTTCGCCCGACTGGACGGTAGCTGGCTCGAATCCTTGTACGTGCACCCGGGCGCGCAAGGCGATGGCATCGGTGGCGCGTTGCTGGATATCGTCAAGCATCGGCGCCCAGCGGGCTTCGCGCTGTGGGTCTTCGAATCCAATGAGCGAGCTCGTCGCTTCTATCGGCATCGTGGTCTGCTGGCGGTACGCCGCACTGACGGGGCCGCGAACCAAGAGCGCTCGCCGGATGTGCAGATGCTCTGGCCCGGCTCGGATCCGGTGCCGGTGCTACGCCTCGCTGTGGATGACCTGGATGAGGAGTTGGCTCGATTGTTGGCATTGCGAGCGGGGCTGACCGCCGCAATTCAGGTGCACAAGTCGGACCTGAGCAGGTCCGGACGCGTCGAGCGCGATGCACGACGCGAGGGCGAGATCGTGACCCGGATGGCACGGATCGCACCCGAGCTCGGTCGCCCGCGATTGACCGCGATCATGGATGCGGTCATTTCGGCAAGTCTGGACGCGAGCCTCGAGAGCGGTGAACCGCCCCGGTCCAGCAGCCACGACGCTGGGGCCCGACTGGAATAGCGGTCGCGCCTGCGGCGAGCCGGCCGGCGAAGTCGTCTAGGCTGGGATCCTTCCCCGAGGGCCACTATCACCAGCGGCACCCTCACCGGCGCCCACGTGCGGAGGAGACGTTGCCCGCCAAGGTGGCGCCGTAGTTGCGTGAGTGTGTTGCATGGGAATCGTGTCAGTCGAGCAGTGGGAGCGGTATCAATCACATGACGTCCGAGTCCTTCGTGCACCTTCATGTGCACACCGAGTACTCCATGCTCGACGGTGCCGCCCGGCTTACCGAGATGTTTGAGCGCACCGCCGAACTCGGCATGTCGGCCATCGCGATGACCGACCACGGCAACGTCTTCGGAGCCTACGACTTCTATGCCAAGGCCACGGCTGTCGGCATCAAGCCGATCATCGGGTGCGAGGCGTACTTCACCCCCAACACCTCGCGCTTCGAGCGCAAGCGTGTGCGGTGGAACGACGGAGGTGGCGACGATGTCTCCGGCTCCGGCGCCTATACCCATATGACCCTGCTGGCCGAGACGACGGCCGGCATGCACAATCTGTTCCGATTGTCCTCGCGGGCGTCGATGGAAGGATTCTTTTACAACCCCAGAGCTGATCGGGAACTGCTACAGGAGTACGCCGACGGCCTCATCGGCACCACCGGCTGTCCGTCCGGGGAGATTCAGACGTGGTTGCGGATCGGTGACTACGCGAAGGCGCGTCAGGCGGCGGCCGACTTTCAAGACATCCTGGGCCGGGACAACTACTTCCTGGAGCTGATGGACCACGGACTGGACATCGAGTCCCGGGTACGGAGCGGGTTGCTGGAGTTGTCCAAGGACTTGGGCATCCCGCCGATTGCCACCAATGACTCGCACTATGTGCATCGTGATGACGCCCAAGCTCACGAGCATCTGCTGTGTGTCTCCTCGGGCAGCACCATGGCCGACCCCAAGCGATTCAGGTTCGACGGCGACGACTACTACCTCAAGTCACCAGCCCAGATGCGGGAACTCTGGGAACACCGGCACGGCATGAAGGACGCCTGTGACAACACCTTGCTCATCGCGGAACGATGCGAGGTCGAGTTCACCGAGGGCAACGGCACCCACATGCCCGAGTTCGCGGTACCGTCCGGCGAAGACGAGAACTCCTGGTTTATCAAGGAAGTCGAGCGCGGCCTTCACCGACGCTACCCCAAGGGTGTTCCGGACGATGTGCGCAAGCAGGCGAACTTCGAGACCAAGGTCATCATCGACATGGGGTTTCCCGGCTATTTCCTCGTGGTCGCGGACTTCATCAACTGGGCCAAGGACCATGGCATTCGCGTCGGGCCCGGTCGGGGATCGGGTGCCGGTTCGATCTGTGCCTACGCGCTCCGTATCACCGACCTGGATCCGTTGCGGCATGGTCTGATCTTCGAGCGGTTCCTCAACCCGGACCGAGTCTCCATGCCCGACTTCGACATCGACTTCGACGAGCGGAGGCGTGGCGAAGTGATTCGCTACGTGACCGAGAAGTACGGCGAAGATCGAGTATCGATGATCGTCACCTACGGGACGATCAAAGCTAAACAAGCCGTCAAGGACGCCTCCCGCATCCTGGGCTACCCCTTCGCGATGGGGGATCGGATCACCAAGATCATGCCCGCTGCGGTGATGGGTAAGGACATTCCGCTCAAACAGATCTTCGATACCGCACACAAACGCTATGGCGAGGGAAGCGAGTTCCGATCGCTCTACGGGGCCGATCAGGATGTCAAGCAGGTTGTCGATACGGCGATGGGTATCGAAGGACTTAAGCGCCAGTGGGGGGTGCATGCCGCGGGGGTAATCATGTCCCGGTCGCCGCTCCTGGACGTGATCCCCCTGATGAAGCGTCCCCAGGACGGCGCCATCATCACTCAGTTCGACTATCCGACGTGCGAGAAGCTCGGCCTGATCAAGATGGACTTCTTGGGGCTGCGCAACCTCACGGTGCTTGATGACGCACTTATCAACATTTCGCGCAACGCCGGCGTCGAGATCGTCCTGGAAGACCTCGCCCTGGACGACCCGGCGACGTACGCATTGATGCAGCGAGGAGACACCCTCGGCATCTTCCAGCTCGACGGCGGGCCGATGCGGGCGCTGTTGAGGTCGATGCGGCCGGATTGCTTCGAGGATATCTCCGCGGTCGGGGCCCTTTATCGTCCCGGCCCGATGGGCGCCGACTCCCACAACAAGTACGCCAGACGCAAGACCGGTCGGGAGCCGGTGGAGCCGATCCACCCCGAGTTGGGTGATGCGCTTGAGCAAGTTCTCGGCGAAACCTATGGCTTGATCGTCTATCAAGAGCAAGTGATGGAGATCGCACAGAAGTTGGCCGGCTACACCCTGGGCCAAGCCGACCTCCTGCGGCGGGCGATGGGCAAGAAGAAGAAGGAAGAGCTGGACGAGCAACTCGAGACCTTCTCGGTAGGCATGTCCCAACGCGGCTTCAGCGCCGCCGCTATCAAGACTCTCTGGGACATCTTGGTGCCGTTCTCTGACTATGCATTCAACAAGGCCCACTCTGCGGCGTACGGCCTCGTGTCCTATTGGACCGCCTATCTCAAGGCCAACTATCCGGCCGAGTACATGGCCGCGCTGTTGACTTCGGTCAAGGACGACAAGGACAAGATGGCGATCTATCTCAATGAGTGTCGCCGCATGAAGATCCACGTCCTCCCCCCGGATGTCAACGAGTCCGATGCCACCTTCACGCCAGTTGGTCGCGATATCAGGTTCGGCTTGACCGCCATCCGCAACGTCGGGGCGAACGTGGTGGCCGAGATCGTCCGCACGCGCCACGACCAGGGCCGCTTCGTTGACTTCAACGACTTCATGTCGAAGGTGCCGGCGGTGGTTTGCAACAAGCGAGTGATCGAATCGTTGATCAAGGCCGGCGCATTCGACGAGATGAAGCACCGTCGACGGGCGTTGGTCGCGGTCCACGAAACCGCCGTCGACCAGTACGTCGATATCAAGCGCAATGAGGCGATCGGCCAGGACTCATTGTTCGGTGCCTTCGACGGTGACGCGGACACCGGCTTGGGGGCCTTCGGCGTGTCGGTTCGGGTGCCGGAGCTTGAGGAGTGGGACAAGGCCACTCTGTTGGGGCACGAGCGCGAGATGTTAGGCCTTTACGTCTCCGATCACCCGCTTCTGGGCCTAGAACATGTACTCGCCCAAGGCAGCGATTGCACCATCGGCCAGTTGATGCTGGACGAGGAGCGGCCCGATGGGCAGGTCGTCACCATCAGTGGTCTGATCACCGGAATCCAACGCAAGATCACCAAGCGGGGTGATGCCTGGGCGGTGGTCACTCTGGAGGACTTAGAAGGTGCCGTCGAGGTGTTGCTCTTCCCGTCGGCCTACCAACTTACCGCGACCTTGCTGGTGGAGGACGCGGTTGTCACCGTCAAGGGCAGACTCTCCCGGGGCAAGGACCAACCCGAGGTGCACGCACTGGAAGTGCGCCTGCCCGACGCAGCCATCGAGCGCGCCGGCCCGGTGGTGCTGACAGTCGCGTCAACTCGATGCACACCACCCGTGGTGACCCAGCTGCGCGAGGTGTTGGGCACCCACCCGGGCACGTCAGAGGTTCACCTACGGCTATTGCACCGCAACGAACGCACCTTGCTTCGTCTCGACGAACGGCTCAGAGTCACGCCGAGTCCGGCGCTGTTTGCCGATCTCAAGGCGCTGCTCGGCCCGGGCTGCTTGACCGGCTAGCCAGGTCTCACCAGGCATCAGGTCTCTGCAATGACCGATGTGCTGACTCGGGTCGGTAGCATTACGGACGGCAGGCGTACAGCTGTGTCGTCACCGCCGGGTCTTGGGCTACTCGTCAACCAGAGGGGAAACACCGCACGATGTCTGACAACTCCGGGTCCCACAATGCCGGGTCGCCTGGTTTCGGGCCGAACAATCTCGGACCTGACTCGGGTTCAGCGGATCAGCCGGTCGGCTCGGGTCCGCTAGGCCCCGAATATCTCGACGCGGCCGCCGGAGCGCCACTGGATGAGATCGATTCGCCGACCTCGTCCGGGAAGCGGCGCGGCCTGGTGGTCGCTGGTTCGTTGGTCGCAGCGGGCGTCGTCGGCGCGGGCGCATGGGCGACCACCGCTTTCCTCTCGGCTGGCGCACAGCCCGCCGAGGCGTTGCCGGCGTCCACGCTTGCCTACGTCAGTGTGGACATGACGCCGAGCGGGCAGCAGGTGATCGAGGCCTATCGGTTCGCCAAGAAGTTTCCCGCAGTGAGTGAGGAATTCGACCTGGATGAGAACGGGGATCCTCGCCAGCAGCTCTTTGAATGGCTTCAAGACCAGGGCACGTGTGAGGACCTTGACTACGCCTCCGATGTCGAGCCCTGGCTGGGTACCTCCGCGGCTATCGCCGCCATCGACCTGGGCGAGCCGACCGTGGCCCCGGTGGCGGTGCTCGCAGTCGAGGACGAGAAGCTAGCCGAGACCGGCCTGAAGAAGCTGGCGGCCTGTGACGACTCGGACGGCGATGGGGGCGGCTGGTCGATTGCCGGTGACTGGGCCGTGCTGGCCGAGGATGACGAGACCGCCGCGGAGGTGCTTTCCGCCACCGAGCGGTCACCGTTGTCCGCGAGCAGCGAGCATGCCAAGTGGCTTGACGAGGTTGGCGATCAGGGCGTGATGACCATGTATGTGTCGCCGGACGCTCTGACCAAGGCCATGGACTACGCCCAGGAGGCGAATGACGACCCAGCGCTGACCGACCTGTTCGATCAGTACCGCGGTATCTACGACGACTTCGGTGGCATGGCGGCTACTGTTCGCTTTCGCGATGAGGGTTTGGAGTTGGTGGCGGCCTCCGACGCGACCTTGAACGGTGTCGAGATCAGCGGTACCGGCGCCGGGCGGTCGGTGGCCTCGTTGCCCGAGGACACGGTCGCGGCGGCCGGGATCAGCGTCGGGGACGACTATGCCAAGACGCTGCTTGACCAGCTTACGGTCTTCGCGGAAGCCGGGGGAGCTGATGACGTGAACCAGGTAATCGCCGACTTGGAAGAGCAGAGCGGACTGGACCTTCCCGATGACCTACAGACACTCCTTGGGGAGTCTCTGGTGATATCGATCAGTGACACCGTCGATCTCGATCAAGTGGTCAACAGCAGCGATGGCTCCGATGTACCGGTCGGGTTCAAGATCACCGGTGACGCCGACGCGATCGAGGAGGTGCTGGGCAAACTGCGCAGCACCTTCGGCCCGGACGCTGAGGTCCTGCTGGGCTCGGACTCCGCGAACGATGTGGTCGTGGTGGGGCCGAGCGAGGAGTATCGCGCAGAGCTGCTGGACGCCGGAGCGCTGGGCGAATCCGAGACCTTCGCGGACGTCGTGGGGGAGGTGAGCTCCTCCAGTGGCGTGCTCTTTGTTGACTTCGACGGCGCCGACAATTGGCTCGAGCAGGTTGCCAAGGACAGCGGCGACGATGACCTGGCCAAGAACCTCGAGCCATTGCGGGGGATGGGCATGAACGCCAGGCTCGACGGGGACGTCGCCACCGTAACGGTTCGGGTGGTCGCCGAATAGACCGCGCGCGGCCGGTCGCCCGGCTGACCGCTAGTTCGGAGACCAGCCGGTGCGGGCCACGTCGGTGGCCGGCAACGACGGAATGACCGACATGGCTCGCGTCTCGTTGGCGAACAGCTCGGTCACCATGGCCAGCCTGGCGGCCGGGTCGGTTTCTTCGAGCAGGGCCTGACGATCGGGAAATATCAACGGCGCCGCGGCGGCGAGCACCCAGGCCAAGTAGACCGGATCGCGGGGCAGGGCCCCGCTGAGCGGGTCCGCGCGGAGTTCGGTGAGGACCGTTCGGTAGCCGGCGAAAGCGGTCGACGCCGCATCGATGGTCGTCTGCGGCACCGTCGATGCCTGGTCGATGAGCGGGCTAACCACGCCAATGGGAAACGGGCCGCCGGTCTCCAGGCGATTGAGTCGAAACCGGTCTCGAGCGACGGTGAGGATGTCGTAGGAGCCATCCGGGTGGGCGGTCGCCTCGGTGATCTGGAGTCGGCAACCGACCCGGTGCAACTCCTGTTTCCCGTGTTCACCGACCTCGTATCCCTCGCGGATCGCTACTGAACCGAACACACGCAGCGCCGGGTCGGGCTCCGCGAGCAGATAGGTCACCAGAGCCCGGTAGCGGTCCTCAAAGACATGGAGGGGAACACTCATGGTCGGGAAGAGGACGGAGTTCAGCGGGAACATCGGCAGCGTGATGTCGCCGGGCAGGTCGCGGGTGTGTTCCGGCGTCTCATCCATACCGAAGCCTAAACCGAGCTGCCGGCTCGTCCCACAGATCTCACCCGCGCCAGGCCAGCGATCCGACGCGACCTAGGATTGGCTCATGATCCGCCGGATAGACCTGCGACGAGCCACCGACAGCGCTCGGTCGGCTTCCGAACCGGTCGGCGACTATCGACACGCCATCTCACGTTCGGACTTTGACGTCGCTGCGGCGGTGGATCTGGTGCGGCCGATCTGCGACGAGGTACGCCGCCGCGGGGAGCCGGCAGTGCTGGAATTCTCCGCGAAGTTCGACGGCGTACATCAGCAGCGCATCGCTGTGCCGGCCGAAGCGATGCCCGCTGCGTTGGCCAGGCTTGAGCCAGCGGTTCGTGCAGCGCTGACGGCGTCGATTGAGCGTTTGCGAGCGACCTGTGTGGCTGAACTCGCCGTCGATACCGTGAGCCAGGTCGCCCCGGGAGCTCGGGTAACGCACCGATCGGTACCGGTCGACCGGGTGGGTCTCTATGTGCCCGGCGGCCTGGCGCCGCTGGTGTCGAGTGTGGTCATGAACGTCGTGCCGGCGCAGATCGCCGGAGTGGGCTCCATTGCGTTGGCCTCTTCGCCGCAGGCCGCCCACGAGGGCCTGCCGCATCCCACCATCTTGGCCGCGTGTGCGCTTCTGGGTGTCGATGAGGTGTACGCCGTGGGCGGCGCCCAGGCGATTGCGATGTTCGCACACGGTGCCGGTCCGTGCCGACCCGTGGATCTGGTCACCGGCCCCGGCAATATCTATGTGGTAGCCGCCAAGCGGTTACTGAAAGGGATCGTCGGGATCGACTCCGAAGCCGGTCCTACCGAGATCGTGGTGCTCGCCGACGACACCGCCGATGCGGCGTACGTCGCCGCTGATCTGATCAGCCAGGCCGAACACGATCCGTTGGCGGCCAGCGTTCTGGTGACCGATTCGATCCGACTCGCCGACGAGGTCGATGCCGAGGTCGAGAAAGCCCTGCCGTCGACCAAACATGTCGGTCGGATCACCGCGGCGCTAGCGGGTCAGCAGTCGGCGATCGTGCTGGTCGACGATATGCGGCACGGCCTGGCCGTGGCCAACGACTACGCCGCAGAACACCTGGAGATCCACACCGAGAACGCGGCCGAGGTCGCCCGGGGCGTGCGGAACGCCGGCGCGGTCTTCGTCGGGCCTTTCACCCCGGTTTCGTTGGGCGACTATTGTGCGGGCTCGAACCATGTGCTGCCCACGGCCGGCTGTGCCGTTCATTCCTCAGGTCTGTCGGTGCGGACCTTCCAACGCACGATGCATGTGGTCGAATACACCCGCCCGGCGCTCGCCGAGGTCGCGGAACACGTGATCACGCTGGCGCAGGCGGAGGATCTACCCGGCCATGGTGCCGCGGTCGCGGTCCGATTCGAGGATCGATGACTAACGGCGACTGGCCGCCGCTTCGCCCGGAACTGCGCGGAATCTCTCCCTACGGGGCCCCGCAACTCGAGGTACCCGTGCCGCTGAACGTCAACGAGAACCCCTACGGTCCCAATGCGTTGATCGCCGACGAGATGGCGCGCGCGATCGCTGACGCCGCACACACGCTCAACCGCTACCCGGATCGTGAGTTCGCCGCGTTGCGCACGGCGCTGGCCGCATATCTGGGCCACGGTATCGACCCTGCCCAGGTGTGGGCCGCCAATGGATCCAACGAAGTAATGATGCAACTGTTGCAGGCCTTCGGTGGACCCGGCCGATCGGCGGTGTCGTTTGCCCCGACCTACGCCATGTATCCGGAGTATGCCCGCAGCACGATGACCACCTGGATCGCGGGCCAACGCGCCGAAGACTTCCGGGTGGACCCCGACGCCGCTATCGCGCTGATCAAGGAGAGTCGCCCGGCGGTGGTGCTGGTTGCCTCGCCCAACAATCCGACCGGTACCGCGCTGCCACTGGAGACCGTTCAGGCGCTGTGCTCGGCCACTGAAGGCGGCCTTGTGGTCATCGACGAGGCCTACGGCGAGTTCCGGCGAGAAGGCGTGCCCTCGGCTCTCCAAGTTCTGTCGGAGCACCGCAACCTGGTGGTGACTCGCACGCTGAGTAAGGCCTTCGCGCTCGCCGGAGCCCGGTTGGGTTATCTCGCGGCCGCACCGGAGATCTGCGACGCGCTCCGCATCGTGCGATTGCCGTATCACCTTTCGGCCACCACTCAAGCGGTGGCCTTGGTGGCGCTGCAGCATGCCGCCGAGCTGTTGAGTCGAGTTGCCGAACTGCGGGCCGAGCGAGACCAATTGGTGCTCTGGTTGCGCGAGCACAACCTGCGGGTCGCCGACAGCGACGCGAACTTCGTGCTGTTCGGAACCTTCGCGGATCGACATGCGGTCTGGGCCGGGCTGTGCGACCGTGGTGTCCTGATCCGCGAAACCGGTCCGGCCGGCTGGTTGCGAGTATCGGTAGGTAAGCCATCGGAGATGGTGGCATTCAAGGAAGCCCTGAGCGCGGTGCTCGGTCTGGCGCCGTCGATAGAGGAGAGACAATGAGCCGAAGAGCGACCCTGATGCGCGAGACCAAGGAGTCCAAGGTCCAGGTCGAGCTTGATCTGGACGGCGTCGGGCGAGCGGACATCTCGACCGGGGTGGGCTTCTACGACCACATGCTGAGCTCCTTTGCTCGGCATGCGCTGGTGGATCTCACCGTGCATACGGTCGGCGATACCCACATCGATGCGCACCACACGGTGGAAGACACCGCGATTGTGCTCGGCCAGGGATTGCGAGAGGCGTTGGGCACCAAATCCGGGATCCGTCGTTTCGGGGATGCGTTGGTGCCCCTCGACGAAGCGTTGGTGCAATGCGCGATCGACCTCTCGGGTCGGCCCTACTGTGTGCACTCCGGCGAGCCGAGCGGCCAGGAGTATGTCGTGATCGGCGGGGATTACCCCGGCTCGCTGACCCGGCACGTCTTCGAGACGTTGGCCTTCCACGCGCAGATCGCGGTGCATCTCCGGGTGTTGGCCTGTCGCGACCCGCACCACTTGGTGGAAGCCCAGTTCAAGGCGTTTGCTCGAGCGTTTCGAGACGCGGTGGCCTTCGATCCGCGAGAGTCCGGAGTCCCCTCGACGAAGGGTGCCTTGTAGATGTGGGCGCCGGTAGCTGAGGCGCCGGGGCGATGAAGTCCGTCGCGGTCCTCGACTATGGTTCGGGCAACCTCCGCTCAGCGGTGCGCGCCCTACAGCGCGCCGGTGCCGAGGTGACGTTGACCAGCCAACGCTCGGTAGCCGAGAACGCGCACGGCTTGGTGGTGCCGGGCGTCGGCGCATATGCCGCATGCATGGCCGGCTTGCGGTCGGTGCGCGGGCCGGAGGTGATTGGTCGGCGTCTGGCGGGCGGGCGGCCGGTGCTCGGGATCTGTGTTGGCATGCAGATTCTGTTCGAAGCGGGGGCAGAGCATGGCCTGGTCACCCAGGGGTGCGGGCAATGGCCCGGTCTGGTCGAGCGCCTGCAAGCCGCGGTGGTGCCCCATATGGGCTGGAACACGGTTCGGATGCCGGCCACCAGCACACTGTTCGCCGGCATTGGCGCGGAGCGATTTTACTTCGTCCACTCCTATGCCGTGCGGGAGTGGACCACACCAGCCAACGGCCGCACCCGAGAACCCGATGTCGGCTGGTCCGAGCACGGCGGGGACCGCTTTGTCGCCGCAGTCGAGAACGGTCCGTTGTCGGCAACCCAGTTCCACCCCGAGAAATCCGGTGACGCAGGTGCGGCTCTGCTCCGCAACTGGGTCGCCGCACTGTAGGAAGGTCTCCCGTGCCCACTGCGCCGCACGCTCCTGGAGCGTCGTATCTCGAACTTCTGCCCGCGGTCGACAT
Organism: Nocardioides sp.; assembly: GCA_051657765.1. Taxonomy (GTDB): domain Bacteria; phylum Actinomycetota; class Actinomycetes; order Propionibacteriales; family Nocardioidaceae; genus Nocardioides. The sequence continues at coordinate 4,943 of JBOFLH010000645.1, read as the reverse complement.
CGCCGGCGGTCACGCTGTGCAACTCGTGCAGGGTGTGGCCGGCTCGGAGAAGCACTTCGGCGATCCCGTCGCCGCGGCTGTTCGCTGGCAGGAGGCCGGGGCGGAGTGGATTCATCTGGTTGATCTCGACGCCGCGTTCGGCCGCGGCCACAATCGCGAACTGCAGGCAAGGATCGTCGGCGAGCTCGATATCGATGTCGAGATGAGCGGGGGAATCCGCGACGACGACTCGCTGCGAGCCGCGATGTCCACCGGGTGTCGGCGGGTGAACATCGGTACGGCCGCGCTTGAGCAACCCGCCTGGTGCGCTCGGGCCATCGCCGACTACGGAGATCGGGTCGCGGTGGGTCTCGACGTCCGGGGCCGCACCTTGGCGGCCCGCGGCTGGACCCGCGACGGCGGCGACCTGTACGACGTCCTGGCGAGGCTGGATGCCGAGGGATGTGCTCGATACGTGCTCACCGATGTGCACAAGGACGGCATGCTGGCGGGTCCGAATCTGGAGTTGCTGCGCAGCGTCTGCGCTGAGACCGAGCGACCGGTGGTGGCTTCGGGGGGGATCACCGAGCTTAGTGATCTGCAGGCGCTGATGGGCCTGGTGGAGCTGGGCGTCGAAGGAGCAATCGTGGGCACCGCTCTTTACGAAGGCAGGTTTTCTTTGCCGGAGGCACTTGAGCTCACTCGTGGTGCCCGGTGACCGTCGCGGTCCGGGTGATCCCGTGTCTGGACGTGGACGCCGGGCGGGTCGTCAAAGGGATCAACTTCCGCGAGCTGCGCGACGCCGGGGACCCGGTGTCACTGGCCCGTATCTATGACCTCGAAGGCGCCGACGAACTGACCTTCTTGGACATTTCGGCGTCCCATCAGGGTCGGGCGACGACTCTCGAGGTCGTCTCGTGGACCGCCGAGCAGGTGTTCATCCCACTAACTGTCGGTGGCGGCGTCTCTTCGGTGGACGATGTCGACCGATTGCTGCGTGCCGGAGCGGACAAGGTGGCGATCAACACCGCGGCGATCAACCGGCCCGAGTTGGTCTCCGAGATTGCCGAGCGCTTCGGCAACCAGGTGCTGGTGATCTCGGTCGATGCCCGGCGCGCGCCGGGCACCGAATCGGGATTCGAGGTCACCACCCACGGTGGCCGGGAGCCGGCCGGCCTGGACGCCATCGATTGGGCTATTCGGGCCGCGGAGCTGGGGGCCGGCGAGATCTTGCTCAACGCGATGGACGCGGACGGCACGACCTCTGGGTTCGACCTGGACTTGATCCGCGCGGTACGCCGTGAGGTGACGATCCCGATCGTGGCCTCGGGCGGTGCCGGCGCCGTCGAGCACTTCTCGCCGGCGGTGGCCGCTGGTGCCGACGCGGTGCTCGCGGCCAGCGTCTTCCACTTCGGGACGTTGCGGATCGCGGACGCCAAGGCAGCACTCGCCGCGAGCGGTGTGCCGGTCCGCAACGCCTCCGCCCCGATGCGGTGACCGCGCCGGCGGTGCGGGACACTGGTCGGGTGCCGACTCTGGATCCCGTGATCGCTGGGGCGCTGAAGCGCTCGGTCGACGGTTTGCTCCCGGCGGTCGTGCAACAGCACGATTCGGGCGAGGTGCTGATGCTGGGTTGGATGGATGACGAGGCGTTGGCTCGGACCCTCGATACCGGGCGAGCGACGTATTGGAGCCGAAGTCGTCAGGAATATTGGCTTAAAGGGGAGACCTCCGGGCACCGCCAATGGGTACACGAGGTGCGGTTGGACTGTGATGGCGACACGTTGTTGGTCGTTGTGCACCAGGAGGGAGCCGCGTGCCACACCGGAGATCGAACGTGTTTCGACGCTCACGTGTTGCCGATGAGGCGGCCGTCCGGTGCTTCGGCGAGCGGTGCGGATGGCTGATCTCCGATTCGGCAGAACCGTGACGGCGGGCGTGATCCTGGCCGCGGTAAGTGTATTCGGGGCGACCCGCTCGTGGGCAACGATAGAGGTTCGCCCAGGTCTGGTCTCCACGAGTCTGGTGGCCGGTCTGGAGCAGGCCAGCCCGCTCACCGGTTCGTTGAACCTGGTGGCGTTGACCACCTGGGGGACGTTCCTGGTCAGCCGGACCCGGTTGCGGCGAATCGTGGCCTACGCCGGCGCACTGGCCGCCGCGGGCGCCGTTGGCGGACAAGTGTGGTGGCTCACCCAATTCGAGTCGCACGTACACGCCATGTTTGATTCGGCCAGGCTCGATTCAGTCGGCACGGTGCGCTACCAGTCCGGCATCCATCCCTGGTTCTGGGTCACGCTCCTAAGTTCGGTGGGTGTGGTAATCATCGGTGTGGTCGCGGCCCGTGCCGCGTCCGGCTGGCCCGAGATGGGGCGGCGCTACGACGCGCCAGGGTCGCCTCCGCGCCAGGTGGGCGATGACCTCACGTCGCCTGCTCAGGTGTGGCGAGCGCTGGATGAGGGGCGCGATCCCACCGATTCGGCCGCCACCTAAGATAGTCCGGATTGACCGTTTCCCCGGGTTCAACCGACCCCGAGCACGAGCCCACCAGGAGAAGAGACGATGGCCGACAATCATGGAAACAGCCCGGCCGCTTGGAGCGCGGTCGCGGTAGGCCTGGCGGGCTTCGCTGTGGGCAGCGTGGGTTTGGTGACCGATCCGATCAACCTCGGGTTGTTCTGGATCGGGGTCGGTTTGCTGCCGATTGCGCTGATCGTCTTCGCCGCATTGACCAAACTAGGCTATGGCGACGACGGCCGCTGACCGCCGGCCTCCTCGGATGGCCCCGCTGTTGAGCAGCGGTGCGGTAGTGCTCCTTGCGTCCGTCGCCCTGCACTTTCGCGACCCGCATGAGGCAGGTACCTGGGGAGTTTGCCCGACCGCCGTACTTCTCGGGCTCGACTGCCCGGCATGCGGCAGTCTGCGTGCGGTTCATGACCTGACCAATCTCGACCTGGTCTCCGCCGCATCCAGCAACCTGCTTTTCGTGCTCCTCGCGCCGCTCGTGGTCGGCGCCTGGTCGGTTCGAGTGCTGGCCGCATGGCGCGCGGAACCACCGAAGCCAAACCTGCGCGCGGCATCGGGTCCGCTCTTCTGGTCGGCGTTCCTCACGATGGTGGCGGCATTCACCATTGTCCGGAACCTGCCGGTGGGACACTGGTTGCACTCCTGATACCCGCACCGGGTGTGCCCTGATTACTCCCGGATGCCGAAGCACGGACGGCAAGCCGACTGGGCTGCGGCGGGGATCGGATGAGAGGCTTTGTCGTGGTACCTGGAACCTCCACGGTGCTCGACCCGGTCGGATGAGGAGTGTGTGCGGTGTCAGTGCTCGACGAGATCGTCCTCGGCGTGCGCGAGGATCTAGCGCGGCGGATCGCTGAGGTCCCCGAGCGTGAGTTGTCTGCGCGGCTGGGGGACACCGACCCCGTGCGCGATCCGATGCCCGCCTTCGGCGAGCCAGGTCTGAGCGTGATCGCCGAGGTGAAACGGCGCAGCCCAAGCAAGGGCAACCTGGCGGCGATCTCCGACCCGGCCGAGCTGGCCCAAACCTACGAACTCGGTGGCGCGGCAGCGATCAGCGTGTTGACCGAGGAACGACGCTTCGGAGGGAGCCTGGCCGACCTCCGCCGAGTTCGGGCAGCCGTTGAGGTCCCGCTGCTGCGCAAGGACTTCATCGTCACCACATACCAGCTGATCGAGGCGCGGGTCAGCGGAGCAGATCTAGTCCTCCTGATTGTCGCCGCTCTGGACGACGAACAACTGCCGCGGCTGTTCGACGCGGCGACCGAATTGGGCTTGACCGCGGTGGTCGAGGTGCATGACGAGATCGAGACCGAGCGTGCCATCGAGCTCGGTGCGATGGTGGTCGGGGTCAATGCGCGAAGCCTGCAGACCCTCGAGGTGGACCTGTCCACCTTCGGCCGGCTGGCGCCGATGATCCCCGAGCACGTCGTCAAGGTAGCTGAATCGGGGATCGCCGGCCCCAATGATGCTGCTCGATTCGCCCGGGAAGGGGCCTCGGCGGTGCTGGTGGGTGAGGCGTTGGTGACCGAAGCCAGCCCGGCGGCGGCGATCGAAGCGATGCGCACCGTCAGCGCCGGGAGTGTCCCGGTATGAGCATGGGTATCGATCGGCCGCGGATAGCCGACGCCGACCGGCCAGCCGCGGGGTTCGCCGCCGATGAGGACGGCTTCTTCGGTCGGTTTGGTGGCCGATTCATGCCGGAGGCGCTGGTGGCCGCTCTGGACGAGCTGACCGATGCCTGGCACGACGCGATGGCTGATCGGACTTTCGTTGCCGAGTTCGAGGAGACCTTGCGCGATTACGCCGGTGTGCCGAGCAAGCTGTACGAGGCTAAGCGCCTCTCGGAACGGGCCGGCATCCGGGTGCTGCTGAAACGCGAAGACCTCAACCACACCGGCGCACACAAGATCCGCAACGTCATGGGGCAGGCGCTGCTGACCAAGCGGATGGGTAAGTCGCGAGTGATTGCCGAGACCGGTGCCGGTCAGCACGGCGTGGCCAGCGCCACGGCCGCCGCATACTTCGGCCTGGACTGCACCGTCTACATGGGCGCTGTGGATACCCGGCGCCAGGCGCTCAACGTGGCACGGATGCATCTGCTGGGAGCGACGGTCGTGTCGGTGGAGTCGGGTAGCGCCACGTTGAAGGACGCCATCAACGAGGCCATGCGTGAGTGGGTGGCGAGCGTCGACCACACCGCCTACCTGTTCGGCACCGCGGCCGGGCCACATCCGTTTCCGAGCATGGTTCGCGACTTCACCCGGGGCATCGGCGACGAGGCCCGGGTGCAATGCCTCGATCAGTTCGGTCGGCTGCCCGACGCCGTCGCCGCCTGCGTCGGCGGCGGGTCCAACGCCATCGGGTTGTTCACGGCGTTTCTTGCCGACCAGGAGGTCGCGATCTACGGTTTCGAGGCCGGTGGCGACGGAATTGAGACCGGC
>JBOFLH010000644.1:0-5602 GCA_051657765.1 Nocardioides sp. | reverse complement strand
ACGAGGCCCGCTACGGCATCATCTGGGGCGCGCTCGGCGCCGCCCGATCCTCGCTGCAGGCGGCGTTGTCCTACGCCACCGACCGCACCCAGTTCGGCAAGCCCATCGCCGGCTTCCAGCTCACCCAGCAGAAACTGGTCGAGATGAGCCTGGAACTCACCAAAGGCCAGCTGCTGGCGCTGCACCTGGGTCGCCGCAAGGACGCCGCTCTGCTGCGGCCCGAACAAGTCAGCATCGGCAAGCTCAACAACGTTCGTGAAGCGCTGGAGATCTGCCGCACCGCGCGCACCATTCTGGGCGCCAACGGCATCTCCTTGGAGTACCCGGTGATCCGGCACGCCAACAACCTCGAGTCGGTGCTGACCTATGAGGGCACCGTCGAAATGCATACGTTGGTGGTCGGCCAGGCGTTGACCGGCCTTTCCGCATTCCGATGAGTCCCGACCAGCTCGACCACCCGGACGGCCGGATCGCCGTTGTCGGCGGTTCGCTCGGCGGCCTGCGCGCGGCCGAGCAGCTGCGCCGAGCCGGGCATGGTGGTCCGATCACGGTGTACGGCACAGAGCCGTTCGGCGCGTACAACCGTCCGCCACTGTCCAAGGCCATGTTGTCCCACCAGGATCGGCCGGACGGTTCGGCGATGTTCACCCAACTCGCCTTTCGGCCGCGAGGAGTCGACGACGTGGACTTCCGACTCGGCACCACGGTGACCGACACTGACCTATCGGGGGGCACGCTGCGCTGGCGGGATAGCCGTGGCCTAGCTGGGTCGGACCGGTACGACGGACTGGTGGTGGCGTCCGGCCTGCGATCGCGTCGGCTCACCGTGCCCGGACCGCTAGCCGGCCGACATACGTTGCGGACCATCGAGGACGCGGTGGCGTTGCGCGCCGGGCTAGCCCCCAGTGCCGCGGTCGTGGTGGTCGGTGCCGGCTTCATCGGCACCGAGGTCGCCTGCACCCTGCTCGGCATGGCCCACCGCGTCACGGTCGTCGAACCCGCCGGCCCACCGATGAGTCGGGTCCTGCGGGACACCGTCGCGGACGCGGTCCGGCGCCACCTGGCGACCGCCGGGGTTGGGTTCGTGATCGGCCAGTCGATCCAGCGATACACCGGAACCGACCGCGTGGACGGCGTAATCCTCGACGACGGAACCACGGTTGCCGCCGAGGTGGTCATCGAAGCGGTCGGTTCGGTGTGCAACACCGAGTGGTTGGCCGGCAACGGTCTCGACCTGTCCGACGGCGTACGCACTGACAACGACCTCTCGGTATGTGCTGCCGGCAAGGTGGTCGCGGTCGGCGATGTCGCCCGCTTCCCGAATCCGCTTTTCGACGACGTACCTCGTCGGGTCGAACACTGGTCCATGCCGACGGACACCGCCAAGCGAGCGGCCAGCACACTGGTGGCGAAGCTACGCGGAGAGTCCCCGGACCCTACGCCGTTCGCACCGATTCCCTCGTTCTGGAGCGACCAGCTGGACCTGAAGTTCCAGAGCTTCGGCTCCCCCGGACTCGGCGACACCGTCCGGATCGATGGCGACCTGGACGATCTGCCCGGTGGCCTGGTCGCGACGTACCACCGCCCCACCCGCGACCCGGGTCCGGCCGGCAAACAGGCGGAGTACCAGCACATCGGCACGGTCACGATCAACGTAGCCGGCGCTCAGCAGCGCGAACTCCGGGCAGCGTTCGCCCGCTAGCCGGACGTGACTATGCCCAAGATCCACTATCCTCACCGCATGTCTGGAACGGTGGGCAACTCGCTGATCGGCCGCATCCGGGCATCCCCGGCCGACGCGGCGTTGATCGGCGTCCTCACCCTTGCCTCCCTTCCCGTCCTGCACACCGATGCCATCCATGTCGGTCTTGGTCACGATGCCTGGGGGCCTGACCGAACAGTTGGAGTGATTGCCCTCACGCTTGCCCTGGTTCAGGTATGGCCGTTGGCCTGGCGACGTCGACAACCTGTGCTGGTCAGTTTGGCGGTCGCTGCAGGACTTGTCATGCACACCGTTGTTGGTACGGCACCGTCCGCCGCAGACTTGTCGCTACTCTTCGCGCTCGACGCAGTCGCGGCGTATGCGCGGCGCCACCGCATTGCAATCGGATCGATTGCCGTCATCGGTCTCGCAGGCTGCGGCGTCATTACCGCCAACGGGGTGCCCGGCGAGACCGGGCCGGTCCCAATGATCGTCATGTGGGTGTTGATGGTGCTGGCTCCGATGGCGGTGGGATTTTCACGCCGTAGCCGACCTCTGCAAGGGGCTGAGGCTACTGCGACACAGTCCGTGGCGAGAGCCAAAGACACTGACATGCTGACCACCGCTGAGCTTGACGCGCCGTTTGCTGCCCTGACTCGGCGCGAACGCGAGGTACTGAGGCTATTGGCACGCGGCTTCTCCAATGCCGAGATAGCAGCAGCGCTTCACGTTGGTCATGAGACAGCCAAGAAGCACGTGTCGAATATTCTGGCCAAGCTCGGCCTTCCTGATCGGACGAAGGCAGCCGTATTCGCCCACAAGAGGCTCCGAGAGCTAGCGGGCCACAGTTCCTCGACCGAAGAAGAAATGCGCTCTTCCTCTGCGGTGGACTGACAAACCCGGGGAGCTGCGCGATCCTCGACCGCATGACAACCGCCGACTCTCCGACTCGCGCATCGAGTTCGCTCGCCGCCCTCCCCAGAACACTCTCCTGGCTCGCTGGAGCCGCTGGCGCTCCTGGGCCGACGGCAAGCCAACCATCGTCGACCTGCCCGAAGTGGCTGAGCCACTGGGGCACTCGCCTGCTGGTGATGCTCCTGCTGTTTGTCGCGGTCGCCGCAGGAGCAGGCGTGGCAAGTGCTGCGGTAGATGGCGCAGTGCCGGGAGCAGGGATCGCGAGCGATCTGGCGACCCAGTTGAGCGGCGTTGTTGCCGCCCTGCTGTGCTACGTCCTGATCGTTCGGTTCGCTGAACGTCGACGACTGGTGGAACTGTCCTGGGGCTCGGCTCTCCCCGGACTCGTGCGCGGGCTACTCATCGGAACGATGCTGTTCGCTGCGACCATCGGACTGATCGCGGTTGCCGGAAGCTACCGAGTGGACGGCTACGCCGGGCTGGGCGGCGTGCCACAGCTACTGGGGCTGGCGGTTGGTGCCGGCATCGTCGAAGAGATCTTGCTGCGCGGCATCCTGCTGCGGATCCTCGAGGAGACTCTCGGGACCACGATCGCACTGGCCATCTCGGCACTCTTTTTCGGAGCGCTCCATCTGCTCAACCCCGCGGCCACCATCTGGGGTGCGATCGCGATCGCGCTGGAAGCCGGCGTTCTGCTAGGCGTGTGTTACGTCGCGACGCGCCGGCTGTGGGTGCCGATCGGCCTACACATCGGTTGGAACTTCATCCAGGGCGGAGTCTTCGGAGTCACCATCTCCGGCTCCGGGGTAGGGAGCGATGGGATGCTGAGGGGACGACTCTCCGGGCCTGACTGGCTTTCCGGTGGAGAGTTCGGCGCGGAAGCCAGCATCGTAGCCGTGCTCGTCTGCCTGCTTGTCGTGCCAGTATTCGTCCGAGTGGCTGTCGCAACCGGGCAATGGCGCACGCCTCGATGGCGGTCAACGCCGGACCACCTATCACCGGTGTGAGCTGCTCCAAGCCCGTGGCCGTCGCTAGACGGACTTGATCAGGGGCAATGAGCGGTTCCGCAGACCAAAATTTGGGAACATTTGTTCTTGATTGATCGTTCCTCAACTCGTACGATGATCGTCATGGGACGGCCGCGCGGGTTTGATGAAGTCGAGGTGACCCGACGCGCCGTCATGCTTTTCGCCGACCGGACATACGACGGGGTATCGGTTGACGATCTTGTGAGTCAGCTAGGCATCCACCGCAACAGCCTGTACAAGATCTTCGGCAGCAAGCGCGGCCTCTACCTCGCGGCGCTTCGCCACTACGCACAACACGACCTCGCGGCACTGATGATGCGGATCGCTTCCGCCGACTCGCTGGCATCGGCCGTGCGATACGCAGTTGCTCGCCAACCCGATGAAGCCGGATTGGACTTGCTGTTGCTCGCGGCGGTAGAGAGAGCCCCGTTGGAAAGCGAGGTAGCCGCTCAAACAACGGCCGCGCTCGACGCACTTGACCGGGCCCTAGGAATGTGTGTGGACAACGCGGTGACTAACACCTTTCCTGACTCACTCGCCGATGGCGCCACGGCTGCAACTGTGCTGGGCCTGCGATTGCGCGCCCGGATCACGACTGAAATCGCCAATTCAAGTGCACCGCTCGAATAGTCACGTCAGGAGAGAGAGATGGCACAAGTCAGCATCAACGGCGACACGCTGGTCGTTGAGATCGAAGGGCTCGACAAGCTCTGGGCGCTGAAGAGCCGCCTAGTCATTCCACTAGCAAATGTCCGAGGTGCGACCGCCGATCCGGGCGCCGTTCGAGAGCGGAAGGGGCTACGCGCTCCAGGAACACACATACCCGGTATGGTCGTGGCTGGCACCTTTCACGTGGACGGCGAGCGCGTCTTCTGGGACGTCCACGACGCTGCCAAAGCTGTCGTGATCGAGCTGGCCGACCAGCGCTACGCACGACTCGTTGTCCAAGTCCCTGATCCTTGGACAACCGTCAGTCTCATCGAGAGCGTGCTTGGCAACTGACGCTGCCAACACGCCATCCGGCTGACCGACGACCCGATCCGTCAAGGCACGGCGAATGCCAGGACTCGTTGACAAACCCTGGTCAGCGAAGGCCCGATAACACCACCGGGCGTCGATCACCGGTGGTTCGTCCGCTACGGACGACTGAAGATCTCGTGGGTGCCGATCCTGCGCCAGACGATGTGTGCCTGCCCCGGCACCACTTCGGGCGCCCACTCGAAGGTCGCCGACCATTCGGAGCGCAGGTAAGTTCCCAAATGTCGGTCGTGCCCTGCACTCGCTTGACTCGCAGACCGGTTAGCGGCACTCGACCCGTAGTCAAGTCTTCGACACATTGGGTGACGGCCTTCCGGAAGCGCCTACGGTCAGCGTCGCTCAGGTTCGCATATTCTCGATGGAGAAACACGGCCTCATAGGTTGGCGCCACTCCCAATCAGCTCAGAATGAGAGGAAATCAGTTGAGTCCACGGGCGTGGTGTACGACGGGCCCGCTGTGAGTGTGGCGTCGTGACCTAGCGACGGCCACCGCGTGATCCTTCAGAAGCCCTGCGAAAGCACGACTGAAGGAGAACCAAACGATGACCGTCGACCCAACTCTATTGACCTGCCCGCGTTCATGGCCGAGCACCTCCAGCGTGCCGAGCCCGACCTGCTCCGCAGCATGTTGTCGACGTTCGTGCAGGCGTTGATGTCGGCCGAGGCCGACGCGATCTGCGGCGCCCCGTACGGCGAACGGTCCCCGGAGCGGACCAACTCCCGCAACGGCTACCGCACCCGCGACTTCGACACCCGCACCGGCACGATGGAAGTCGCGATCCCCAAGCTGCGTGAGGGGTCCTACTTCCCCGACTGGCTCCTCGAGCGACGCCGGCGTGCCGAGCGGGCGCTGACCACGGTGGTCGCGACCTGCTACCTACTGGGGGTCTCGACGAGGCGGATGGAGAAGCTCGTCGAG
>JBOFLH010000643.1:0-8034 GCA_051657765.1 Nocardioides sp. | reverse complement strand
ACTGGCCAAGGCGGTGGGCGCCTCAGCGGACTACTACGCGGCCCGGCTCGGCGTCGGATCGTCGTCGCTGCCCGGCTCCCTCGTCCGGCTGAGTCGACCCGAGGTGCCGCCACATAGAGTCGACCTGTGAATAGCCTGGGTTCGGCAGCCGACAGCGTCCCGGCGGCCAAGGCCCGCGAACGCCATCGACTGCTGCACGACTTCGCGGGGACGTATCGCTTCCGTCTCGACGAGTATCAGCTCCGCGCGTGTCGTGAACTGGAGGACGGCAACGAGGTGCTGGTTGCGGCGCCCACCGGCTCGGGGAAGACCATCGTGGGCGAGTTTGCGATCCATCTCGCCGTCAACTCGGGTCGCAAGGCGTTCTACACCACGCCGATCAAGGCACTGTCCAATCAGAAGTTCAACGATCTTGTCGAGCGATACGGCTCGGAACGGGTCGGCCTGCTCACTGGCGACAATTCGATCAACGGCGAGGCCCCCATCGTCGTGATGACCACCGAAGTACTGCGCAACATGCTTTACGCCGGCTCGCAAACTCTGCGCGGCTTGGGGTTCGTCGTGATGGACGAGGTGCACTATCTTGCGGATCGGATGCGCGGGGCAGTGTGGGAGGAGGTGATCATTCACCTCCCCGACTCGGTTGCCCTGGTATCGCTCTCGGCGACGGTGTCGAACGCGGAGGAATTCGGCAAGTGGCTCAACACCGTCCGCGGTGACACCGTCACCATCGTCGAGGAGCGGCGTCCGGTGCCGCTGTTTCAGCACGTCATGGTCGGCCGGCGACTAGTGGATTTGTTCAGCGATGACCAGGGGCGATCAGGCTTCGCCGCCGCGGGAGCACAGGTCAACAGCGAACTCCTCAAGGTGGCCCGCGACGACTTCGCCGCCCACCGGATCCGCGATCGCCGCGAGCCGCGAGGCAAGCCGAGCAGACGCGGCAGCGGCGACCAGGCGCGAGCGCGGAACGTCGGCAATGGTCGGCGAGTGTGGATCCCCAGTCGGGTTGAGGTGCTCGATCGTCTGGACAAACAAGGCCTGCTGCCCGCGATCGTGTTCATCTTCAGCCGGGCGGGCTGCGACGCGGCCGTCCGGCAATGCCGGCAAGCCAAGGTCCGGCTGACTACCGCCGCCGAACGTGATCGCATTCACGACTTCGTCGCCGTCATGTGTCGAGAACTACCGGAGGAGGACTTGCACGTTCTGGGCTACCACGACTTCGTCGACGCACTGAGCCGTGGGATTGCCGCCCACCACGCAGGCATGTTGCCGATTTTCAAGAAGTGCGTAGAGGACCTGTACGTCCAAGGGCTGTGCAAGGCGGTGTTCGCAACCGAGACGCTCGCGTTGGGAATCAACATGCCGGCGCGAACGGTGGTCCTGGAGAAGCTCGACAAGTGGAACGGCGAAACGCATGCCGACATCAGCCCAGGGGAGTACACCCAGCTTACTGGGCGCGCCGGTCGGCGTGGTCTCGATGTCGAGGGTCACGCAGTGGTTCTGTGGCAGTCCGGCCTGAACCCAACGGCCCTCGCCGGTTTGGCATCGACGCGTACCTATCCACTAGTGTCCTCGTTCCGTCCGTCCTACAACATGACCGTGAACCTGGTGCATCGCTATGGCCGGGAGCGCTCGCGCGCCTTGTTGGAGTCCTCATTTGCCCAGTTCCAGGCCGACCAGGCGGTGGTTGGTCTGGCGCGGCAGGCCCGCAAGGCCGACGAGGCGTTACATGGTTACGCCGAGGCCGCTGCCTGTCAGCATGGCGACTTCATGGAGTATGCCGGGCTACGCCGCGGGCTCACTGATGCGGAGAAGGAAGCCGCTCGGAGTCGGCGGTTGGACCGTCGGACCGAAGCGCTAGCGAGTCTGGTCCGCTTGCGCCCAGGCGATGTGATCGACGTTCCTAGCGGGAAGTTCGCGGGTTGGGCCGTCGTCGTCGATCCGGGCCTCGCCGAGGAGCAGCCCAGGCCACTGGTAGTGACCAGCGCTCGTCAAGCCAGGCGGTTGAGCCTGGTGGACTTTCCGACGCCGGTGGCGGCGGTGACCAAGGTCCGAGTGCCACGCGGGTTCAACAGCCGCAACCCGCAGATGCGGCGTGACCTCGCTGCGGCCCTGTCCAGCGCTACTCACCAGCTGGCGCCCTCTCGCGCGACGGGGTCCGGTGAGTTACCGTCGGCAGGCCCACGAAACCCCACGAGCGGGCGCGAGATCGAGCGGTTGCGCGCCGAGTTGCGGGCGCATCCGTGCCACGCCTGCCCAGATCGGGAGGAGCACGCTCGCTGGGGTGAGCGATGGTTCAAGCTGGAGCGCGATACGGCCGCGTTACGCAAGCGAATCCGAAGACGCACCAACTCGGTGTCCAGGCAGTTCGATCAGGTGTGTGAGGTCTTGTTGTCCCTGCGGTATCTCACCGAGTCCGATCGATCCACCATCGACACGGACGCCGTGGTGGTAACCGAGCGCGGTCAGCATCTCATGCGTCTCTACACCGAGATGGACTTGCTCACCGCGGAGGCGATTCGACGTGACCTCTGGAGCCATCTCTCAGCCGCCGAGCTGGCGGCCGCGCTGTCAATGCTGGTCTTCGAAGCGCGTCGACCCGATGATTCGGCCCTCGCGCGCATGCCGACCCCGGCCGTCGAACGAGCGATGACCGAGACCATGCGCGTGTCGCGGGAACTGGCCGCGTTGGAGCGACAGCACGGCCTGGACTTCTTGCGCGAGCCCGACCCGGGCTTTGCCTGGGCCGCCTATCGGTGGGCGGTCGGCGACGACCTGGACAGCGTCCTGTCCGGCGTCGACCTGGCCGCCGGAGACTTTGTGCGCACCATGAAGCAGTTGATCGACTTCACCGGCCAGGTAGCGGACGCGAGCGGAGCCACCGGACTGCGCGATCTGGCCCGGGAGGCCGTCGGCGCGTTACGACACGGGATCGTGGCCTACTCCGCGATAGCGGAGGCCTGATCGGGGCCCACTCCGCGATATCGGAGGCCTTGATCAAGGCACCGTCAGACCCGGACCTCGGGTCAGCGGGCCGGGCTTTGATGGGCCAAGCATTGCCTGTGCAGCCGGCAGACTTAGGTCAGGACGAGAGCGTGGTGATCAATCGAGCCAGTGGTCGATCCAAGCCCCATCGCTGGGCCAATCGGAGCAGTTGGTCGGGCTCGGCCGGCGTCCGCGGCAGCTGGGTCGCCAGCTCGCCCAGGTCAAGGCCTCGGGCCACCGCCACCACCGCGGGCGCGACGGACAAGTAGTCGGCGGCGGCCTTGACCTTGGCTCGTGGGCCGGGCGCGAGATTGGCGTTGGCGTCCGCGGCCGCGGCCAGCACGCCAGCTACCGTGCCGAACCGGTTCAGCAGAGTGGCCGCCGTCTTGTCCCCGACACCCGGCACGCCGGGGAGGCCGTCGGAGGCGTCTCCCCGGAGCGTCGCAAAGTCCGCGTATTGGGCGGCGTCGACGCCGTACTTGCTACGCACCACGTCATTGGTGACTCGCTCGTGTTTGGCAACGCCGCGGGCGATGTAGAGGACGCGAACCGCGGCGGCATCGTCGATCAGCTGGAAGAGATCGCGATCGCCGGTGACGATGTCGACCGGCATCGTCGCGGCGTCGGCCAGCGTGCCGATCACATCATCAGCTTCGTACCCGTCCGCCCCCGCGATGCAGATGCCCACAGCATCGAGAACGTCGATCATGATCGGAATCTGTGCCTCGAGTTGATCTGGCACGTCCTCCGCATCCGGGCCTCCGGTTGGCCGATCGGGCCGGGCTGGTGCGACCACCCGATGGGCCTTGTAGGTCGGGAGAAGGTCAACTCGCCACTGTGGTCGCCAGTCGTTGTCCCAGCAGCAGACCAGGTTGCTGGGCGCATACTCCTCGACCAGGCGCGAGATGAAGTCCAGCAACCCTCGAACGGCGTTGACCGGGGTGCCGTCCGGCGCCGTGGTGGTCAGTGGCACACCGTAGAAGGCCCGGAAGTACAGCGATGCCGTATCGAGCAGCATCAGTCGAGGGCGTCGCGTGGGCATGCCCGCTAGGGTATCTGCCGTGGAGGACACTGATCGCAAGATCCTGGAGTTACTGGCGGCTGACGGGCGAATGTCCTTTACCGACCTGGGCAAGTCAACCGGGCTTTCGACCTCGGCAGTACATCAGCGAGTCAAGCGCCTGGAGAAGCGCGGGTTGATCAATGGCTACGCGGCTGGGGTGGATTACGAGCAACTGGGCCTACCACTGACCGCATTCGTATCGATCACCCCCTTCGACATGGCGCAACCCGACGACTACCCGGAGCGGCTGCGCGGTATCAAGGAGATCGAGTCATGTTGGTCGGTGGCCGGTGACGCGTCATACATCTTGAAGGTGCGGGTGAAGAAGCCAGCAGCGTTAGAAGACCTTTTGGGACGAATCCGAGCGGCGGCCGGGGTGTCCACGCGAACCACGATCGTGCTCAGCACCGCGTTCGAGGGTCGATCGGTCGTGTGACCCGGGATTTGCCCGGTCAGGTGACCGCCTCGCCTCGGCGACTTTCTCGACGTTAGGCCGGGCGCACCAAGGTTTCCCGCGCCCGCAACCAAGGAAGCATAGCCAGCAGACTGATCACCCCGGTCACACCGAATGCCATGGTGTAGCTGCCGTAGTCAACCAGGAGGCCTGCCAGGATGGGGCCGATGATCGAGCCCAAGTCCTGGGTCATCTGAAAAGCCGCTATCGCCGGACCGCCGTTGCGTTCTCGACCCACCACGTCGGCGAGACTGGCCTGCTGCGCTGGATAGAGGGCGCCTGAGCCGACACCGGCGACCACAGACAGCAGCATCAAGACGATCAACCCATTGGCGAAGCCGGTGGTCGCCGTGGCCAGTCCGCTGATCAGCAGACCGCCGAGGATGAACGGCCGTCGACCCCATCGATCGGCTAGCCGTCCGGCCGCGGTCAAGCCGACCGCGTTGCCGACCGCGAAGACGGCGAGTGCTGCGCCAGCCACCCAAGGCGCATCTAGGATGACTGCTGTCGCGAACAGCGGCAAGATGGCGTTGCGTACCCCGAAGGTGGACCAGCCGTGCGCGAAAGCCGAACCCAACGCAGCACGGTAGGCGTCGTCGGCCACGCCGTCGCGGACGGTCATCACCGGTAACGCCGGAGTGTCCGGTGCCGGCCGAAGCGCATCGGACTTGATGAAGGCGGCGACTACCGCCGCTGCGGCAAGGAGGAATCCGGCATAGACCAAGAACGGCACCCGGAGCCCGAGCCCGCCCAAGAGACCGCCGAACAGCGGGCCACAGATACCGCCTAACAGAAAGGCGGTGGCATATGCGGAGGACACCTTTGCGCGAATGGTCGCGGGCGCCAGCCGCAGCAGCAACGCGACCGCTGAGATGGTGAACATGGTGGAGCCGAGCCCACCCAGTGATCGATACACCAGCAACTGCGCGTAGTTGTCCGCAAAGGCGGTAGCGGCGGTGGACAGCGCCACCAGAACCAGTCCGGCCAGATAGATCGGGCGCTCGCCCAGCCGAGCGATGAGTTTGCCGCTACCGGGTGCGCCCACCAAACGGAAGAACGCAAACGCGCTGACCACGATCGAGGCGCCGGTGGCGCCGACGTTGAAGCTGGTGGCGAACTTGGGGAGTACCGGCGTGATGAGGCCGAAACCGACGGCGATGACGAACGCGGAGGCGATGAGCACCCATATCTCGCGGGGAATACTTTCTTTGATCTCGGTCTCGGTTCTCATCGCCCGATGAGTATGACTGATAGCGATCAGCCGTCGGCCGCTAGGCCGCAACGTGTGCAGCCGCGACCTCGGACCTGGCCGGCGAAGAACCTGGACCTGATCGGTTCGGTGCTGGCTTTCCTGGACTGCGTCAACCTCACCGCGGTCAACAAGATCGCCGGGGTGGATGAATCCCAGGCTCGTCGGCCGCCGCTCGCGAGTTCTCCGGTGATGAACCCGTTCGGCGGCTAGGTGGTGGCCTGCGCGACCGTCCGTTGTTCTGCGTACTGGGCCCGCGGTTCCAGCGTCTTGGTGACGCCACCAGCGACGGCTTCTGCCGTTTGTTCGCGCCACCACGCTTGACCTTCGACGGGCAAGGTGTGGATCGGGTCGTAGTAGGCGTAGGTGCGCGAGAGCGCTTCCACGTCAGCGCTCTCGATCGACGTTCGGTAGTTCTTGGTCCAATAGCTAATGCCGCGCACGGTGTCGTAGTCGGCGACCTGGTGCACCCACCGCTTGCCGACGAACGGGACATCACAGATCACCCGTGGGGTAGCAAACCCCGGTAGGTAGCCCATGAGCTGGTGTTGCAGGCGTTGCGCGTCGGCGACCGAGACGCGCCAGTGTTCGGAGAAGGGGATCATGTCGCACATGTAGAAGTAGTACGGCATGACCCGGGCGCCGTCGAGCAACGCGAAACAGAGATCCAGCAGATCGTGAGCCGTGGCATTGACCCCGCTGAGAAGCACACCTTGATTTCGTACGTCGCGAACCCCGGTGTCGAGCATCGCGATCGCGGCCTCGGCAACAATGGGGGTCACGGAGTGGGCATGATTCGCGTGGGTGTGAATGGCGATGGACACCCCACGCTTGTTGGCGGTGCTGGCCACCCGCTCCATGCCGAGTCGCACCTCGGGCTGCAACCAGTGTTGTGGAAGGCCGACCAATGCCTTGGTGGCCAGGCGGATATCGCGAATGTTCTCGATCTCGAGGAGTTGATTCACGAAGTCTTCCAGCCGGGCCCACGGCAGGTTGGCGACATCGCCACCGCTGACGACGACATCTCGAATGGTGGGAGTGCGACGCAGATAGCCCATCATGTCGGAGAGCCGATCGGCGGGTTTGGCGCCGAACTTTAGCTTGGCGATCACCGGCGTGGAGTTTCCTACCAAGTCCATCCGGGTGCAGTGACCGCAGTACTGTGGGCAGGTCGGCAACAGTTCCGCGAGGACCTTGGTGGGATACCGGTGCGTCAGACCCTCGGTAGCCCACATGTCGTGCTCGTGCAGCGAGTCGCGGGTGGCGAGTGGATGCGACGCCCAGTCCGTGCGCCGGTCGGAGAACACCGGAATCATGTAGTGCCGCACAGGATCCGCATAGAAGGCATCGGTGAGTGAGTCCGGACCGGCCGGCACCAGAGTGGGCACCATGGTGTTGAGCATTTGCGGCGGCACCAGCATGGACATGGTGGCGCGCTCGGCTTGGTCGCGTTCCAGATCGGCATAGAAGCCGTCGCCGACCAGGTCGCCGAGCAGCTCCCTGAGCTGCCGGACGTTCTTGACGCAGTGCGCGCGCTGCCATTGGACCGAGCGCCACTCGTTAGCCGTGACGTCGGCCCAGCCGGGGAAGCGACGCCAGTCTGGCTCCGCGAGTGCGCGTCGTTGGTAGCGGTAGGGCTGGTCCGCCGCCCTACTCGGGACAGTATCGATGCTTACGCTCACGTCTCGACGCCCTACTCTCGGTGCTTGCATTGGCCGCGTCGGGCCTGGTTGGGTGACCTATCCCGTCCTGACAGGGTACGAGAAGTGTCTGCGGCGGTCTATGATCTTGCCGAATGATTTCTCGTGTGCTGGCGTTCTGAACGGAGATGTGACGGCATGGTGGGTCAACTGGCGAGTGATCCTACCGGGCTTCATCGCGTGGTTCGCGGGCCTGGCTCGTTGCCAATCGATGCCGCGGTGCTCGACACTCGGCGCGAGCTTTGGCCCGACGAGGTGCGGGTCGGCGTACAGCGGCTCAACCTGGACGCGGCGTCCTTCCGGCAGCTGTACCTCAAGCACGACGGTACCGGCGACGCCATCCGCGCCGAGGTCTGCGACATCGTGGCGGCTCGGGGCAAGATGCAGAACCCGGTCACCGGGTCCGGCGGCATGTTGATCGGCACGGTCGACGAGGTCGGGCCGCGATCTCCGCTCGCGTTGGCTGTAGGTGACCGGATAGCAACGCTGGTGTCATTGGGGCTCACCCCGCTCGTGATCGAAGACGGCCTGATCGGCTGGGACGGGCGCACCGAGCAAGTGCCGTGCACCGGCTACGCCATCC
>JBOFLH010000642.1:0-12919 GCA_051657765.1 Nocardioides sp. | reverse complement strand
CCACGCTGTTCTCCGACGAGTTTGCTCCGATGGACGGGGACAGCTGTTACCACCAGATCGCCGCGGTCGCCTATCCGCCGTCGGCTTCCGACGACATCTGGGTCCTGGAGCAGATCGAGTTGATTTTCCGGTTGAAAGCACAAGCGCTGGCACAGGCGGCTCGGCCGACCAGCGGAGCAGCAAGCAAGAAGCCAGCCGAGTTCCGCGGAGTGATCACCCTGGAGTTGGCCTACGTCCGGAATCCGCCCAATCGGGCCGACGATGTCTTCCGCATCCAGGCCTACTGCCGGGGTGACCGAATGCCGCTGACCGTGGCTGTCCCCGATGACGGTGTGGACCAGCAGGCTCGGGTGCCGCTACTGGCCTCGGATCTGCTGACCGGCCTCCGAGAATGGAATGGCGGTCGCCGGGACTCGCTACTCGTGGATCGATGTTGGGGGAATGAACGCGATCTCGAGCACGTCGACGAGCGAGAGCGCGATCTGGACACCTTTGTCGTGACGAAGACGGGACAGCCGCCCCGCCTGGTGATCCGACAGGGTTCCCGAGTCGCGGATTGGGCCCACCTGGTGACCAACTATGCCTATCTGAAGCGGGTCTATCCCAACCTCATCGCCGACTTCCGACTCGACAGGTCCGACACCTTAACCATCGACGGACTTCCCGAGGTCGACTTCTCCGGTGCGGTGCTGCGTAACGTTCGGGCAAAGCCCGGCAGCAATTGGGAAGGCGCGAACTTTGCGAACGCCGACCTGCGGCGCGTTTCTTTCGAAGACGTTGCGACGCTGCCGCAGCGGCCCAAGGCGCCGACGAATCTGGTGTTGGTGAACTTCGACCACGCGAATCTGCGGAATGCGAAGCTGACCTCCGTCCGCGCGCAGCGCGCCAGCTTCCGCGGTGCGGACCTCCGCGATGCCGACCTCTCCGATGGCGACTTCCAGAACGCCGACTTCGGTGGTGCCGACCTCCGGGGAGCAAACCTGCGCGGTGCCCGCCTGCGGGGCGCGAATCTCGTGGGAGCCCGACTGGGGGA
Organism: Nocardioides sp.; assembly: GCA_051657765.1. GTDB lineage: Bacteria > Actinomycetota > Actinomycetes > Propionibacteriales > Nocardioidaceae > Nocardioides. Next base: position 11,886 of record JBOFLH010000642.1, on the reverse strand, counting down.
CGCCGACTGGACGTTGGTGCTGCTGGCCGGTGCGTTGGCCGGCTGGGAGTTGGTCTACGCCGGCGTACCGGCCCCCGCGTGGGCGGGAGACATGGGTGTGTCGGTCTCGGTCGATGGCAGTTCCTGGCAGCCGGCCGAGAACATCCGGCTGGGGCAGCTGTTGTTCGGGGCGGTGCGGGCGCAGGTGGTTCGCCTCGCCTCCCAAAGGTCCGGGCTGGACCAACTCTTGCAGCAGGTGGGGTCGGCTGTGTCCCAGCTGAATCGCGTGCGGTCGGACACTCAGAACCAGGCCGCCGCGACCGACATTCTGGTGCCGTGGCAGGGACCGGATCCGGCTGGTGTGCGCGCGCCGCGGGGTGGCGTGCTGGATGAGATCTACCGGCTGGCTCGCCTGGACTGGCACGGAGATCTGGACGTGACTTTCCGGGCGACCACCGAGCGAGCAATCGCCGCGGACGGAATCCCGTCCTATCGCGTGGTGGATTACCTCTTCGTGGCGCGGTTGGTGTCCTGTGGTCGCGCAGCGCCGCTGTTGGTCTCGACTAGGGAACGAGGGCTGATGCCGCTGAGCATGGTGGGAATCGCCGACCTGGTGCCGGTCGGGGTCGATTCATGCGTGTACGTCGGCGCCGAGGTGGTCGATTCGCTGACCCCAGCCGAGCGCATACCAACTGCCCTAGAGGAATGGAGCTACGCGACCGGCCTGAGCGAGGTCTTTGACGTGCTTCGTGGTTGGTCCGAACAGCCTGGAACGGGCGGCGCCGCCGCGCGGGTGGTGGCCGAGGTGACCGTATTCAACCCGCAGCGGGGAGTGGCGGTCGGCTCGGCCGGGGTGGCGGAGTTGGGCGGCCTGCCTGGGGTCGAGGTGGTGGCCTACCTGTCGGAGTCTGACGGCGCCGGCGGTGGCTTCGAACCACAGGTGGCCCTGCGAGCGCCGAAAGCGGCCGGGTCGAGCGGGGACTCGTTCGACGGTGCCTTACCGGCTCCGGACGACAACGGCGTGTTCTCGATGGTGGAGCTGGAGACCAGCCCATTGAGCGGGATGGCGTTGACCGGGCTGGTTACCTATCGCTTGGTGGAGATGGTCGCGGGAGATGCGGTGGCCCGGCACGCCTCGTCGCACGCCGAGGTGGTGCGTCACCTGGAGCTGTTGGGTGCCGGCGATGTTGATCAGCCGGTGGGTGCGGTGGTGTATGGCGCGGATCCGCTTACCGCCGCTGCCTATCGCTATGAGTTGTCCTGGCAGGACGGTGAGCTGGTCACCGATCCGCACCTGTCCCCGCAACGCCTGGCCCGGTTGCGGCGCCTGCGGTGGACCCCGGTGGTGGCCGAGGCGCTGCACGTCGAGGTGTCCGCCCGAATTCCGGTCACGGCGTTGGCCGTGGACTATCCCTATCGGGTTCGAGAGATCGAGTGGGGTAGCGAATACTTGTTGCCGGAGCGGCGATACGACACCGGCACCCGGGGATCGGTCGACGTGAACGCCTTCGTGGCCTACAACGTCACCGAACTCACCCAACTGGCCGAGGAGTTCGTGAGGCAAGCCCACCGGCGGGGGATGGTTGACCTAGGGCCGGTTGGCGGTGGGCTACGTGTCAACATCTGGGCGCAGGTCGCCGCCGACGAATCCAACCGTCTTGGTGCACGAAGTGTGGCCCGGCAGCAAGTGCGAACCGATGTCGGCGATGAGCATCGAGATCACTTCCAGGTCGCGATGTCGTTGGCCAGGGGCGCGGACGGCCGATACGAGACCACCTCTCGCTTCCTTGATGCTGAAGGCCGAATCCTGCCTCAGGACGGATACGCACGCACCTTCATTTACGACCATCGATCCAAGGAGCTGGTCCGACTCGGCCGGCGCCGATACCACAGCGTAGTGATCGAGTATCACCCGGTGACCGGCGGCATACCGGCAGCGAGCCTCTACCGCCATCCCGAGCTGGACATGGATGCCTTCGCTGATAGCGCCGACCGGCTCGACCCAGCCTCGCTGACTATCGATGACATCCTGCCGCTCGGCTCGGAGTCACTCGAAGGCATCCCCGACGACCTGGGTTCGGGCGGTTCGCACGCGGAGTCCGTCGGTGAGGGGCCGATCGGCCAACCCCTCGGCAGGGTCGACGATCTGCTGACAAGGCCCGGACCTTGGTTCTCAGGTATCGGCGGGCCCCACCGCTGGTGGGATCATGCGCAGGCGTGGGTGGAGGCGAACTGGACGAAGCGGGCCAAGCCGATGCCCCTGGATATCCTGGAGTGGGCGGAGTGGGAAGGGCACGACCTCGGCGGGGAGCTGCGCACCAAGGTGTTCTACACCGAAACCGAACGCGCCATGCTGCGCGGGTTGTGGTCGATCCGCCACGAGCTGCGGGCGATCACCGAGACGACCTACGCGAGCAAAGACGAATGCGCAGAGGCCACGTTTCGGGCGCTCGAGCGGATGTATCGGGCCCAGCCGGCGCTCCGGGACGCCCTCGAACTCTGCGGCTGGATCGCCTACTCGCCGCCCACCCCGCACTCGACCGGCGGGTGGCGTGGATGTCTGCCGATGCTGGGCCGACCTGCTGAGGTAAGGCTGCGGCCAGTCTTTGCGCCGGGCACCCTTGCGCGAAGCGACCTCTATGCATGGCACACCCACCCTACGCGGCTCTCGATCACGCTCCCGGATGGCCGGGTGATCGGCGGTGGCATCGGCTTCTCCGACGCCGACGCCATGTGGTCGCTCTGCTGCGGTGTGGGCAGCTACGTCTATCAGAACGGCACCATGATGCGGTTGGATCCGAGCCCAGAGTGGATCGCGATGTCCGCCCGGGACCGAAAGGTGGTGCTCCGCCAGCTGCAGAAGCTACTAGTCACCCTCCGAGACGGCTCGATCGGCCGGCGGGTTTTCCTTTCGGCGCTTGGCGACGCCCAGGCAACCTTCGAACATGTGATGACCGGCGCCATCTTCGAACCCGTCGCGGACAACCCAACTGGTCCCGAGACGGTGCTCACACGACTGCTCGTCGCGGCCAAGTATTTGTGGGACGTCGCCGATTTGGTGGCCGGCGGTGGATCGTTGCAGTCACTCCCGAGCCGGGGCGGCACCCGGCATCTGGAACCCGGCCGCACGTACCATATCGACGAACTGACTGTGCTACCGCCGCGACTGGCAGTGCCTGGGCGGCTCGCCGCGTCGCCGGTAGTCCAGAGCGACCTGGTGCGACCGCTGGACGCCTTCGTCCGGGACCTTGCCTTCGAGCATCCCTTGCCCAGTGCCGACGGGGTCTATGAGCTGCACTTCGAGGTGACCCCAGCTGCGTCGTTTACCGAGCCGCCGTCGAGATTCCGCCTACGCGTGCAACTCGACCAGCTTCGGACCGTAGTAAGCGTCATACCGGCCGGCCAGCCGCCGCACGCATTGGGTGACTATCCGCCACAGTTGTGGCTTCCCGAGGGTGCCCGCGCCCTCGCGCTGACCGGGGTGACCGCGCTGAACCTCACCGCCCCCGCCCCGCCCCCCGCCTCCGCAGCCGGGTCGGCCGGTCACGCCGAGGCTGATGGGTGGGATGATCCGGCGCTCCGCTCGATGGCGGAGTCGGTGGGGGAGTCGGTGGGGGACAGTGGGGAGGTGGTACGCCTCGACCTGGTGCCGTTGCTATGCGACGCGGTCCGCCGGGAGCAGCGAGGGCCGGAGGCTTCACCGGAGTCGGTGTTCGTGATGGACGTGACCGCGGATCTGGTGCGCGAGGCCGGGGGTGCCGCCGCGATACGAGCCGCGTTGCCTGCGGTGGCTCGTGAGTTCGGCGCGGAACGGGTGGTAGTGACCTTCGTCGGCCGGTTCACCCGCGAGCAGCGACGCGGTCTTGACGTGCTGGCCGGCGACGCGGGCGAGGCGTTGGCTCGCCGGGCGCCACTCTTGCTGGCAGGGTCAAGTGCCCAGGCCGCACTGGACGAGATCGAGCTCCTTGGCTGGCTGGCGATGCGTGCCGAGGTGATTCGGGTAGGTCGCGACCTGATCGACGACGGCCAGCACCTGTTCATCGCGGATCGCCCGGCGGCGGACCAGAACGGGGTAGTGGATCCAGGCCTGTGGGAGCATGCCGGGCTGGAGTACCGCGGCGATGTGAACCTAATCTTCGCCTACCGCACGGCCGAGGACGACCGCGAGGTCCGGCGGTCCGTGCGGTTGCGGGCCGTGGCCCAAAGTGACCGGCTGCGGCTGGTGCGAGCCGACGGCACCTGGGTGCCGCTGGGCCTGGCGAACCTAGCCGAGGTGTGGCCCGATAACGGTTTGGGTGCCGTGGCAGACCCCAATGTCACACCTGCCGATGCCGCTCGCCACCCCACCGTGGTCCTGGCCGCCGTCGAACACCTGCCAGGACCGGACCCGGTGACGCAGCTTCGGCACGACGCTGACCGATCATCGACGGTTGATTCGGTGGTGACCATCACTTCGGAGCTGCTCACGGCCTGGGGTGAGGCACCGGCGTGGCGGCAGATCATCGACGAACTACTCGCCGGCCCGTCCGGGCGTCCGGCCTACCGTTTGCGGTTCGTGGGCGAGTTCCGGGGACTCGACCTGTCGTGGCTCGACCTTCGGCCACACGACCTCAGCGCCGCACACTTGGTGGACGCGGACCTCACCGGAAGTCGGCTGAGTGCGACCACCCTGGCCGGTTGCCGGCTCACCCGCGTTCGGATCGCCGGCGTGGTCGCGCCCTGGAGTGCGTTGCACTGCGCCGAGTTCGGTGCCGGAGATCTGATCGGCGTGCCCGACCGTGCCTGGGTTTCGCGGGTCGAGTTCCTGGCGAGGCTCGCAATGCGAGACCGGTTGGGCGTGGCCGTCGCCGCGGCGGGCCTCACCCGCCGGGAAGCGGCACTTGGCGACCGGAGCGATGCCGCGGCCGGTGTCTTCTGTGCCGGTGAGCCGGTCGCCGGTCAGACAGTGGTGGTGCTCAAGAAGTGTGTCAAGCGGGGGGTGCCCGCCCTGGACGCCTACGGCGACCTGCGCATGGTGCTGCGGGCCGGCGAGAGCCCGGATGCCGCGCGGATCGAGCTGCTAATCCGGGCACGAGGAGCTGACAAGCCGTTGTTGTTGGTGGGTGACACGGGTGTCGTAGAGGTGCTGACTCCGGCGGCCGTAGCCCAGGTACTGGCCCTCCGACTGCCGGTCGGGGCCATCGAGGATCACCTGGTGGTGGAGTCGACCATTTGGACCGGAGCGGCGCCGGAACACGGGCCAGGTCGCTGGCTGGGGGACTTGCTGGTTCGCGACGGGGCGCAGGTCCGGGTTGACACAGATCGTGCGAACGGTGAGTTGCTGGTGACTCTGGATCACGCTGCGCTGGTGGCGGACCTCAACTGGCTGTATCGCCACGAGAGCGGTCTCGATCTGCGCGGGATCGACCTTCGTGGGCTCAACCTAACCGGCCTCGACCTGCCGGACGCCGACTTGACCGGAGCCAACTTCTCTGGAGCTCGGCTCCTCTTCGCGAATCTGGAGAAGGCGACCCTGGTCAACGGCAAATTCTCCCTAGCCGACCTCAGCGGCGCCCGCTTGACGGGCGCGAACCTCTCTTCGGCGGCGCTTGTCGAGGCGCGGCTGGTCGAGACGCAGTTGGCCGGGGTCAACCTGACCGAGGCCGATCTGTCCCGAGTGACAGCGACACAGGCCGACCTCGTCAATGCCACGATGTGCCGCGCCAACCTCACCGAGGCTCAACTGGCCGGCGCCGATCTCTCGCGGGCTCACCTCGATGACGCCGTCCTGTGCGGCGGGAACCTTGCTGAGGCGACGCTGTGCCACGCCATCCTGATCGGTGCCGACCTGACTTCGGCGAGCCTGGTCCGGGCCGATCTCGCCGAGTCCGACTTCACTCGGGCTGTCTTGAGTGGGACTGACTTCGCCGGAACCCGGATCATTGGCGCGAGGTTTGCCGAGTCCGGCCTGCGCGAAGCGGTTCACTTCGCTGATGGCATCCGCGCCAGACTGGGCCTGCGAGCCGGCGACGTGGGTCAGGTTGCCGAGTTCTTCGAGCGTCGCGCTAACCATGGTCCGATGTCTGTTGACCAGGACATAGCTGCGTTGACGGCGTCTGGGTTCCAGGTGGTGATCGTTACCCGGCACGATCAGTTGGTTGCGGTGGCCCGGGTTCGGATCATGCCAGCGGGTATCGAGACGGCACCGAGGTTCCGGATCGATCGATTCTGGCAGTGCGGTGTCGCTGACCAGCTTGTCGTGGTGACCACGGTTCGAGGAGAGCTGAGCCGGGCGATGTCGGAGCGGATCACGGCGCCGGACGCCCCGGATGCGGATTTGGGCTGGTCGAGGCCGGCGTGGACCGAGCATCTGGATCTCGCGGGAGTCGATCCGGCCGAGGTGACCGGGCTGCTCAGCCGAGTGCTGCCACCCGGAGTGCCGAGTGAACCGCTGGCCTATCGCATCCAGCTTGCCGTGCAGGATCCGCACCTGATCGAGGGCAACCCCATCCAAGGCGCGATTGGGTTCAGTGATTCAGACGGTGTGCTGGTCGGGGTGGTGACATTCCGCGCCGACCTTGACGAAGCCGACCAGTGGGCGGTGCACATCGATCACGCCTGGCTCGACCGGGCTGCTTCAGATGTGCGGTTCGGTCAGCAGGTGTTGTCGGCGATTCTGGCTATGGTCCCGGATCCGGCCACCCTGGACTTCGAACAGCTGACCGGTATGGGCCAGGTGATGCAAGCGGGTTGGGTGCAGACCGTGGTGGACCTGTTGGTGCATCACCAAGGCACCGAGACTTCCGTGGGCGGTGCGGGCTCCGGCACCACAGCCGATGACGAGGCGCTCCTAGGCGACGCCGACCTCGCGCCGAACGGGCGAACGCTTCACATCACACCTGAGATCGCCGCATGGAGTGCTGGCCTCGATCTCACGCTGGCGGTGGAGTCCTTCGTCGGCGACTTTGTCCTGGATGGCACCTTTGACGGTTACCGACTCGACCACGTGCGGATACCCAACATCAGAGGGGACGGACAAGGCCGGTGGCTCCGGCCACGTCGCAGTCTCCACGACTGGGCAAACTTGGGTGTGGTCTTCGAAGACTCGGATTCTGGGAGATTGTCGGTGCCGCCGAGCCTGAGCGGCTGGCTTAACTACCCGCCGTGGCTAACCCGGGTCTTGGACAACCTGGCAAGCCGCGGGATTTCTCTCGCTCAGCTTATCGACGCCGACCTGAGCAACGCCGACTTGAGTGACCTGGATCTATCCGGTGCGGACTTCCTTGGCTTCACCTTCGTCGAAACCAACCTGGCTGGCGCCGACCTGTCCGAGGCGGCCCTCGAGTTGGTTGGTTTCGTGGACGCCGATGTATCCGGGGCAAATCTCCGGCGGGCACGCGCAATCGGATCGCAATGGTTCGGCACGCTGGCGGTTCAGGCAGACTTCTCCGGGGCCGATCTGACCGACTCCGAATTCGCCGAGTCTCGAGTTACCGGAGCTATGTTCGCCGGCACGATAATGTCTGGTGTGGTCGGCTTCGAACCGGCCTACCAGTTCTATCCGCCGCTCACCGGCGATCTCGAGGAGACCGGCGCCGCGCGGGACTTCCTACCCCGATTGCGGTCGACCAGTAACAACGCCGATGCCGTCGATGCGTTGGCAACCCCAGCGTGGCAGCTGGGTGATCGAGGCGAAGACATTTACTTTATCGGCGCTGTGTTCGATGTGCCCGTCGACGATGCCCGGGGGGGTTGGCTTGCCGAGTTCGCTGCCCTGTCCGACGACTCGGACACGGAGCCACCGCGAACCTGGCGGTGGCCCGAGGTAGCCGAACTCGCCGAGTCCGGGCTGATCAGCCGACCTGTGCCGGACCTGCCGAGCAGCCCCAGCTTCGTGCGCACCGAACCGGGGAACCAGTTGGACCTGAGAGTGGCCGGCGCCGTTGCCGACTACCACCGGCTGACCGACCTGGCGCCGATCTCTTGGGGGAAACCGGCCGGCACCGCTCCGCAGGATCCGTACAAGGCGTACGTCGTGGGCTCGGCGTCACTCCCGGTGCTGCTACGCCAGGTCGCCGATGGTTTGCACGACCCGGCCGACCGAGCTCGATCGGACGGCCGAATCGTGATCGCGAAGGCTCGCCCACGAGCATCGATCGACCTGGTGCCCACGTTGTTTCGAACAACCTTTGGGGGCCGCGGTGAGGAGTTCCATGCGGCATACCTGCGCAAACTGTCTGGTCGCGACGAGTCAGGAACGACTCAGCTGAGCGAGATCGACCATCGAGACCTGGACGTATTCCTCGCTTTGAACCCGATGCCTGAGGAGCCGCAACGGGTGATCCCGGGTGGCCTCGCCCGGGAGTGCATCGAGGCCCTGTATGTCTATCGGCTTGATAACGGCGCGGGCACGGTTACTGTCGCTGAGGAGCCCATGAGCATCCACCTCAATCCTTACTTTGTCGCGGACGATCACGATGAATCCACTGAATCTTCCGCTCAGTCGGTGGGGAACGGGGCGGCCAGTGAGCCGAATCTGCTGCGGGCCGCACTTACCCGGGTAGCAAGGGAGCTGGGTGTCCCGGCGCTTGACCTGCCGGACTGGTTCGGTGTGGCCGACCTGACGCACGTGCTCGGTGTTGGGCACGATGCGTTGGGCGAGCTGCTGGAGGCCATGTCGTCGAACGCTGGGCCCGTTGGGTTGGTGGTAGCGCTCGATTCGGCTGGCGCGGTCCACGACGTCGCCGTGGCTCGGCGGGCGGCCCTAGGCCTGGAGTTGGCGCATCCACTCTCGGGAGCGGTGGCTTCTCCGTGGCCGAGCGAGCCGAGCAACGGTGTGACCTACCACTGGGTGGACGGCGAAGCGGTGCCCGAGATAGGGCTGGTTTCGGTGTCCGTCCCGGGGTGGCGAACGGGCACGATTACCTTCGCACGCGAGTCTGGTGGCTGGTGGCAGCTCGAGATCGCGTTCGACAACGAGGATGAGGCGGTTCGGGACTTCGCGCCGGACTTGCTGGTGCCGGTCGACCAGATGAAGATTCCGTTGGCCGCGATACTTGCCTCGGCCGCGCCCGATGACGAAGCGACCTTGCCGGCGATCCGGGTCCGGGTGACCAGCCGCGGTGAGGTCACCTCGGAGCTGCGGGTGCTGCGTGGCGCGTCAGACAGAGTCCGAGAGTTCCTGCGATCCAGCCCGGTGTGGAGCGGTCGGCCTGACCCGGACCGGTCCTGGGGCGCATGGGTTCATGCCGAGGTCGTGGTCTCCTTGGTTGACGACGACGGCGAGGTACTCGGCGTGGGCACGGGGCACATTCTGCACTTTCCGATGGCCGCCGATCGCCAGCAGGTGCGGGTGGGGATCGTGGACGCCGTGGTCGCGTCCGGAGGCTCACTGGGTGGCCAGGTCCTGCTCGCCCTGGAGGAGGAACTGCGATGTCGTGGGGCGGAACACCTCGCGCCGAGTGACGGCTACTACGGGCGCGCGCTAACGCAACTGATCTTCCTGCTGTCCCTAAGTGTCCGGTCCACGGACGGCCGCCGCGAACTCGTGGTCGGTCAAGCACACATCGACTGGTTCGCGCTCAGCCCCTACGTCCGAGTGGATGCGGCACTGTTCTATGCACTCCAGCAACTCTGGGCGGACGATCCGTTCGACTTCGTCTATTCCGGAGCGGTGCGGTGGCCGCGCCTGGACGGCGAGGTCACGGACTTGACGGGTGTCAGGATCCCTGCGGCAGCCAGCACTGAGACCTGGAACTGGCACGATCCGTGGCGGCTGCGGGCTGCTCTTGGTGTCGTCGAGCTGGCGGCTCGCATCGTCGAGGATGACCTGGGCCCGGTCCTCGAGGTTCCGGTCGACATGGTGCGTCCCGCCGACGCACGGCACTGGTCGGAGTCGATTGGCGGATTGCAGGCGGTACGTCCCGGCCTGCGATTGCATCTGCCCGATCGGGACTACGCGCGAGCCAATCTGATCGGCTTCGACCTCGCCGGCGCCGACCTCCGGAACAAGGATCTGACCGGCGCCGGACTAGTTCGCGCCAACTTGGCACGCGCAAACCTAGCCGGAGTGGATCTTTCGCGGGCGCTGTTGGCCGAGGCCAACCTGTCCGGCGTGAATCTGACCGGAGCGAACCTTGCCGGCGCGAATATGCCGCGGGTGAACCTACGAGACGCCGTCCTCGCCGATGCCCGTGCCAGCGGCGCCGACCTGACCGAAGCCGACTTCGCCGGTGCCGCCACTGCGGGCCTCGTCCTACTCGACGCAACCCTGGACGGCTCGTCGTGGGACGGTCCGCCCCCGAAAACCGCCGGCCAGGACGAGGCGAGTGGAGGGAACGTCGGCGGAGCTGGTCCTCGGAGCACCAGCGAGCATCGTGCCCACCAGCGGTCGGCACAATCTGGGATCCGCTACTCCGAGCGCCCAAGGTTCGGTGTTCCGGACCCAGAGGTCATCTACGGCATTGAGCCGGGTGACGTCCCCGGGCACCTGGCCGAGGCCGTGGATTGGGCGAGCCAGCCCCGCGCCAACCCGGCGGGATACCTCCTGGTGAGCGGCGGCATGGTCGATGTCTCCGGTGGTACCGCCTCGATAGTTCGGTCGCTGGCCCAACTGCGAGAGACCTATCCACAGGTGGTGGTGGAGTTCGAGTGGGGCGGATCGTTCGAGGAGTGGCTGCTGAGTCGCGACAACGTGGCAGCCTGGACCGCCGATCTGGAGACCGCTCGTCGAGTCTGGGATGCCGAGCGTGGGCAGAGCACCTCGAGCGCCTTTCCCGTCGATTCCTCGACGACGGCAGCCGACGACGATGTGGACGATGCGGAGTCGATGGCGCAATCGGTGGGCTGGGGAGATTCCCCGGCACACGAGGTAGACCCGCTGCGAGCCGCGTTCAGACGAGCCTTGGGAGAGCTCGGGATCGCTGTGCCGTCGTTGCCGGACTGGCCTGACGCGGACTACCTGGCCCAGTTGCTGGGGGCGGCGTCGTCACCCGGCCATTCCTCCGTCGGTGAGCTGGCGGGCGAGATGTCTGCGGTGGGCCAGGAGCTCGCCGACACGCCTGGTCCGCATCCCGTGATCGGGCTGGTGTTGTCGGTGGACTCGTCGTTCTCCCTGGCCCACGTGTTGTTGGTGCGTTGCGTGGCTGGTGGCGGCGTGGAGTTCGTTGATCCGATGTCGCGTGACGTCGTGGCGGTCGGGCTGGCCGGCTGGGGTCCGGGGTTGTCCTATCACTATGTGGCTGGGTCACAGCTAGGTGCGACCGGGTTGTTTCCAGCCGCTGAGCCCCAGGTGCACGCGGCAACGGGTGAACATCCGGCTGAACACCCCAGGGCCACGCCGGAGGTTCATCATGGCTTGGCCGGCCGGGAAAGGGAGGTCTCGGCGTTCCTGGCCGGCTGGAGGCCAGCTGTTGGGATGGCGAATCCAACCATAGACAGCTTGACGGTCGCCGATGTCGAGCCGGTGATCTGGACCGTGGCTGATGCGGTCGTAGCGGTTGCCCGAGTTCGGCGGCTGCCGGCTAGTGCGCACACGGTGGCCACGCTGCGGGTCGAGGAGATCTGGCAATCCACGGGTATCGACGCCGCGATGTTGGCCACCGGCCTACGGGATTGCCTTTCGAATATCTCGACATCTTTGCCGGAGCTGCCGAGTCGAACCGAACACGTCCGCCTGGCAGGATTGACCGACGAACAGCTCGTGAGATTCGTAACGCGGGTTATGCCGCCAGGGGTGGGCCGAAGCGAGATGACCACCAGAATCCGACTCTCCTCGAACGATCCGGATCGTTTGGTGGTCGGCCTCACCGAGACCGGTGAGGTCACCGGTCTCGTGGGTCTGCGCCTCGATCGCCACCAGGCGACCGACGGAGGTGTATTCCAGGTGCCCCCGGTCTCGGTTGACTACGCCTGGTTCGATTGGGACGA
>JBOFLH010000641.1:0-8616 GCA_051657765.1 Nocardioides sp. | reverse complement strand
TGCGTGCGGCGCCGTCGGTGAGGACCGCGAGGGCGTTGAGCTGGGCTACTGGTGTCTGGCCGGTGAGTGCGTGCCGTACGACGGTGGGGTTTGCCGCAGCGATCCAGTACCCGTCTTCGGTGTTGCGTGCCGCGAGTTCAGCCTTCTTCATGGCCACCAAGGCGGTGTTCTTCGCAGTTGATCCGATGGGGTGTCGGTCGGCCTCTGCCCGCTCGAGTGTCGCGGTGTGACTGACCCTGTCGTCATGAACAAGAGTGAGTTCATCGCGGATGGTGTCGATGACGATGGTGGCATCTCCGAGCAACAGGTAGTCGACGTGGTCGGCTTGGACTCGTACGACCGCTACCGCGGCTGATGGGGTCCCTGGATGGGTGAGGTCGCAGTCGCGATGTGCGTCGGCGGTCTCGGCGACCGCTGTGCCCACGACCTGGCGAAGCGGCATTCCCTGCTCGGACGCGTGACTGACGATCGCGGCACCGAGTTTGTTCGCGTACCACGAGATTCCATGCCGGCATCCGGTTTCGGTTCGGGCGGTTGCCCCGTCCAGCACCACGATCAGGCGCTGGGTGGCCGACATCCAATCTTCGTTCTCGGCCTGCGAACTCCCCGGTTCGGTACTCGCGGCCACCCGCATCAGCTCAACCCGTCCAGGCGGTAGATCGGGCTATGCGCCGCGACCTCGGTCACCCGCTGGCGTCTGGCGTCGTAGCGGCACTTGATCAGCATCGAGAACCGCCGGTTCTTGACCTCGGCGTAGAGATCTTCCAGGTTCGCTTCGAGGTACTTCCCCGCCGCAAGAGTCCCCATCGCATGGATGCCGGCCAGGTACAGGAAGCTGCCTCCGGACGACGAAGGGCAGGTCAGTGGGGTAGTCCACGGCTCTCGTGATGATGGCGGTGCAATCCTCGGCATGGCCCAAGAGGCCACCAGGGTCCGCGTATCACATCCGCTCCTATCGTGAGATCGCTCGTCTGATCTCTTGAGCGATCAGTTGGGCGAGGGTTTCATGCGACTCGCGGTCCAGATGTATGCCGTCGTCCCCTGGACTGGCAACGGTGGCGGCGTCGAGGAAGACGGCTCTACGCCCGGCCGCGACACGGCGAATCGCTGGGCCGAGGTCGCGTGATTTGTGTGCGGAACCACGATCGTATTCCGACGTGGTGGCGGTCAATGAAGGTGTGGTGGCGTCGAGATGGATGGGTGCCACCAGGAGCACCGTTGGTATGTCGCCGTTGCGGGTCCATGCCGTGCTCTCGACGGTGTCGACGTAGGCATCGAGTGCGTCGGCGATCTGGGCCGGCTCGCGGTCGAACTTGGTCTTGAGGTCGTTGGTGCCAAGCATGATCACCACCAGGTCGAGCGGTGAGTGGCTCCGCAGGCAGGGCTTGAAGTAGGAGAGGCCGTTGCAGTCATCTCGCTCCGGGTCGTCCAGGTCGGTCGTACGGCCGCCGAGGCCTTCTTCGATCACCGAGTGCCGGTTGCCCAAGAGTTCTTGTAGCTGCCCGGTCCAGCGCACGTCGACAGGCCATCGCCCAGGCTTGTCGGCGCGTTGGCCAAACGTGTTGGAGTCGCCAAAACACAGCGTGACGAGGGCGGCAGAGTTGACGATCAAGTCGTGGTCTCCTCGATCAGGCGTATGTGTTGAGTTGTCTGGCGACGTCGGCAAGTCCGTCGACACGTTGGCTGCTACGTCCGGCCGTCAGGTCGCGAACGAGCGAGTGGGCCAGGGGTAGCTGGCCGACGAGTTCCGGAGCCACAGCGCATGCCTGCCGAAGCACCTGCACCGTGCCGGCGATGTCTTGGTTATGGAAGTGAGCATGCGCAACGTTGACCAGCCTGCGGCTCCGCAAGGTGGGTGGCACCCGGGCGCTATCGGCACTTCCCACCGCGAGTTTGAGCGCTTCCCGCGGCCTGCCGGCAGCTATCTCATTGACAACACCGAAGCTCGCAGCCGAGGTGCGGCTAAACATGTTGGAAACCTCAGGCCGGTGGGCATAGTCATCTTCCAGTTGCCGATCAGCAGATTCGCAGAGGCGTAGATACTGTCGCGCCTGCCGGTAGTCACCCATCCGAGAAGCCGCGAATGCCGCGTAGCACAGAAGCTCACCCCAGATAGAGACCTGGCGCGGCGTGGCAGCAGATAGTCGTGGTTCGATCGCTGTCGCTGCTCGATCCGCATGTGCAACCGCGTCGTCGTACATCCCATTTCTTGCCAGCAGCCAGGACTGTGAGCCCTTGATTCCGGCGAGCGTCAGGACGTCTTCGCTTTCGACTGCCAGGCTCTCCGCACGGACGAGAGCCAGGACGGCGAGATCTTCTAGTGTCCGGTAGCCCAAGAGATTTGATGAGGCGTGCAGCAGTTGAGCAACAGAGACATTGATCTGTCGCCGCGCCTGACCGGTTGCCGCCTCTGCCGCGACGTAGGCCCTCGCCAGCGCGTCGGGAAGAAGTCGCTCCATCTCGTCGAATCGCGCCTGGAAGAACAGGTTCCAGGCGCTGGCCACTGCCCCGGACAGTTCTTGTCGGGTAGCCGCCGGAACATCCGGAATCCATCCCATCAGCACCCGCCTGAGATGGAACCCAGGCACCTCATGGGTATCGCCAGTCGAGCCGACTGGACCTGCCCTCGGGGTCGGAAAGGATCCTCGAGCCGGTGTTGGTCGGTTCCCGGACAGGCTGGCATCGACAGCCAGCAGGCCCCGAAGCTCTTCCGACGTCACCTCCAACGCATCTGCGAGCTTCGGCAACAACCAGGGGCGAGGCTCGCTCTTGCCCGTCTCCCACCGGGTTACTGTCGACCGCTCCACCTCCAGATGCTCGGCCAACTTCTCTTGGCTGAAACCCAGCAGCCTCCGGCGCTCCGAAAATTGTCTGCGGGCAACCCGACGTGCGGCTCCCCCTACGCCGCTTTCCTCCCACGCGCCCGAGCCGGTCAGGTGCACAACGCCTCCCTTGCGCCTCACTAGCGCCCGATAAACGCTGTCGTCACGTGGTCAGTGTCAGCAGTTGACTAAAGGCTATGCCCGGACACGAACCCCAGCAACGGACGCGACGGCCCATCACCAGCCAAGACCCGCGGCCGCAGGCAGCAGGTCGCGGTTTCAACCCACAACATCCGATCCCGCACGTCCTCCCTGCGGAGCCGCCGACTCCACCTTGGGTCAGCGACACACGACGTGCCGAGAACGACGACGGCCTGATCGGCGTGGACTGGATAAATCGGCCGAGCACCGAGTTCGCCGACCAGGTAGTGCAATCACTGCTGGTGCGACCCGACGGCCGAGTCGAGCTGAATCCACCCGTCGTGTTCACCGGCGAAGTCCCCGAGATCGTCCAAGCCGAAGACTGGCTCGCCTACGCCGTACTCGCCGCCAACATCGCCGGCATCCTCGGCATGGCCCAAGAAGCCACCCGAACCATCACCCGACCTACAGCGAAGTGAGGCCGAGCCGGCTTTCGGAAATGTGTGGAGCCGCCTGTCGGAATCGAACCGATGACCTCATCATTACGAGCCCAGCGGATTGCCCAACGACGGCTTGAGCGGCCCGTCTCGCCAGTCCGTTGTAGTCCATAGGTGTGGGCGTCAAGCCGAGCCGATAGTGGAACAATTAGCGGTTCTTCAGCGATCTGCATCCTGCTGGGGGCCGCGGATCTTCCGGAGGAGCTCCGGTAGCACGTTCGAATCGCCGTCTCCGCTGCCGCCCATTCCCCAAGGGTTGGTCGCATCGCCTTGTAGCCAGTCCAGCACCGCCTCCGGGTCGGCGTGCCCGCCAGCGCTATGTCGCCCGTGAACGAGTCCGAGCGTATCGATCCCATCTGGAACTCGTCGCCACCCGATTGCGCCCGACGCCGTGTCGTAGATGAGCCATGTCGGCGCATCCCACGCGGTCACGCACGCGCAGATCCACAGCGCATGTACGACCACGTCCTTGCTCTCAGGTGGCACCGCCGATTCGAACTCACGGGAAGCGGCTACGGTGAGGATCTGCTCGATGGCCACGACGCTGGGATCGTTCTCAGGCGGTGGCGGGCGTCGGGGCCGACGGAACATCGATTCACTCTAGTCGAGCGACCGCGCAGTCCTGAGTGACTTATGAGTGCCCCTGCTTGCAAACTCAAGGCAGTTCGGCCGACTCGGTCCCGGCGCGCTCGTGCAAGATCTTTCAACGGCCGCTGGAGCCGGATTTGGCCGATACGGCTGCTGTACTTTCGTGCTGTACTGGCCATCGCTGCACATCTGGTCATGCCTGTAGGAACGAATCGGGCCGAGATGCCGTCGCCGGCCAGTATGCAATAGGAGATAGCAAGACCAGGGCGGCTCAGATCGGCTCCACAGTCATCACGGGTCCTGGTTGGCCTCGAGCCATGGTTGGCGGGGTTATCGGTGACACGGAGAGTGCATCAACCGACCTCATATCAGTCTTGGAAGTCCCTGAGCAACCTTCATACGGCCCTTCGCTACTAGCACTCCTTTTCGGCTGAAGCCATTTGTTTGGCTAATACTGGGTCGGACTTCGCCCGCTCAAGGGCATCCTTCAAAGCCGCTAGGTCTTTGCCCCATGCTTCTGCTCGAATTCCTTGAGTCGGCCTTTCTTCTAGAACCCGATCCTTGCTGATCGACCTACCTTCAAGTTCACCTACGCCTATCACGCCTTCTTCATAGGGCATATTAAAGCTGCCACCGAGACTCGACCACCTACCTGGCTCCGAACAATTCTCCTGTGCCCAGTCGAGAGCCAGAATATATGTTCGACCCTTTTCAAACCGCGGCGAACCTTCATAGCCGCCAAGAGTCCGATTATCTACCGAGTCCTTAAAGGACCATCCTATAGCTGTCCAGTTGAACGCATCCGGCATCGCTCGGATAGATTCTGCATTTGACCAGACAGTATTGACGACACGAAAGGTGACATCACGAAGAATCAAACCCTCACCACGTTCGATGTCTTCTTGGGGAACCGGCAGAGCTTTTTCGCTCACTACCTCGGCGACAACCATGTGGTCAGCGAATGTGACGACCTCGCTAGCGGTCAGGTTGGGTAGTCGATCATCTCCCGAACCCAACTCCACGGCTAAAGAGCCGCCCTCCTTGCCCGAACATGAGGCAAGCGCCGCAAGGCTGCAAACTAGTAAGGTCACCCCAAGCCGCGATACCCAATAGTTGATCTGCATGAGATTTCCTTATCAGTATGTTGAGGAGATATCGCCGATTTGGAATGATCGAAGTACACCAGGACCTCCACCTTGTCCGGTTACCATACACCCCATCACCGCTGCATTGCTATTGCTGACAGCGTCAGGACTAGCGCGATCGCCATGGACCAGGCCAGTGGCATGTCCTGCTTCGTGACATACCAGCGGAGAAGTATAAGAACCGTTCCCACGAATTCGGATATAGTGCTGGTCGCACCCATCCGAAAAGAGCGGGTCGTTGCACCAAGTGTACCCATTAAAGCCGTCGCCCGGATCGCCTTCTTGGAAGATCCAATCAGTTTCAGCGCTTCCAGAAAAAGATGGGCTTGAATCATATGAAACATTCAGAACTGTCGGGTGAAACACGTCGACAACAGCATCATTTACCGCTAGACGATCTGGTGTCTCCAACTCGTAGGCACCGCCGGAGTCCATATAGAAAGAAACGGTAGCATTGTCAGTTTGACAGACCTCTCCAAATCCGGGCCCTCCAGCGTTGCAGTTACCGGGGTTATAGTTGCCAGTCGGTCGAAGACCGTCGTTGGTTACAGCCCAGGCTGTGACTGATGCCACAAGAAACTGTGACTACAGCTCCAATAGCTATACTGGATATCTTCAAGAGCCCAAGACGACCTAGCATAGAAACCTCCGGTGATTCCGACAGATGAGGCAAGGGTTCTCTCGGCAAGCTCGTATGTCAACTGGCTAGCGCACGAGCCACCCGAAGAGCCAAACTAGACCTCAGAGATGGGCACCGAAGCCCTGACGCAGGGCCAGCGGATGCACCTGCAGCCGTACTTGCCCACACGGCGGGGAAGAGGCCACCCGACAACGGCGGGATTGATCGAATATTATCGACCGCCTTTGATATCTGTTTCTCCTCCCAGGGGGTCCAGGAGCCCGAAAGATCGGCTAGGTAGGAACCGTGGCCTGGGATACATGGCGGATGTGAGCGAGCGTGACAGATGGGGCACGGAGGGCTGTGATGGAGGTTCCTACATGCACTTTCACAGACAAGAACCCGATCTGCTGATGGCGGCTCCCCCGATCACCCACCGCGCGGGCAATTCGGCGCGCCGTTGACGGGAGCCGCGTCCATGGTTGCTCACCGGGGACGACGCGACCACCCGCGACCCAGGAGGCGGGTTCGACTACGTCGATCAGCTCATGACCTCCGCGCGGCTCGACGTTACGGGCGCGCCAGCCGAGGCCGCCCGCCCAGAGCCCGGCCGAGGGCGGCGGGCGGTGCGGCTGTCCTGTGGCGGCGGCGCGTACAGCCCCGGTGGGGCTGTCTTGAATACGTACAGAAAGTTGTCAAGGTCCGGGAGCGAGGGTGCTGTGCTACGTCCGCCGGGTGATGTGCGACACGCGCGTCCGTCGGGTGATGTGCGACACCGGACTGTGGTCGTAGTCACCGGCATCGGCATCGGCATCGGCGTCGGCGTCGGCGTCGGCAGCGCGTCAGCGTCACTCATGGCTCCGTGGCCACCGCGAGTGATGGTTGCGACCTGGTGAGCGGTTTCAGGACTGGGGTACGGCAGCATCGGTGGACGTTGGCCGGGCGGCCCGGCCAAACTCGCAGCGGTCTCCGACGCAATCGAGTGGCACGAGCGGGACGGCTGGGGCGTAGACGTGTCTGGGGAACGAGGTTCCCCCTCCTTCGTCGAGGCTGGTGTGGCATGCCGGGATTCGGACCGCAAGGGTGAAGGTGCCGGGACCTGTGTTCAGCGGAGTGGTCTGATCGTCCGTACCATGCGAAGGCATGGAGACTGGTGGTCGAGCTACGGCGGCGTTGCTTGAGGTGTTGGAGCGCGACCGTCGAGTGCACTCGGTATCGGTTGGCCTGAAGGTCGCCACGCAGGTGCACCGGTTGGAACTGGGTATTCGCGATACGGCGGTGACAGCGGCGCTGCTGCACGACATCGGCTACGGGCATCCAGCCACCGGATTTCATCCGCTCGATGGGGCGCGGTTCTTGGCTACACAAGGGTTTCCTGTCGAGGTCTGCCACCTGGTGATTCACCACTCAGCGAGCACCTATGAGGCACGCGAGCGAGGCATCGACCTGAGTGTCTACGACGAGTTCGCCGTGAAGCGCGACATGGAGGAAGCGCACCGACTGCTGTGGTGGGCGGACATGACGACAGGGCCGACCGGCCTGACGGTGCGGGTTGAGGATCGTCTTGATGAGATTGTGCGTCGGTACGGTCCGGGGCATGTGGTCTCGGCGTTCATCGAGAAGGCTCGGCCGTTGCTCACCCGAGTGTGTCAGTCGCCTGAGGGGTCGATCCACGTTTCGGTGTGAGCGAGGCCCCACTCCAACCGCATCCGCTGGCTACGGTCCATCACCAGGTCGCCGAGGTTCTCGCGGTCGATCCACTCGACACGGGTGGTTTCGTCGCTCGGAGTCGGCGTACCGCCGAGGTACTCGGCCCGGTAGACGACGGTGAATTCCTGACGGACCTCGTCGTTGCTGGTGTAGTGCACGACATGCCGGGGATCGGTGTAGATCCCGGCGACGCCGGATAGCCGGATGCGGATGCCGGTCTCTTCGAGGGTCTCTCGGATGGCGGTGCGGCTGAGTGACTCGCCGGGATCTTGCGCACCGCCTGGCATGGACCAGTTTCCGTTGTCACTGCGCTGGGTCAGCAGTACGGCGTTGTCGCGGATGACCAGGGCTGCGGCGCTCGGTCGGATGCTGTTCGCGGCCGGCGCGGCCGGGTTGTCGTAGTAGTCGATCCGCGTGCTCACGGCCTTCAGTCTACTGACTGCCCGGTCTGCCAGACCCGCTCGAAAGCCTGGTCGTAGTAGTCGAAAAGGTGGCCACCGGGCACGCTGACGAGATGCATGACCGGGGACCTCGATGCCCAGGATCCGTAGATGTGGTTGTTGATCAGCATCGCGTGATCGAACCGGTACTGGCTGGCGTAGAGCACGGTTTGATGAAGCCGGATGTCCACGCCAGGCAGGCCTACGGCCGAGGCCAGATACTCCAGAGTCGAACGGCAACGAGCCGCTAGCGTCGGTAGCCCTTCTTCCTCACCCCGGATACGGACCTGCTCGCAGCGCGAATCACCGAGCAAGATCCGGAAGCGGACACCTGCGGCGCTCTGGCGCGCGATGACCTCCACGAGGTCGTAGGCCTCGATCAGGAACCCTCCGGCGTACACCAGGATGTCGATCTGCTCCGCTGCCTGGCCGAACAACGAACGCCACACCTCTTCCGGCACGTTGTTCCGGGTGGGCCATAGCTGCACTACCTCGGCTTGGCTTGCCGCTCGGCTGCCTTCAGCTCCGAGCAGCGCCGGCCAGAAGTAGGTCTCATCGAATCCGAGGAGCTTGGCGACTCTTGCTCGTGTCGCTGGGTGTGGCACCCGGTCTTGGGTGATCCAGCGCTCCACGCTCTTCGGGTCAACCTCGACC
>JBOFLH010000640.1:0-4061 GCA_051657765.1 Nocardioides sp. | reverse complement strand
TCACGGCGTACACGATGGCCGAGCTGGCCGAGATCTGTGCTGCTAGCCGGACCGCCCGGTCAACCGCTCGGGTACAGCTGAAAGTGGACACCGGGTTGTCCCGGGGCGGATCGAGCGCGCGGCGGTGGACCGAATTGGTTGCCGCGGCCACGACGGCCCAGGATGCCGGCGAGATAAGGGTCACCGGCATTTGGTCGCATCTCGCGGCCAGCGACGAACCGGAGCACCAGGCCAACGCCGCCCAGGAGCAGCAGTTTCGTGAGGCGTTGGCGGTCGTGGCGCGAGCCGGCTTACGGCCCGAGATCCGACACTTGGCCAACTCGGCGGCCGCGCTGCTGCGGCCGTCGGCGAGATTCGACCTGGTCCGTTGTGGTCTCGCCGCGTATGGTCTCGACCCGGCTCCGGGAGTGCCCGACTCACCCGCGCGCCGGTTGACCCCGGCGATGACGGTCCACGCCAGGTTGGCCCAGACGAAGTCGATCGCGGCGGGTGCGGGTGTGTCCTACGGGCATACCTGGCGCGCTGATTCGGCTACCGGCTTGGGTCTGGTGCCGATAGGATATGCCGACGGTGTGCCGTGGCAGGCCAGCTCTCGCGCAGAGGTCTGGATTGCTGGGAAACGTCGGCCGGTGCGTGGCCGGATATGCATGGACCAGTTCGTCGTCGACTTAGGGGCAGACGACGTCCAGGTTGGCGCGCCGGTCGTCGTCATCGGGTCGGGGGCAGGTGGTGAGCCAACAGCTCAGGAATGGGCCGAGGCCTGCAACACCATCAGCTATGAGATTGTCACTCGCTGGGGGGGACGCATGCATCGCAGGTACGTCGACAGCGACGATGGCAAGACAGTCATGGCCGAACGGCGATGTCCCCAGTCATGAGGTCGGGCAGGGTCATCGCCAACGTGGGCGTAGGGGCCGCTGGGATCGTGGCTGCCGGAGCCATCGGGCGAGTTGCTCGCCGCCGCCAGCCGCCGCGCTACGGCAGCCATGCCGACGACCTGACCTTGGGAGACCTTCGGTCGGACCCGCTGGTCGTGGTCGCCGACGACGGCGTCGCACTGCACGTCGAGGTCGACGAACCGCAGACCCGGTCGGCAGACGTAACGATCGTGTTCGTGCACGGGTTCGCCTTGACCCTGGACTCCTGGCACTTTCAGCGGTCGGCATATCGGGGGCAAGTGCGCACCGTCTTCTACGACCAGCGGTCACATGGTCGGTCTGGTCGATCGTCGCGTCACAACGCCACGATTGAACAGCTAGGCCGAGACCTCATGCGAGTCATCCGGGCGACCGCCACCGGTCAGGTGGTGTTGGTAGGTCACTCCATGGGCGGGATGACCATCTTGGCGTTGGCTGAGCAACAGCCGCAGTTGTTCGGTGACCTGATCACCGGGGTGGCCCTGATAGCGACTACCTCCGGCAGCTTGGACGTGCACAAGATGTTCTTGCCGCTGGTGCCGTCGGCATTGGGCGACGGGGTGGTCCGGCGTACGGTTCAGGTGCTCTCCCGGGGGCACCGGGTCATCGATCGAGTGCGGCGGGCGACTCGCCCGATAGCGCTGGTGGCTACCGATCAGCTGGCGTTCGGTGACGAGGTCCCCAAGGAGTACGTCGAGTTCGTGGACGGCATGCTCTCCGGGACGGGCTTCGCGGTGCTTGCCGAGTTCTTTCCCAACTTCGCCAGCCTCGACAAACGCGCCGCGCTGGCCGCCTTGGCCGAGCTCCCAGTCACCGTCGTCGGCGGCACCGATGACCAGATCACTGCGTTCACCCACAGCGTGGCGCTTCATGAGGCGTTGCCGCAGTCGGACCTGGTCGAGTGTGTGGGCGCCGGGCACCTGTTGATCATGGAGCGTGAGGAGCAGGTTAACGACGCTTTGGACCTGCTCGTTTCGACCGTCACCAGCCGAGCGGAGGTGGATTAGCGCGTGGCCGCGGCGCGACCGGGTCCAGAGGTCGGCGACCTAGCGGTCGGGGACCCAGAAGTACCAGACCGGAGGAGCCGGTTCGTTGCCGATACCGGGTCGGCCCAGATCGGGATCCGCCAGGTCGGTCCGGAGGCGGCGGCCGCCGTGCACGCCGTGGTGCGATCGGCCTTTGGGGCGCGCCCGCGGCTGGACCCGCCGGCTGACGCCGATCGGGAGACGCCACAATCCATCGCGGCCGCGCTGACGCCGTGCGGCGGCCTGGTGGCCGAGCGCGACGGAGTCCCGATCGGCGCGTTGATCCTCGACCGGGTCGGCTCACGGATGTTCCTGCGTCGATTCGGGGTGGTGCCGGCGGCCCGAGGCACCGGAGTGGCCAGTGGGTTGGTCGCCGCGGCCGTCGAGGTCGCGCGAGACTGCGACGCCCTGGCGATCGTCGCTCGAGAAGAGCTGCCCGAGACCGTGATCTTCTGGCAGAGCTGGGGGTTCCGGGCAACCGGGGGCGATCCTCCTCAGGTGTGGATGGAGCGCCCATTGCGTATCGCGGTCGACGTGGTGGATGCCGACTCGATGCGCCGCCTCGGGCGGCAGGTTGGCGCGTTGCTGGGCGCCGGCGACGTACTGGTGCTCAATGGTGAGTTGGGCGCCGGAAAGACCACCTTCACCCAAGGAGTCGGCGCGGGCCTCGGCGTGCGCGGTGACATCACCTCACCCACATTCGTGATCGCGCGTGTCCATCCCGGGCTGGCCGAGGGCCCCGACCTGGTGCATGTCGACGCCTACCGGCTCGCCGGGGTTGCCGAGCTGGAGGATCTCGACCTCGACCTGTCACTCGACGAGGCGGTCACAGTAGTCGAATGGGGCGGTGACATCGCCGAAGGGCTGGCCGAGTCGCGCCTGGAAATCACGATCGAACGAGCCGCCGGCGAGCCGAAGGCCGACCCGGCTGTGGACTTGGCTGGCGACCTCGACTCGGTGGACCCCCGGCGGGTGCTGATCCGTCCGGTGGGTCCGCGTTGGCGCCGGACCGATTGGTCGACGGTTCTACGGTGACGATCGGTCGGTGGCGATGTGCCGACCGGAGAATGTCGCCTCTGGGGGGTAGTCCCTGGTCGTGTTCAAGAAGCGCAGTAAGCCAGTCCGAATCGCACCCCGATCGAACTCGCTCGTTGGTGCGCTCGACATTTCCAGCCTAGGCGACGACCCGCTCCACGACGTTCAAGTGTTCGCGGGGTCCGACAACCGCGCTCGATGTTGCTGACGCGTTTGGCGGATCGACGGCCACCGCCAATCACCTGGCCGCACTGTCACCAACAGGTCCGCCCGGCGCCCAACAAGGTCAGGGAATCCCAGGGCGTAATACGCTCGCTACCGTGCTTCTCGCCTTGGACACCGCCACGCCCCTGGTCACCGTTGCTCTTCACGACGGCGATCGGGTGCTCGTGGAGCGGGTCGGCGATGTCTCGATGAAGCATGCCGAGCAGTTGGCCCCGTTGATCGACGTGGTGCTCCACGACGCCGGCTGCGTGCCGACCAGGTTGACAGGTATCGCGGTGGGCACCGGGCCGGGGCCGTTTACCGGCCTGCGTGTCGGGCTGGTGACCGCCCGGACGCTCGGCCATGCGTTGGGGGTGCCGGTGCGCGGCGTATGCACGCTTGACGTGATCGCCGCCGAGGCGGCGCGGATAGCGCCGGCCGAGCCTGTGAGCGGTGCCCACCCCGGATTCGTGGTGGCGACCGATGCGCGCCGGCGCGAGGTTTACTCCGCGACCTACGATGCCGCTGGCCGTCGTACCGGCGAACCACGAGTGACCAAGCCGATGGCGGTCGCGACCGACCAACCTGTTGCCGGCGAAGGTGCGGTGTTGTACCCGGAGGCGTTCCCGCGGGCGTTTGGCCCTGTGCGACCGAGCGCCGGCTGGTTGGCTCAGGTGGTGGTCGGTGGCCTGGCTGCGGTTACCGAGCCGAAGCCGCTGTATCTCCGCCGCCCGGACGCCGTCGTACCCGGTGTCCCCAAGCGAGTGTCGTGATCCTGCGGGCCACTCAGGAGGATCTCTCGGCTCTGGTCGACATCGAGCGGGAGGCATTCGGTGTGGATGCGTGGAGCGAGCGGGCGCTGGCCGATGAGCTGGTCGCG
>JBOFLH010000639.1:0-7029 GCA_051657765.1 Nocardioides sp. | reverse complement strand
CGAGCGAGCATCTGCAAGAAGCTGGTCGTGCAGCCTCCACTGTTCCAGAGGGTGTGTACTGCGGCACGGCGTTTGGGCCAGCGTCGGTGCGGATTCATGAGCTGGCTGTTGCGACGGAGCTGCGTGATCCGGTGGGTGTCGAGCGGGCATCGAGCTGGCAGCCGCCCGATGAGCTTCCTGCTGAACGTCGTTCGCACTATTTCATCGAGTTAGCACGGGCCCAGGTGGCATTTGGCCGGCATGAGGGCGCCTACGAGTGCTTGCAGTCGGCTCGACTGGTCGCGCCGGAGCACACCCGGACTCATCCGCAAGTGCGGCAGTCGCTCTCGACGCTGCTGCGGACGCAGCGAGGCCCCAGTTCGGGATTGATCGATCTGGCGGCTTGGGCTCGGGCGTCTTGAACAGCTCAAGTCGATGACCTGATCGCTCGAAAGGCCGAGCCGAGCTGATGGCTCGGCCCGCTACGCCCGCATGAGGTCGGGAAGCTCTAGTAAGGAGTCGATGACCCAGTCCGCGTTCTGGCGTGTCAGTGAATCGTCGGCCCACAGGTAGCCCCATGGTCCACGGCGGATGAGGGCTGTCTTGAAGCCGGCTGCTTTGGCTGGCACCACGTCTTGGTCTCGGTGGTCACCGACGTACACCGTGTCGCTGGGGCTGCCGGGCACCATGTCCGCGACTCGGGCGAAGAACTCGCGCGACGGCTTGGCGACGCCCCACTCGCCCGACGTGGCGATTTGTTCGACGGGCAGGTCCAGGGCTCGCAGTAGCTCAGCCGCGCGGGCGGTTTGGTTGCCGGCTACGCCGACCCAGAACCCCTGCTCTTGCAGCGCTGTGAGTGCCTGGCGAACATCCGGGTACAGATCCGACTCCTCGATGACCTCGCCCGCGCCAGCTTCCTCGCGCAGTTGGCGTTCACGCTCCAGATCGAAGTCGGGCTGGAAGTACTGGAAGGTCTCGGCGTTGTTACGACCAGAGACGGTCACTGCTCCGAGAACCGTGGAGAACGTATGGCGAGGGACGCCGAGCCAGTCCGCCCAGGAGCCCCAGAAGCGTGAGTCATCGAGGAGAGTGGAGCCGATGTCGAAGACGAGGGCGGGCATGGAGGGAGGGTACTATCCGCATCCGTACAGTACCGAGGACGGCAAGTGGAAGCTTACACAGACCTTAGGCCTAGGAGAACTCAATGGCCCGATACAGAAGTAACCATTCAGGTCGTTGATGTGGTTGGTGGTGTCCAGGGGTTGCCGGTGATGGCGTCGTGGAGTGCGGTGTAGACGTCGTCGCGGTGTTTGCGGACGGTGGAGATGTAGCCGCGGATTCTGAGCCAGGCTTGGGCTCCGGCGGTGGTGCGGTGGCTGCCGGAGATCTTCATCTGGGTTTTGACTGGGCGGAGATCGCGTTCGGCGCCGTTGTTGGTGAACGGCACGGCCAGGTCGGTGGTGAAGCGGAGGATCTCGGGTTCTCGGTCTCGCATCCGTTCGAGGAGGTTGCGGGCTTTGGTCTGTTTACCGGTCCCGGTGCGTCGGTGGGTGGCGAGGCCGACGAGGATGGCGTGGCGGAACAGCCGCAGGTGCTCATCAGCCAGTTCAGCCGGGATGACGGTGTGGCCCTTGGCCCGGGCCTGACGGGCTGCCTCAGCGAGGTCGGCCAACGCGGTGCGGGCCTGGACCGGCCAGATCAGGTCGGGGTGGGCCTCTGCGACCGCGGTCAGTTCACGGATCAGGTGTGCCCCGCACAGGGCGTGGGTCGCGGGGTAGGTGTCGTAGACCGAGAGGGCGTCACGGACCAGGGTCCCGGGGTAGGTCGGGAGAATCCCGAACTCGTTGACCGCGACCCGGCCTCGGGAGGTGTGGAGATGAAACGCGGTGAGCAGGTCGGTCCGTGCGACGTGGAGCCACTGCTTCTTCCCGGCGATGCTGATCGTGGTCTCATCGGCACCGAGGACGACCGCAGCGGTCAGCAGGGTCTTGATGAGGGTCTCGACCTCGACCAACGCCTCAGCGGTCCTTGCGACCTGCCCACAGACCCATCCGGTCGAGACGGTGGCGCCGGTCAGGTCGGTGATCAGCAGCGCGGCCCGTTCGACCGGGACGTGTTGGAACACGACCAGGTACACCGCCAACGTCCGCAGGTTCGGCCCGTAAGACACCGGGCCGTCGACCCCGACCGCTGCCGGTGCTGCGGTCACGACACCACACCCGCAGAGGAGTTTGTGGATCCGGTGCTCGGTGATGGTGATGCCGACCCGGGGCGCGTCACGGACCTGACGCACCACGGTGCCGGCTTCCTCAGCGTCAGCCAGGTCACCGCCACAGCCACCACACGCATCCGGGACATGGTCGAGGATCACATCGGGGTCAGCAACGAACTCCAGCGTCGAGCCCGATACGCCGGGCTGCTTGCCCGGTTTACGGGCAGTGGGCTTACGCCGATCGCGGACCGGTTTGGGTTTGACGAACACATCCGAGGAGGGCGGCATCGAGGAGTTCTGCGAGTTGCGGCCCAACTGCCGGCTCAGTTCGGCGACCTGCACCGACAGTACCTCGATCTGGGCCGCCTGGGCCTGGAGCAGAGCCGCCTGATCCTCGACCACAACCGCCTGCGACCTCACCACAGCGAGGAGTTCCTCACGCGACAACCCATCCAGTCCGGCCACCGCCAGATCATCGACCACCAGAGCCCACCGGACACCGCAGACACGCCGTCCCATGCCCCACCAGTCACACGCGCAACACCTGAATGGTTACATACAGAAAGGGGTCGATCAGATTGCAATTGTACGGGGAAGGCATCAATCACGAAAGTGCTATGTACTCGGCTGTTCGTCCAAGTCGTCGTCTGGTTTGAAGACTAATGGGCAGTCGTGTCTTACCGCCTATAAGCCAGCTATCTCTAAGGTCCTTGACCGCAGAGTCACTCTTATAGTCGCGTGCGTGAACCATGAAATCTCCTCTCACTTCCTCGAACCGAAAGGACTCAACTTCAGTCCCAACGCTTGTGGCGGACTCCGCAATGTCGCAAGCTTCTTTGACTTGGCCTGCTTGGAGTAGAGCAACTGCTATCCGCATTCTGTGCAGTGAGGAGCTACGTAGGTCGTCTGGACCATAGCCCGCTAGCGCGCTATCAAGATGGCGCCGCGCCAAGTCGACATCACCAAGTAGCGCTGCAACTCCGGATGCCTGGCCGTGAATCTCACCGACCGTAACCCAGTCAACGTTGTAAGGGTGGTCCGAACCTTTACCGCGGTCGAACTCCGCAAATGCTCGCTCTAGCACACTCAATGCGTTACGGGTATCACCTTGCCCCGCGAGTGAACGCGCACGTCGGGTGAGCATCGACGACATCATATGTGGGCTGTTGTAACCCCGAAGCACACTCTCGCCAAGGCCAGCAACCTGCGATGCATCTTTCCACTCGCATAAATTGTAGAGTTGTATTGACATGAAAGCTAGGGTGGTGGCGGCCATCATATCGTCGCCGGCATGCTGGGCCGCCCGGAGCGCCAAGCGAAAGTATCTTTGCGCTTCAGGATCTGCGCCATTATCAAAAAGTACCCAGCCGGTGAATGACGCAGAGTCCGCCGCCAGCGAGAACAGATCACGTTGAATCTCCTTGGAGTAATTCTTTTTGCGAATTATTGAGAAAATCGAATGGCATATCTGCTTCGCCTCGTCGATCAGGCTCTGCGAGCCGCGCAAAGCATCAATGTATCGAATTTCATCCACAGCAAACCTAAGTACTTGTAGCTCATCGTGGCCAACACGTAGATCAGGGCTCTTACTTGACGAACCATCAACCGGGGCTACAAAGTAATGAGCAGCAAATGCTAGCAACTGTGCGCCTAGCACTAAGGTCTCGCGCCTATTTGGCGACGAACGAATTTCCGAATGCATAATTAGTGTATCTTCCACTGTCCACGAGCCAAGATCTTCGGCTGGCTCAGCCTCATGCTGAGAGGCGAGCCCCAATTCAGATATACGTACACCGAATAGATGCTCTAGAACGTCGGCAGCCGCAGCCCGCGGTGTCGGCGGGCGCGACCCCTCCCAGCGGACGACTGTCTTCTCAGTAACCTCTAGACCCAGATAGCCAAGTCGCGCAGCTTCCACCTTGAACCGTGCGCACAGCTCCCGACGGCTCCAAGATCTAGCTTCCCGAAGAGACCTTAGGCTCACACGGTCATTCTAGGCTACCTCATTAAACCGACTACTGACCGGGTCGAAGTCGGGGTCGCACGCGTACGCTACTGCTTCGCGTGGTAGCGAAACAACCCGCGAGTCCCCCTCCGACTCGTCGCCATATCTGTCTTGCGAGACTTCAGAAGTGCGCTTATCGGTATCTGACATATCTCCCCCTAAGAGGCTAGGTATTCAAGGAAACCATCTCCACCATCTCCGCAGCAAGCACACGCTGCAGTTCAACCGAACTAAGCTCTACACCAGCAAGTGGATGCCCAGAACTAATGTCAACAATCTTTTCGTCCAACACACTCGGATCCATCAGGATTCGAGATGTCCCGATGAGCTGCGTAGGTGATATTGCGCCCACAGTAAGCCCGAGTTCTTCCAAGTCGGCGGGCGCCACCAGATCGAGTCGTTTTGCCTGAATGTGCTTCCGTGCTTTGCTTGATTTCAATGACTTGTGGCCGGGGATAAGCATCACAATCAGCTTCCCATTCTCGTCCTGCCCAATCATACACTTAACTATCTGACTTACTCGCACACCTCTGGCCGCCGCTGCCGTCTCGCACGTATACGCCGGTTGGTCATGCGGTTTGATCTCATACTGAATATCGCGACTGTCCAGAAAGTCGGAGGTTGGAGTAGCGTTCATAGATTTAATTATCCTATCTAGTTGTGATTTATTCAAGCCCGCCTGCGATTCGACTCAAAGTAGATGCAGTAGCCGGAATCTGACGGGAGTATGTGCGCAGTTAGCCTATTGAACTTCTGGAGAAACGGATTGGATACCGTCTGTTCTTCACTAAACAACGACTCGGACCAGGTCTGTGTACCTGACCAACCCATCGATGCCATTTCGATCTCCACCTCTTTGGCGCTAAAGGCAGTGTATTCGAAGTGGCAACGGCGGCCCGCGATCGTACGCGAATAGCGGAATCGACGCCCTCGCCCGCCGGAATCGACTATCAAGGCGCGTCCTTGCTCCGTCCGAAACCGGCGTGCGCGATTCGGAACAGATCCCGAAATGGTCGCGTTTTGAGGAAGGAGTTCCGTTAGTCGGCTTATGAGCGATCGTCGCTCATTGTAGGTTGCGTGACCGAGTAGTCCGAATAAGACAAGACAGACTGCGCTGCGCTTCACTAATTCTTCGGGAACTTCGTCTAGATGGCTATAGAGCTGAATTCGGTCCTCTAGAGAGTTGACCTCGATGCGGTGTTGAAGCTGCTGCCTAGCCTGTGTCGAACGTTCTACGGCCAGCACTCGAATACCTGACTTAGCAAGGGGTATTGCATATCTTCCCGAGCCGGCACCGATATCGAGAATATAAGGTGTACATAAGTAGTCGGGAACTAGCTCGAAGACCCGACCTAGAGTGAATTCGTTCGGCGCTGGGTACCGATGATCATAGTACCCGCTTTCGTAATAGACCTCATAAGAATCAGTCATGAGCATGGTTCCCACCCCGTTTTTCCTATCGCGGTATCAGAACACTTCACATCGTACGCGGCCTATCAGCACGGACAAATGGACATTCTCTGGACATTTGGGGTGGATGCCGGCAGGCGCCCAGGTCATGCTGACACCATCCGCTCCACCGTCACCTGCAGGGTGTTCCCGAGGGTTTGACTGGTCACGACGCAGCCTGACGCGGCAATGTTCACGAAGTTGACGACGAATCTGGGCCAGACCTCGCCCTTCCATTCGAACCGGAGGTGTCGCGGCCGATCTGGCTCGGGAGCCTTGAGTACGAACGGCTTGTCGAGGGTCTGCTTGACCTTTCGGGCCAGCGGTGTGGTCTCAGGCGACTCCGCGTCTTCATCAGTCCGTGCGCGGGCGTCGGAGAGCTGCGTCTCCACAGTTGCTCGCTCGCCGTCTCCGACTTGTTCGTAGGCAGCGATGTCGTCCATGTCTACGAAGTACAGCCGGGTGGTGGTGAGGCTGATGAGCAGCGATCCGTTGCTTTGCGGCACGAGGAAGACTTCGAGCGTGGGGACGGTGTGGACGATCCAGTTGCTGGTGATAAGGCGTGCGAGCTGGCGGATGCCTTTGTCGGAGTAGCGCCTGGACTGTCTGGCTTCGTAGCCCCAGGTTTCGCCGAATTCGTTGAGCCGGTCGAGGTGGGTCTTGGCGTTTGACCCGAGGCCGAGGGAGAAGCTGGCGGCTTCGATGGCAAGCACGTCGTCGCCGACATCGAGGGTTTCGAGGACGCGGTGGCTGAGCCGCTGAAAGGCGGTCAGTGGGTCGCCGTCGCCGAGGAGATCCCTCATGGTTGGGTAGAGCGCCATCGAGACCGGGGAGAGGCCTTCTGGGCTCTTCCTGGCGGTCAGGAGTTCGCGGTAGACCTTCTGCTCCATCTCGCTGGGTTCGCTCTGGCCGGCTGTCACGGGGGCACGCTATCTCGGCCGGCGAGATCTGGGCTGCGTACGTGACCTTCGACCATCTGCTACGCCACCTGGGATGTCAGTTTCGTGTCACGACAACCGGAGCCCGGGATTTCTAGCGTGTTCCTCGTGGTCAGAGCTGGTCTGGCCGCTCGAAGGGAATCGAGGTGGTCATGTCCGGTTTGGAGAAGTATCGGGAGAGTGTGCCGGGGCTGCGGGTGCAGCGGTCGCTGGCTCGTCTGGGTTATGAGACGACGCTGGTGTCGGCTCGGGTGTTCGCCCGGGCTGAGGTCGAGGCGGCGAAGGTGGATGCGGTCGCGACGGTAACGGCGAAGGCGCTGCAGGATGTGGCGGTGCTGTCCAGGTTGGAGCAGTCGTTGGCCGAGACGGTGCCGCATGCGTCTGGCCGGCTGGCGGTGATCGCCGACCTGGCGGCGGTTTCGTTGGCGGACGTGGTGGCCAATACT
>JBOFLH010000638.1:0-1096 GCA_051657765.1 Nocardioides sp. | reverse complement strand
AGGTAGCTTCGGTGACCTGTAGCTCGCGGCAGACCTCAGCGATGTCCTTGCCCTCGCCAAGCATCCTGTCGGCCTGAGCGAGCTTGCGGACAACCTGCTCAGGCGTGTGCCTCTTCCTCGTTGCCATGTCCTTGTAGAGCCTCCCTGCCCATCACCTGGGCGGCAAGACTCTCACTCAACTTGGATCAACCAACGGGGGTCACGCCACTCATACCTCTCAACTCCCTTGAACGTTATGCGCTCATCAATGGCGAACTGCCTGCCCTTGGACACCTCACGTTAGGCAGGCGACCTCGATGCGCTCTTCCGCGAACTGTCCACGTCGTTACACCAGTAGGCCATCGACACGGCCAGTGCAGGACGCAGTCTGCGAAGTGGCCCCGAGACATCAAGCCTCCGGCAGTCAGCCGCGCTGCGTCGCTTCCCTAGCACGTGCCGCACCGTCAGCGGCGTCCGCCGGTATTGGTGTGCGTGCCGGGCCACCCAATAGCCCGGTCGCCGGGCATATTGTCTATCGAGGCACCGAGACAGGTGGCTGTGCTGCTCCCGACGACGACCCGGCCTGAACGAGAGACTGGGTCTCCTCCAGACCACGCCGGAAACCGTCGTACGCAGGTTTCGGAGTGCCGTCTGCGAAATAGATCTGCGTCGCGTTGTCATTGGCCTGGCGATCCATCGAGTTCTCCCGGAGTCCCCAGTGCGTGATGAGCTCGACGCCGGCCTCGCGCGCCGCGCGCGCCAACCCGTAGGCGGCCTCCGCCTGCGCCTGTCTGGCCTCCTCGCTGCCGACCTCGAAGCCCTGGGTGTAGAAGTCGACCTCGCCCAGGTGCACCTCGAGGCCCAGCTCGTGATAACGATCGACGTTCTGCTTGAAGCCGTCCCAGTTGTAGGAACCATCGGGAGCTTGCGCCGGATAGTCGTCCGGGACCTGGCCGGCCGGATAGGCGTTCATATGCATTTGGAACTCGATGACCTCGAGCCGCACTCCGACGGCGAGTAGATGCGTGACGAGCTGGTACGTCGAGGCGTACTTGCTCATGCCGGGGAACTCCATCCGGTTCTCCCGCAATCCGAGCTTGCCGGGAAAGACCTCGGC
>JBOFLH010000637.1:0-1987 GCA_051657765.1 Nocardioides sp. | reverse complement strand
CGGAGCCGGAGGCGTTCCGGTGGATCCAGAAGACATCGATGGATCGGCGGCTGTCGATGCGCGAGGTCGCCGACGCCGTGGTATCCGGAATGACAAGCCAGCAGTGAGCCGCTGATCAATGGTTGGCTGGTCGGGTGCCGTGCCGAGCGCTGTAGTGGTGGAGTTGACCACGGCCGAGCGAGTCGGGTTGTAGCGCCGTAGCCGGTGTATTGGAGCAGCACGGCGCCTGACCGCGGGCAACGATCCCGCGGGCGGCTCACGCCTTGACACTGCCCGGGCGCCCGAGGAACCATCAAGGCCACGGTCAGTGGTAGATGTCAGCCGACTTCAGCCGGCTACTGCTGTCCTGCCTAGGGGGTTGAGATGCCGATGCCACCGGATCGGTGGTACCGCCGAAGAACTTGTTCTCGCCCGCAGCGGCGACCAGGAACAGGATGCCGGCCTGAAACCCCGGGGCGATTCTCGTCTGGCTATCTCAGACGCAGAGGTCGCGTTACCGAGAATTCGTCTCGATTGCACACGTCGGGAGAGACTGCCTAGGTAGTCGAGCGGCTGCAAAGGGGTGGGTCACACATGGAAAGAGAGTCGACCAACGGGGATCAAGTACCGGAACAGCAGGCCAGCTTCGTCGTGGGCAGATCAGCACTGCTGCAATTGGCCGGCTCTGCGTTCCTGAAGCGATCGAGCATGACGCTTCCACCCAGCATGCCCCAGCAGGTCTGGGAAGACATCGGTGCGCAACTGGCGACGGTCTGGCATTCATCGGCGTGGTGGCTCGGCGATTGGCTGATCTACGGCGAGACGGTCTACAGCGGTCGCTACCAGGAGGCGATCGAACGGACCGGGCTCGACTACCAGACGCTTCGCAACTACGCCTGGGTCGCAAGACGGTTCGATCACGCTAGGCGGAGGGACGAACTGAGCCTCGCCCACCATGCCGAGGTCGCGCGATTGCCAGCTCCGGAGCAGGACTACTGGCTACGCAAGGCGGTACAGGAGCAGTGGTCCCGCAACCGCCTCCGCAAGGAAGTACGCGCGAGCCTCGTCGAGCGCGACGACGTGGCGACCGCCGTGGCCGAGGGCACCGTCGGGGACAAGGCACGCGCCCACACGCCGCCCATCGTTCCCTCGGCGTCCGTCGGCGCCCATCCCGACCAGGTAGCGCTCGAGCTGGAGCTGCAGCCGGATGAGCTCAACCGGTACGTACAGGCAGCGGAGTCCTGCGGCCTGAGCGTCAGTGACTGGGCCGCAGGTGTTCTCCAGACGGCTGCCGCCAGAGCCACCTCCGAGGTGGCGGTCACCTGATCACCTGACGTCTCGCTGTGGTACGGGCGTCTCGCCGGCGGGACGGGATGGCACGAGTCCGCAGCTGCTGGTTCGCGCGGTCCGGGCACCTTCACGGTCACGACGCGGAGGCACCGATACGGCCGGCCACGTTCTCCTGCGACAACATCGTTCGCGCCGGCGACCATCGGATCAGCTTGTCGACGCTTGTGGACCTCGTACGCCTATGCAAGCCACATCGGCGGCCCGCCGTTCGGCCGAAGGATTCTGGGCTCGCGTCGCCACCGGCCTGCCCATCCTTGTGACGTACGGCCTGAGGACGATAGGTTTTCAGTACACGCCACACACGGGGGGCATTTCCTGCGCCGATCCGATCTGAGCTCATCCGGTTGCTCCTGTCGGCGACCGCTGAATCCGTCTTCGGTGAAGTGGTGACTCGGAGGGTCATGGATCTAGATCGAGGGTGTCGTCGTGCCGTGAAAGCTGAGATCCGCCTTCGACCCGACAATCCACAGAAGAAGTCCCCACGAGGAGAAGTATGATATATGACATCATCGGCGTGGGTTACGGTCCAGCGAACCTGGCGCTGGCGATCGCTCTCGAGGAACGAGTCGACACGCCACTGGCGCTTTATCTCGAAGAACAGCCGGACCCCGGTTGGCACCCGCACATGATGCTGCCCGGCGCTGATATCCAACACCAC
>JBOFLH010000636.1:0-7759 GCA_051657765.1 Nocardioides sp. | reverse complement strand
TGGAGCAACCCATCTTTCGAACAACCCTTGCGCTTCGTTGATCGCCGTTGCATCTGTGCCTCCGGTGACCGCGTAGTGCGGATTCTCGTCGTCACACGACCCGACCAGCGTGGTGCCCGAGAACAGGCCCGTGGAGTCCAGATCCCGTTGGAGTCTGAGTGCGGTCTGTCTTTCGGCGCAGTCGACAGAGCGGTTCAGCACAGCACATCCACCCAATGCCATGTGGCTATGGGCGATCATCATCGACACCCCGACACTCACCCGCCGAATGACGGAACTGGTCATCGACGGTCCTGAAGCGGCACCGCGAGAAACCTCAGCCCTTCAAGCTCGGGGAATTCCACCGGGCCACGTGGATTGATCGATACCCCGAACGGTGGCGACGAGTCGCGGCACGTGAGGCGCACGTCCGCCTTCCGATCAAAGAAGAAGAAGAACGGCCTCCTTGTGACTATTGAACACCCAAGACCTTCGAAGACGCCCTGAACCTCATCGACGGACTGCGCCTCCATTGCGCCAGCGACGGCGTAGATTGGGTCCTCGTCGTCGCATGACCCGACCAGCTCTGTCTCAGAGAACAGCCCTGTGGAGGCCAGGTCCCGTTGGAGTCTGAGTGCGGTCTCTCGCTCGGCGCAATTGACAGGAGAATTCAACAAGGCGCACCCGCTGACCACCGCCGAAGGTAACAGCACCATGATCAGCGTACAGGCGCCACTCGCCAGCCGAACAACCGTACTACCCATGGAAGCCATACCCATGGTCGAACATAGTGTTTGCCCGGAAAGCTAGGAGCGCCAAGAAACCTCTGGCTGTATCGCTGTATTGCCTATCGTTGCGCACAAGCCTGTAGTAACTTCGATACCAACGGATGGCGAATCGGTTATTGTATCGGTCGCGCCGCGAGTCGAAACGCTCGCCAGAATCTCCATGGTTGACAAGCCCATACTCGTGCGCCCATCCTATAGATTTTGCTGCATCACTCGAGACAAAATACGACATTGACACGATCCATACAAAGTGCCTTACAAAGTTCTTGCGGTTACTGTTTCCTGGATAATCTCGTCGAGCAAGTGCTGTCACATAGAGAATGTATTCACAATTGCCTTTGCCGAACGAACTACACGTTGATGCTGTCAGCGCATGCCTACGAGCTTTGTTCCACCATGGTTCAGCGCCGGTGGTGTCGTTGAAGTTGATCGGGTCTTGAGGATAAGCATACGGCGTTGGGTTGGCGTCCGCGACGGGATCCTGAGAGTGGAACTGACCGGTGGTGGGGTTGTAGATGCGTACACCCATGAGGGTGGTCCCGCCGAGGGTTTCGGTGGAGCGTTGGTGGGTGCCGAGCCAGCCGTACCGAGCGGTCGGGGTGCCGGCGGGGATGGGGTTGCCGTATTCGTCGGTCTCGGCGTAGGACGCGATGGTGGTAGTTCCGGGTGTGTTGGGTTGGGTCGCTACTAGGTCGCCGTGCAGGTTCGTGAGCTGCACGGTCGCCACGCCAGCGGTGACAGTGAGCGCCATACCCACCTCCGGCACGGTGACATACCTGGTGTCGGTCCACGACACACCGCCATTGGTCGACGACCGAACCAACGACGGTGAATCAGAACCACCGGAGTAGCGTTGCTGAGTCCGGATGGTCTCTGCCCCACCGGCCTTGGTGATGATCGAATCGATCCGACCACCCGGATCCACCGCATAGTCGATGGTCTTGACCAACGACCCACCCGAACCGTCCTCAACCGTTTGAGCCATCGAAGCGATCATGTCGTTGGCGTAGTAGGTGTTCGTCAACACCGACAACCCACCAGATGTGGTATCGGCCGCCGGGACGGTGAGGGTGCGGCCGAGGTTGTCGTAGGTGTAGCCGGTGTCACGGATCCGACCGGCCGGGTCGAAGGTGTTGGCTCTGCTGGAGGTCGGGGTCGTGGTCTGACACAACCCACTGGCGTCCGGACCATGCGAAGCGGAGGTGGTTCGGTTCGAGCTGGCATCGAAACCATAGGTTCGGGTGAGACACCCGGTCGCGTCACGAACGTCGTGGGTCTTCACCAGACGACCCAGATCATCGAACGTGAAAGCCTGTTCACCACCGGGTGAAGTCTGAGCCAGGGTACGGCCAGTGACATCAACACGAGCAGTGAACGCGAGCAGTTCCGTCCCGCCCTGAGCGTAGGTGAGTCGGGTGTTGGTTCCGGCCTCGTTGTGGTCGTAGCTGGCTGCCAGCCCGTTGGGGTAGGTGACCTTGTTGACCTGCCCGGTGGTGGTGTAGCCGTAGCTGAATGACCCGATCCCGGCGCCGGCATCGACCCCGGTCAGGAACCCACGCGCGTCGTAGGCATAGGTGTACAGGTCGGCCCCGTCGTGGAACGTCGCGGTCGCCCCGGCCGGGTTGTAGGTAGTGACCGCGTGGTTACTTGCTGCGTCGGTGTAACCAGTGACCCGCCCCCACGCGTCATAGCCGGTGGTGATGGTCTTACTGCCCGCGGTCAGGACCGTGGGCAGCCCG
Organism: Nocardioides sp.; assembly: GCA_051657765.1. Taxonomy (GTDB): domain Bacteria; phylum Actinomycetota; class Actinomycetes; order Propionibacteriales; family Nocardioidaceae; genus Nocardioides. Next base: position 5,253 of record JBOFLH010000636.1, on the reverse strand, counting down.
GTGGTGTTGTCATAACTGATGGCCGCGGCCGGCAAGAACTGATCACCAGGGACACCACCGGCGATCACCGTGCCGGTGGACGTCGTACGGCCAAGCGCGTCATAGACGGTCGTCGTGGTCCTGGTGGTAGCACCGGACCGCTCCTCGACCACCGTCGGCGCCAGATCACTGTTATACGCCTTGTGCCACGTCGTCGGCACCGTAGGCCCGCTCGGTTGCCCACCCGGAGAGGTCTTACACGGCAGGTCTTCCCACGGGGGTTTGTTCCCGCAATCAGAATCCGTGGGGTGCGCCCCAGCGGTGTAGTAGGCATACCTGCTGGTGCGCGCGTCCGTGCCCACACCGGACGCGGTCGCGGCACCACCAGGACGACGGGTCTCGATCAACCCACCATCGGCGGAATACCGATCAATAGTGGTCGACCAGCCGGCACCGTCTTGCTGCCGAGTGCGAGTAGGTGTACCCAAGTCCCACCCACTGCCATCACCAGCAACCACCGGGTCGTACTCATACAACGTAGTCGTCACATCAAACTCGCTACCATCACGACTAGCATTGGTCGTTCCCACCCGCTGCTTGACCACCAAGTCATACGACACAGGCGGGTTGGCCGGCTTAGGACCACCCAACGACGGCGCTTCATCGTCATAAACATACTCGGTAAAACCCCGGAACACCCCGGTTTCGCCATTGACCAACGACGCGGTAGCGGCCGGGCCGTACACCAACTCCGGGCGAGTACCCGCATCGTTAAAACACGGTGTAGCTCGAATAGAAGTCCGCCAACCCAGCCCGATCCGCAGGTGATGCGGCGTTGACCTCAGCCCACCCCGCGCCATCCAGGGCCCGGACCACGTTGCCGTGTTCATCGACCCACGTGGTCTCCACCATCCACCCGGCTGGACCATGCGCGGCTGTGTTCGTGACTTCACCGTCCTGCCTGGTATAGAACAACCGAGCCTTGGTCGGATCGCTCATCGACGCACCGCCATCGGCCTGCGGGACATACACCGCAGCAACCGCGGCAGGCACCACGGCTTGTCCCCACTGGGCCGCTGCGGCCGCAGACATATCCGGTGCCCCAGGCGCAGTCAGGCTCATCGAGTAGTCAATCGCCCACACGGCATCACCGCCACCGACGGTCTGAGCGCGTTTGACTCCGGTCACCCGATTGCTGCTGTCATAGGAATACCGCCATGGGGTCTGTCCGGGCGGGGAAACCGTGGCCAACCTCGGTGCCGCTCCGCTGGTGTCATAGGTGTAAGCGACACACTGCCGCTGGTTCGGCCCACTCCCATCCGGATCAAGCCCACACGCCTGAGACAGCAACCCGGAGGCGTAAGAATAGGTCGCGACCACTGTCGAGGTGGCGCTGGTCTTCTCCGTCACGGTCGTGACGTGGCCCGACGCATCATAGGTGACCTCAAGACCACGACATCCAGGCGCCTGCGTGGCCGTGGTGCAGGTCGCCGTGGAGTCCGACGGCACCTGCGAAATCCAGGTCACCTTCCCCGCCGCGGTCGCCACGGCGCCGTCAGGTGCGGCGCCCCCACCATCGGCAGCAGTCGGATACCACTCGGCCTCGACCGTGTTATATGTCCAGGTAGTGACCACCGGTGTCGTGGTGTCGGTGCCTTGAGTCAACGTCAACGTGCTCACCCCACCGGTCGTGAGCACCAACGTTGTCGTCGTGTTGGTGGCATCCACCGGGACATAGATGTTGGTCGTGCCCTTCTGAGTGAACTTCTCATCCCCACCAGTGGCATACGACACCACAAACGACCCATCCTTGGCGCGATTGTCGACAATGTCAGCGGCGGTCTCGCCCGGGGTCAGCGCGGTGGTGTCCCAGCCGCGTCCGAACGGTCCGTCGGTGTTGTTGCGGGCGTTGGCCGTTGACCACACTCGACCGAGTGCGGCCGCTCCGGTCGCCGCGTCGGTGGAGTCCAGGTTCATTTGTCCGGTGATCAGCGACACCGACGCCGGTCCGAGTGCAGTGGTCGGGTAGTTCTCGCCGAAGCCGTCGTCGAGCTGCACCAGCAACGGGGTCGAGCAGTGCGGGTCCGGGAGTGCCGGTAAAGCGAAGCAGGTTTGCAGGTCGATCAACAACGGACCCGCGAGCATCTGGCCCGTGGCCGGGTCGATCTCCTCGGTCGCATTCCATGACAGCAAACCGGGAGTCGAGAACGCACCGCTGTCGGTTGTGGTCCCCGACCATAGGCTTCCGTCAGCCTTCTTGATCCCGGTCGCCGTGTTCCAGGTAGCGGTATCATTGCGGCGCCATTTCACCGTCGCCGACGTCGCCCCCGCCTTGCCCTGCGGTTGCAGACTGAACACACCGGTCGCCGAACCCGTGCCCTCAACCGGAGTGAGGAAGGTCGGCACATCAACACCGAACCCAAAGGATGCCGGGGCACCGGTGTTTCCAGCCTTGTCTCTGGCGGCGACTTCCAACGTGTGCCAACCGGCTTCCTCATTCCAAGCCAGCGTCGCGACGCCATTGGATCCGGCAGCAACCGTGATCGGGGTGCCGGAATCTTGGATCACGCTGAACGAAGCGGTATCAGGCGGACCGGTGAACGTGAAGGTGTTCAAGGCCGGCGGCTCAAGCTTCCACTGACCGTTGGTGAACCCACTCGCCGCCACGCTCACCGCGGGCTTGGCGGTGTCCACGGTGAAGGTAGTGGCACTCGAATACACCCCAGAACCGGTCAGGTCTTTGGCGCGGACCTTCACCGTGTAGGTGCCGCCGCTCGCCAAGATCCCGGCCGGCATCGCCATGGTCGCCTTGCCGCCGCTGGAGACCGTGTTCGACCATCCGGAGTGCCACTTCAACGTCGACCCTTGGTAGACATCGAAGAACGCCCGCAAACTCCCGCCGTCGGCATCGGTCAACGTCGCCGCGAATGTCGGCGTGGTCGACGTGGCATACCCCGACGACGACCCGGGAACCGTGGTCACAGTCGGCTTGCTGGACGTGGGATAGTTCGCATACGTCACGGTCAGCGTGGGCTGTAGCGACTCATACTGATAGTCGATCGACCGGTATCGGCGCCACGAACTGTTCGAGGTCTCATCCAAGGCCTTCAGCCGGATCCCGTAATCCGGTTTCGGTGCGGCGCTCTCCGGGACACCCGCCCACTGCGTCGCGATATTTTTGACATTCCAGATGGCGTAGCCGTTGGCGCAGGCAGTTCCCCCGCCGAAAGCCGGCGAGAACGACGCCTCGGTCGCGGTGTCGACACTCGGCTGATTGGCCCACGTCACCATCCCGTAGTCCTGCGTGATCCGCGACGCACGAATCGCCGAGGAGGCACACGAATTGGAGAAAAAGTTGCGCAGCTTCAACTCAGCCGACACCACCCGCTTGCCCACCACCCGCGCGGCATTGAACCGCAAGAACGACCTCGCCTTGTGCGCGCCACCGTCATAAGTGCCGACGCGCAGCTCCTCCGACGACGACTGGGACGAGGTGAAGTCCGCATTCTGCACCCAGGTGTCGCCATACGGCTGCGTCGTAAACGACGGGTCGATCGTCACCGGATAGACAGTGTCCGGATCGGTCAGAAATCCCTGGTCCGGCGCCAGGGTCAATGTCGGCGTACCAGCCGCGGTCGTCGCCACCGTCGTGTCGATCCGGGCCGCCTCCGGATCACCCGCGCGGTCAACCGACGAGTCCCACATCAGCGGCGCCGGCGCAGACGCCAACAGCTCGCCGCCTTGGGTCTCGACCTCCAGCGCACCAGTTGGTGTTTCCGAAACAACCGCGCCGTGGGTGGCGATAGGAAGCGTGACCTCCAACGGAGCGCTCGGGGCCTTCCGCAAGACGATGTTGTAACTGAATCCGGTCGCGGTAGCTGTGACGACCAAGTCGCCGTTGGACACCACGTTCGGGTACGTCGCGGTGGCCCCGTCGACCACCGGAGACGGTAGCGGGCCGGTCCACTTCCAATCCAGGTCGCGGCCCTCCTCGGTCAACTGCGCGAACACCCGATCCCCACCATCGGACAACACGACATCCGCGACCGCTGCCTTCGGCCGGAAACCCCCGTCGACCTCGACCAGCCTCAAATCGATCGGCAGCCACTCCCCAGTGTCGGGATCTTCAACCCGAAACGGCTCAACCCCAGTCTCCGAGGTCCACGTGCCATCCGGGTTCGCAAACACCGACCCCGCCGATGTCCGCTGCGACAGATCCTCGACCCGACGATCCAACACCCGGGCGGCCACCATCGCCGAGACCGCATCCGGCCGGGACGAATCGTCTCCGACCGGCGCAGCGGCTTCGGCCGGTAGAGCTACCACTGCTGCGGGAACAACTTCGACCAGGGGCGACAACACTGCAATTGCCACCCCACCAACAACTCCGACTCGCAACGAACGCACGCCAAACAACGATTAACCCCCAAACGATCAATGCCCGAGTCTCATCGTCGAGAACGGCCGACCTAAGTACACCCCTGATTGCGAACAGCCCTGATTGTGAACAGCCCGGCGAACCATAAGCGGCAGGTCGGTCCGAAATCCGCCGAATCGAAGAACTCGTATGGCAATACGTCCAATAGCTCGCGCCATCTGGCAACGCCGAGCTCGCGCTTTCGCCCGCGCAAGCTCCAGGCACACGGTTGAACTTGATATCTGCTCCAGGACGCGGTCAACTCATCGGATGAGCACCCCAACGAAGCCCGCCGACCTGCCGGCCGTTATCGGGGCCGCGATCATCGTCGTCGTGTTCGCGGTCTACCTGACGCTGACCGTCGGACAAGGCCAGTCGGCCGCGCCCTGGGTGATGGTGCTGCTGGTGCTCGGGCTGGTCAATCTGCTGTACGGCGCCTTCGTGCGCCGTGGCAAACTCACCGCGTTGTGGTGCGCGACGATCACGCTCGGCGTCCTCGGTGTCGCGACGCTGACAACGATCGGGGGGCCGGTCCTGCTCGCGGCCGTGCTCGGCGGGATCAGCGCCACCCGGGCCCTGCCCAGCTTGATGCCGGGGTCCTCGCCGAGCCACCGGCCGCGCTAGCCGACCAACGGACGCAACCCAGCCTCGATCACCCAACCCGCTCGGGCTTACTGGCCCCGCGTCTGCGCATCCAACTCGAAGGCCACCTTTCGTGTTGCTAGATCGGCGCCCACCAACCGAACGGTCACCTCGCCACCGAGCGACAGCGGGCTGGACGCGGTGACCCGAGCTTCGATCGCTGGGTCCCGAATGGTGACCACGCCGCGCTCCGCCTCGCGGTCGTGGGCGGCGCC
>JBOFLH010000635.1:0-17087 GCA_051657765.1 Nocardioides sp. | reverse complement strand
CTACGCTGAGCAGCACACTGCAGGCCGGCTAACGCTCAGCCTGGAGTTCCGCTCGGTCATGGGTCGGCGGACCGGTGCCGAGCCCCGGCCGTCGGGCCAGGGCCTCAGTCCTCCCACCGCTGAGGTGCCCACTCGGCGGCTCCTCACCGTCGCGCAGGTCTCCACGAGCACGCTGTGCGCCGCGGCGGACGTGACCGGCGCACTCACCGGCTCGGCAGTCCGTGCCGGCGCTCGGGACCCGCTGGCCAGCGCATGGCTTGTCCCGGTGTCGTACGACTGCCCGGAGCGCACGCTCCGAGCGGTCGCGAGTTGCCTCGCCTCCGGTCAGCATCACATCGTCCTCGCGTTCCCGCCTCCCCTGTCACCGCACGCCGTCAGGTGGATGGCCGACCACGTGCTCACCGGACTGCCGGGAGGCCCCGTGGCCGTCGGGTCCGAGATGACCGGTCCTGCTTATGACGCGGCGGCCATGGTTGACGCTGGCCGGTGGTCCAAGTCGGGAGTTGGCAGGGCCTTGTCCCAGAACACTGGTGTGCCCCGGGTCTGACGGAGTCCGGGGTGTTGGATTCTTGTGCCACCTGAGATCAGGAGGCATGGATGGCTTCTCGTGGCTACCCGTCGGAATTTCGGCGCAAGGTTCTGGATCTGCTCGCGTCCGGACGCAAGGTCGCCGACGTCGCGCGCGATCTGGACATCAGTCGTTCATCTACCACTCCTCCGACCGCGGGCGGACCTGGAACGGCCCATTTCGCTTCCCGTACCTCGGGTTCGACAGCGTGCAGGCGCGCACCGACATCGAGGTCGTCGACAAGGACACCATGATCGCCACCGTCGACGCCGCGCCCGCCGCGCGGCCGGGGACGCCCACCGCAGCCAACCCGTGGCTGATCCGCCACTACCGCGTCAAGACGACCGATGGCGGCCGGACCTGGAACGTGCTGGGCAAGGCCGGTCGCAAGATCCGGGCCGGGGATGACGCCCTGGACCACTCGATCATGCCATCGACGGTGCGGCTCTCGTCGGAGACGCTCGTCAGCGCCAGCCGGGACGGCGTCGAGCGCGGGGAGTACGACCTCGCTGCGCGCGCTCGACGTCAGGACGAGGACCTGGTGGCCGCTCGCGCTGAGCGCATGGACACTTCGCATGTCGCCGAGCGCGGTACCGCCGTCGAACGCGGATGACGGCCCGCCCCACTCTGCGACACCTGCGGCTCCGTTCGTGCCCGGCCCGGTAGTGGGCGCATCGGGATAGTGCGACGACCCGTTCGTCGACGGCGGCGCGACACCGTTCGGGCCATGGGGACGAGCGGCGCTCACGTCGACCGGGGCGATGGACGGACTTCCGGCTCGCCCACCTCCGTGGCGTCCGCCGACATCGGGTTGATGACGACGACGCTCCCCGGCACCTCGGCGCACGGGTGGAAGGCGGAGAGCGTACCCACCGCCTGCTCGACGTCCATCCCCTCGGTGCGCTGTACGACGCCGGCCACCGGATCACGAAACAGCGGGTGCGCGTCGATGATGGACACGGAGACAGGAACAGGAACACTCACGTCAACCTCCTTGGCAGCGAGGGGCAGGCACCGTCGCTTCTGACCACGTACACCGACGCCGTATGGTTCACGAGGCCTTGATCGTGAAGACGTCCCACCCAGAATCTTCTTCCTTGCGGTCGTCAGGCACGGATCCGGTTCCGGCGCAGATAGCTCCGGCGCAGGAGCAGCGCTGACGCCAGCAGGCCCGTCAGGGTGACGAGCAGGACTGTCGCGGACACGGCGTTGATGGCCGGTGACAGACCGAACCGAGGCGAGGCGAACACGACCAGCGGCCACGTCTGCGTCGTCGGGCCCGAGACGAAGGCGGTGATCACGTAGTCGTCTAGCGAGAACGTGAAGGCGAGGACCGCGCCCGCGCGCACGGCCGGGGCGACCAGACCCCAACCAACACCGAAGCCCGAATCGCCAACAGTGTCCAGCGCCGCCACGAGACCCAGCCGCGTACCTGGTGTTCGTCCAGCCCGGCCAGGCCCTTCCCAGCCTGGAAGCTCTCCTCGATGGCCCAGCGGCGACCGGCGACGGCGACCAGTTCACGCAGCGACACCAGGTGCGGGCTGTAGCAGCGGTAGTAGGCCAGTTCACCGGTGTCGGGGTTGCGCCGGATCAACAGCGACCACTGCTGGGTGTGTCGTGTCGAGTTGAGTCCGGCAACCAGGGAGTCAAACACCCAGAAACGACGAACGCCCAGGTCACAGAACTGGGCGCCCTCGGTGGAGGTGCTTGCCGCCTACTCAAACTCACCACATACCGCTGACCTGCAACGATGCACCAGCCTTCGCGCCCTTCCCGGCGTTCCCCACGCTCGCCCAGCACCCAAACGACCATGGAGCCTTCGCGACCGCCTCGACCAACACACCCGCGCCGACCTCATCGACGCCTACCGCACCGGCGCCACCGCCGCGTCCCTCGCAACCACGAACGGGATCAGCCTGCGCAGCGTCAAGCGTCTCCTCGCCGCCGAAGGAGTCCGCCGCAAGCAATCGCCGACATAGCAAGCGAGAGCACAAGCCAAGCCAGCCCACGCACGCCCCACCGCACGGGCGAATGTCGGCGTGGCGCCGCCCACAGGATCGATCCCGCTGCAGAGCGGGCGCGAACCCACTGCGGCGACGGCGAGACGACCCAGCCCGCGACGACGAACCACGGGCGGCGAGCAGCCAGACGGCCGACGGCGCCGAACAGTGACGCGTAAGCGACGGGCGGTCACGACACGCCAAAGGCTTTGTGAGCGTTTTCAACACAGTTCTGAAGCGTGAATGCTATGCTCGGGCTGTCCGCTAAACCTCTAGGAGCACCGATGGCCGACCTGCCAGACCCCTCGCAGTGGTTCGCTGAACACTTCGGCGAACACAGCCAGCGCGTGATGCTGGCACTCGCGAACGCAGGACGAGGTGCCCACGAGCGCTCGCTCGATGCGAAGGCCGGGAGCCAACTCAGCACCAATGAGGCGTACGGAGCGCTCTGGGTGATCTTGCCCGAGGAGGTTGTCACGCACCTGGCGTTCTTGCCGGGACGGGAGGTTGTACGTCCGCCTGGCAGCCGGTACGACCTCGTGGTCTTCGAGGGCACGCTCGTCTTCCCCGCCAAGTGTGGGCGCGGCTCCTCCGGAGCCGATCGGATCAAGCTGGGTCGGTCGCAGTTTCGCAGCCGAGTGTTCTCCCTCCAAGATGATTCTGCCCTCAGCAAGCAGGAGCAACTTGACTTCGACTTCGGCCTGGAAGGCGACCTCAACACTGCGATCAAGGACGGTTCTTTCGGATCGGCCACGAGGGTGTGCCTTGTCGCATACGATGCCCCGGCCCGAGGAGGACTCCAGCACGTCTATGTCGGAGACGCGACTCTCGACTCATCTGGACTTGTGACCTGGCAGTATCGCGAGGAACTGCCACTGTTGCTGCTTGACGGCGAGGGTGCCTCCCTCACCGCTCTAGACGAACTTTCGGCTGCTCGGTTCGATGACGCTCCGCTTCCCGAGAGCGATCTGACGCTGCGTGGGCCAGGCGAGTTGCCAAGCTTCGAGGCTGACGACGAGACCACGACTGACATCGGAACTGATGGTGAGGCCGATGGCCGACCGTGATCGAGTCAAGTCGTCCACTCCTCTCAGCGATCAGAACATCGCGAAGGCATTCGACGGTCATCGACTGCGGCAAGCGCGGCAACTCGCGCTACGCACGAAACAGAGCCTCGCTACCGTGTTGGGCGTCTCGGCTGCCGCGATAGGGCAGTACGAGTCCGGGGCAACTCCGCCCCGTGCGGAACTGATTCCCGTTCTTGCTCGGGAGCTTGACGTTCCTCGCGAGTTCTTCGCAGCGGGTCGGCCACTCGCCCGGCTAGAGACCGCGGATGCCTTCTTCCGCAGCCTTCGTTCTACGACAGCAAAGCAGCGGGCCAAGGCCGTTTCTTACACCGAGCAACTGTGGGAACTGGTATACGCGGTCGAGAAGCACGTTCGCCTCCCTCCGGTGAACCTTCCAGGCTTTGTCGGCGGTGAGATTGAACCAGGCGCATTCCCGAGCGACCCGATCGCTGTGGCGCGCGCCCTTCGCAAGGCATGGGGTCTCGGCATGGAGCCGATCCCGCATCTCGTGCGCACCATCGAAAACCGGGGCATCGTGGCAGTTCTGGTGCCCTTCGCCGAAGACGAAGTGGCCCGCATCGATGCTTTCTCGACACTCTCGCTGTCGCGACCGATCATCGTGTTGTCACCTGACCGCGCTAACGACGTCTATCGCCATCGCTTCACCGCTGCACATGAGCTCGGGCATCTGGTCATGCATGGTGAGCTTGCCGGGGGTGACCCTGCCCTGGAGCGCGAAGCGGACCGATTCGCGGCGGAGTTCCTAACTCCCAGCCTGGTCATCCATGACCTTCTCCCTCGACGGATCGACTTCCGCAGGCTGAACCAACTGAGCGAACAGTGGGGGGTGTCGATCAAGTCACTGATCTACAGATGCAGAGAGGTCGGCTTGCTGTCCGATGCCACGGCCCGCCGTGCGTACATTCGTCTGAACCAGCTCGCCGAGCAAGGTGTCATCACAACCCAGCCCGTCTACCAGTTCCTCGGCGAGGTTCCTTCTCTTCTTCGAAGGGCCGTGCAACTGGCTGAAGAGAACGGCGTCACGATCGCATCGCTGGCTCAGGAGCTGGCGTGGAAGCCTGCCCAGGTACGCCGCATGCTCGGTGATGCGGACGAGCGGCCTAGTCTGCGACTCGTCTGATGAAACTAGCCCCCTTTGTGCCTGCCGCGATCGGCCCAACCCCACCCACACCACCGATGAGGAAACGATGAGTTATCGAAACAAGACTTACGTAGCGTTTGCCAGCGAAGATATCGGCAAGTATCGCTTGATGGAAGCGTGGAGAGAAAACGCCAAGATCGATTTCGATTTCTATGACGCGCACGATCTCTATATCTCTCGCGATACAAGCCAGCCCGAGACGATCAAGCGGAACCTGCGCGAACGGATGAAGAACGCCAAACAGGTCGTCCTTCTTGGCAGCAGCGATGGCAAGAAGAAGGGTGGGGATGGTGTCTCGTTCCTTGCCCACGAGGTCAAGGTCATGATCGAGTTCAACCTGCCGGTTGTCGTCGCGAACCTCGATGGCGATCGCAACATCGACAAGAACTTCATACCGGCGCCGCTGTTGAGCGCTGACTACTACACGCTGTCCGTCTCTTTCCAGCCGAAGATCATCAAGTTCGCGCTGGACGACTACGCCCCTCAGTATGCGGCGAGCGACAAGTCAGCTATCCGTGGCTCGGGCCCGCCGTGGGCGGGGAAAGTCTTGCGGTAGGCGCCGGTTCGCGCGCAGGCTGGAGGTGCCGCCTCGGGATGTCCCCGTTTCGACCTTGGAGCGTGAGCGCCCGTAAGTCAGCTTGGTGGCTGAGGACCTGATCACGGTTATCGCGACCGTGGATTGTTGCTTCGAGCACGGACATCAGATTCAGACGTCATTCCCTGGTCCTCTCCCGAGTCGGCGCTGATCGGTTCAGAAAGAGATCGGAGGACACCATGGACGTCATCCATCCGCGGTGCTGCGGGATGGACATCTCCAAACGGGACGCCAAGGTCTGCGTCCGCATTCAGAAGGGCGGCACGGTCACCGCGCAGGTCACAACCTGGTCAGCGGTGTCCTCCCAGATCCTCAAGCTGGCCGCTCACCTCCGCAAACAGCGGGTGCCCATGGTGGTGATGGAAGCCACCGGCGACTACTGGAAACCGTTCTACTTCCTGCTCGTCGAGTCCGGGCTCGAGGTGATGCTGGTCAACGCCCGACAGGCTCGACAGATCCCCGGCCGCAAGACCGATGTTGCGGACGCGGTCTGGTTGGCCGACCTGGCCGCGCACGGTTTGCTGCGGGGCTCGTTTGTGCCGCCACCACCGATCCGTGAACTCAAGGACTTGGTGCGGGCCCGGACCACGCTCGTGCGGCTGCGCGGACAGGAAGCCCAACGGCTGGAGAAACTGCTGGAATCTGCAGCGATCAAACTGTCCTCCACGATCAGTGACATTGTCGGGCTGTCCGGGCGGCGCATGATCGAGGCGATGATCGCCGGCGTCGACGACCCGGCCGCGTTGGCGACCCTGGCCGACGGCCGGGTCAAAGCCTCCGCCGCCGACCTGACCGAAGCCTTGACCGGCCGATTCACTGAACATCACGCCTTCCTCGCCCAGGTCCACCTCGACCTTATCGACAACCTCACTCACCAGATCGACGTGGTCGACACCCGAGTGCAAGCCTGCTTCACCGCCGAGCCGGTCGATGACACCCCGGAGCCTCCTTCGGGTCCGTCCGACCCGAGCCCGGCCAACCTGGCGGCCGCCCGCGACCTGTTGACCACGATCCCCGGGGTCGCCACCCTCACCGCAGAACGCATCATCGCCGAGATCGGCATCGACATGACGATTTTCCCCAGCCCGGCGCAACTGACCTCTTGGGCTGGGATCGCCCCCGGCGCCAACGAATCCGCAGGCAAGGTCAAATCCACCCGCTGTCGGCCCGGAAACACCTACCTCAAAGGCGCGCTCGGGATCGCAGCACTCTCAGCCTGCCGGTCCAAGGACACGTTCTTGGCCGCCCGCTACAAGCGCGTTGCGTCCCGACGTGGCCACCACCGCGCCCTGATCGCGCTCGAACGCGCCATCCTCACCGCCGTCTGGCAGATCCTGACCAACCGCCAGCCCTACCGCGAACTCGGCGGTGACTACTACATCCGCCGACGCCCCGGACGCGTCATCACCAAGGCCATCAATCAACTCCGAACAGCCGGAATCCACGTCACCTTCACCACGCCCGACACAGCCACGGTCACCTGACTTTCACATCAGGTCCGCACTACTACAAGCCCGAGATCTACGAAAAGCTCAGCCTCTAGATGGGCGACCTCGTACACGATCTGCGCACCTGGCGCTTCTGGCGCTGGTTTCTCGTTCAAACCTTCTCGGCGGTCGGCGTTCTCGCGGTTCTGCTCGAAGTCACCAACTTCATCTTCGGCAGCCTCCCGATGGACGGATGGCCTCTCGCCATCACCATCGCCGTCATCTCGGTCGTGTACGGGCTCGTTCGCGCTTGGCCGCGCCCTATCAGCCAGGAGTACAACTCACCCAACACGACGATCGAAATCGTGAAGGGCGATCTGTTCGGCCAGGACTGCAACATCGTGGTCGGCACCTGCGACACATTCGATACATCGGTACCCAAGGTCATCGCGAGGGGCAGCGTTCAAGGCCAGGCTCTTGAACGTCTCTATGGCGGCGACACAGAGCAGTTGGATCGCGAGCTGGCGACCGCGCTACAAGGCAGAGCGATCGAAGCAACGATTCAGAAGGCTGGAAAAACGGACAAGTACGGTGTGGGAGCTGTTGCCACACTTCGCAACGCTTCTCATCGACTCTACTTCTTGGCGTACAGCGAGATGAATGAACACAACGAGGCGCAGAGCACCCCGGACGGAATCTGGCGGAGCCTCGCGTCGCTATGGGACGAGGTCTCTAGGACGGCCAACGGAACACTCGTCGCCGTCCCTGTCATCGGCGGGGGTCAGTCACGTCTATCTCAGGTCATGCCAGCGCAAGACTCGATCCGTTTCATTGTCCTGTCATTCATGTTCGCGTCACGCACCAAGAAGGTCTGCGACCAACTGCGAATAGTCGTGCGACCCAGCGACTTCGATCGACTCGACCGTCTTGAACTCCAAGCGTTTCTGTCATCACTGAGGCCGTCATGACCGAATCGGCGATCAGGCTTCCCGACACACAGCCGTGTGCTTTCTGCGCTTATCTCGACGGGACAAGACCATTCACGTTTGTTGCGAAGAACGAAGCGACGGCGGTACTGGTTACCCAAGAACAGCGCGGGAAGCCTCACCTACTAGTCATCCCAACCGCACACAGGGAGACAATCCTTGACCTAGCGGATGCCGAGTGCTTTGCATTGATGGTCGAGGTCCGAGACGCGGCGCGCGCTATCGACGCCGCGTATCATCGTACCGGCATCTCTGTGTGGCAGAACAATGGTGAAACTGGCTCTTCACGGATGAGCGTGGGGTGAGCACGGCGCGCCGGGCCGCTGGTTGAGGCGGGGTGGGGTCGAGGTCCCCGAGGATCAGAGGACTCTTACCTCTCCTGATCACGAGGACCTCGACGATGAGCGAGCCTACGTCGTGTTGCCGTGCCAACGGCGGCTACTGCGAGCGTTGCGACCTGCTGGTGGGCCTGCCTGGGCTGCGGGTGACCGGTGTCGACCGCGACGACGGTGACCGGCTCACCGTCGTGGTGGAGTCCGAGCCGGCGGTGATGGGCTGCCCGACCTGTGGGGTCGTCGCGCACGGCCACGGCCGGGACGCGGTCACCCTGGTGGACGCGCCCTCGTTCGGGCGCCCGGTGCGGGTGGTGTGGCGCAAGCGGCGCTGGCTGTGTCCCGAACCAGCCTGCGCGACGGTCTCGTTCGTGGAGCAAGACGAGCGGGTCGCCGCGCCGCGGGCCAGGCTCACCGCACGGGCGTGCCGGTGGGCGATCGAGCAGATCCGCCGCGAACACGGTTCGGTCAACGGGGTCCGCCGTCAGCTGGGCACGTCCTGGAGTGCGGTGTGGGACTCGATCCGCCCGATCCTGGCTGCGGCCGCCGCGGACCCTTCCCGGTTCGAGGGTGTGGTGATGCTGGGGGTCGATGAGCACATCTGGCACCACGTGTCGACCAAGCCGGTCGAGGCCGGTGGGCGGGGCCCGAAGGAGCTGACCGGGATGGTGGACCTGACCCGAGATCCTCAGGGCCGCACCCGGGCTCGGCTGCTGGACCTGGTCCCGGGACGCTCCGGGCAGGCGTACCAGACCTGGCTCACCGAGCGCGGCAAGGCGTTCCGGGACGGGGTGCAGATCGCGACCCTGGATCCGTTTCGTGGGTACAAGAACGCCATCGATGACCAGCTCGACGACGCCCGCGCGGTGCTGGACGCCTTCCACGTCGTCAAGCTCGCCATGCAGGTCGTCGATGACACCCGCCGCCGGGTACAGCAGGACATCCACGGCCACCGCGGCCGGCGCGATGACCCGCTGTACCGGATCCGGAACATTCTGCGCGCAGGCCAGGAGAACCTCACCGACCGCCAACGCGCCCGCCTCGAGCATGCGTGGACCGTCGACGAGCGGCACGTCGAGGTCGAGGTCGCCTGGTCCTGCGCCCAACAAGTCCGCTCCGCCTACCACCAGGACAGCCACGCCGCCGGCCGCGCCGTCGCCGAGAAGATCCTGGCCTCGTTCACCTCATGCCCGATCCCCGAAGTTGCCCGGCTCGGCCGGACCCTGAAGCAGTGGCGCAGCGAGTTCCTGGGCTACTTCGACACCGACGGCGCCAGCAACGGCGGCACCAAGGCGATCAACGGCCTCATCGAGCTCCACCGCCGCGTCGCTCGCGGCTTCCGCAACCGCGAGAACTACCGCCTCAGGATGCTCCTCATCGGCGGTGGACTCGACCACTCACCCCACGCTCATCCGTGAAGAGCCGTGAAACTGCGAGCCAGTCGATTAGGCACGTCCACTTTCATGTTGCAGGAACCCTTGATTCGGGCGGCACAGAATGGGGAGAGGTCGAGGAGCTTCCGCTCACCGAGACCGAACTCATCGCAAAGCGAATCCGAGTCCATTGGCGATCGTGAGCGGTGAAGAGCCCCTTAGCGTGCCAAGAGGGAGACCGTCATGAGCGTCTCTGCGCTTCCGAAGCGGATCGGGCGCGATTCAGCCGACCGCCGCCGTCCGCGCCCCGACCATCTCTCCTTCCGCGATGTCGAATTCGGAGCGCGAACGAAGCACGGACAGTGACTCCGTTGGACGCGACTCAGCATGGACTGCGTGGTCCTCCTGCCTCAGAGCGACCAGCGTTTTGCCGATCTTCACAGCCACATCGACGGCTACGGCATTGCCGATGACGCCCATGACCCGGCTGCGGACGCCCGGGAACTCGTAGTAGCGCGGGAAGCTCTGGACGAGGGCGGCCTCACGGATGGTGAGGTAACGCACGGAGCCGTCGAGTTCTCGGAGCATTCCTTCGCCTCCTCCGACACCGTGGACACCGGCCTTGATCGTCTTGCTCGGCATGTCCATGGGGCTTCCGTTGTGCTTGGTGTACGTTCTCGCGCCGGGGATGGCGATGTGGTTGGGCCAGCCGTCGGCGGCCGTCTCCTCGGCCGGCTCGGGGACCTTTTGAAGCAGATCGCGCAGGGTGCGCCACGGGAGCCGGTCGTCCGAGAGGCCGGTCTTCTCGATCCGGCTGACCTGGGCCTCCAGCCGCGCGGGCACGTCATCTGGCTTCTTCAAGCTGTGGCGCTCCCAGTACTTGCCCGTGATCCATAGGTCCGACAGCAGCCTGTCTCGGCTATGGGTCTTGAGGGGGCCGCGCCAGATGCCGGACCCTGCGACGTCTGAACGGATAGCGACGAGGAAGATGCGCTTCCGACTTTGGGCCACGCCGAGATCGGCGGCGTCTATCTCCTCCAGGTAGACGCGGTAAAGGTCGCTGGCGGCGCTGGCCCTGATCCGCTTGTGATGCTCGTTCCAGAGTTCGTCGTCCTTCGGGGCGATGCCGGGCCGGCGGAGCTGGTCACGGACGTAGTCGAGGTAGGGCGCGAACGTCGGACGAGTGAGACCTGGGACGTTCTCGAACACGACGAACTCGGGCATGAGTTGGCGGACGATCGCCAGGGCTGCGGGAAACATGTTTCGTTCGTCGGAGTCACCGGCGTGGGCGCCGGCGAGCGAGAAGGGTTGGCAGGGCGGCCCGCCGGCCACGAGCGCCACCGAAGGCAGCTCGGCGAGGCGGTCCGAGACGGTGCGGACGTCCTGTTCCAGGACGTGATCGGCGGTCCACAGTCGCGAGTTCAGCTCGGCGTTGTGGCGCAGGACTTTGGCGGCCGGTGTCCACCATTCGATGAGCGCGTCGTGGGTGAAGCCCGCTTGCCGCATGCCGAGGGCCATGCCCCCGCCGCCGGCGAACACTTCCACGGAGTTCAGCCCGGTGTCGGCCGTCATGATCGCGGGCTCCCGAACTGCTCTCGGACGTAATGCAGCTCCAGGCCGCACCGCTTGGCGATGGCGCGCTGACGGTCGGCCGCGTCCCGCGCCGTGGCGACTCCTGGGGGCTCTGTCACGACCACGCGGCCGGGGATGTCCAGCTCGACACTCGCGCGTACCGCCGCCCATACGAGGTTCTTGAAGTTACGGCTCTCGTCCCACGCGAGGTAGATGATGAGGCCCGAGCCGTCCGTGGCCTGGGCGTGGAAGGGCTTCACTCCCGTGGTGCCCTCGATAATGGACCATTCCGGACCGAGGGATGCGTGGACGATGTCGTCTGCGGTGGTGCCGCCCGACGTGCCGAACTGGGCGTATCGCCCGGCGCCGCGCAGGGCTCGCCGGTACTCCTTCATCGGTCCGTCCTTGATCCACGCGCGTGCGGCCTCAGGCGTCATGTATTGGGTCAGGATGCCGCCGATGCGTTCGTCCTCTACCCATGCGCTGTAGGCGCGGCTCCGGTCTGCGGCGGAGAGGTGGGTCCAGTTCTGTTCGTGGGCGTCCGCGTACAGCGCTGTGACAATGAGGGCACGTTGAGCCTCGGGAATGAGTGCGTCGCGGGCGGTCATATCGGCAGCACGTCCGGGTCGAGGAACTGGAGTCTCGCCTCGTCGTTCGCGGTTTCCAGATCGGCCGCGTCGAGAATCCACTGTTCAAGGAGGCTCTCGGCTTTGAGGTCGCTGAACTTGATCGTGGACTGAGGGACGGTGGGGAGCACTTCGATGTCGGACGCTTCGAGTTGCCGGCGGAGGTTCAACAAGGCGGCCACACGCCGGATGTCGGACACGAAGTCGAGGGCGAGGACGCGTTCCTTGCCTTCGCGCAGACGCAGCCCGCGGCCGAGCTGTTGGACGAAGATGCGTCGGCTGTGTGTGACGCGGGCGAACGCGAGGATGTTGACGTCGGGCACGTCCACGCCTTCGTTGAGGATGTCGACGGCGGCGAGGATCGGAACCTGCCCGGACCGGAAGTCAAGAAGCCGCTGCTGCCGATCCCGTTTGGCCATGCCTGCGTGCAGCGCGCTGGCGCGGAACCACTCGGGCTGCCGCCTCAGCAGGGCCTCTATCCGCTCGGCGTGCTCGATGGTCTGGCAGAACACGATCGCCCGAGGAGCGACCGTGGAGTTCCATGCGTCCTTCAGCGCGTCGATGACCGCTTCGTCTCGCTGTGTCAGGAACAGGCGGGAGTTCAGTTCCTTGATCGTGTAGCCGTGCTCGCTGGCCTCGCGGACGACGTCCCAGTCGATGTTGTCGACGAACAGCTTGTACTCGACGGCGGCGAGGTACCCGCGCCGCATCCCGTCCTCGATGCCGAGTTTGAAACTCGCCGTTCCGAAGCGATGCTCGATGTCGTACTTGTCCCCCCGCCACGGGGTCGCGGTGACGCCGAACTGGAGCGCATCGGCGAGTTCGTTGAGGAGATGGTCGTACTGTCCGTCCTCGCCGACGTGATGCGTCTCGTCCACCATTATCAGACCGGGCTTCCAGCCGCGCAGGACCGCGCCGAGTGCGCTAGCGGTGGTGGCGCAGGTGACGCCGGCCAGGTCGGTCGGTCGTTCCTCCCCGGTGAGGACCTGCGTGGGGACGCGCTTGGGCAGGTGTCGCCACAGCGCGCGTTCGAGCTGGTTGACCAGTTCCTTGGTGTGGGCGACGACGAGGACGTCGCTGTCGGGATTCTCGCGCAGGTGCCGACCCACGATCTCCCCGCCGACGACGGTCTTGCCCAGTCCGGTCGCCAGGATCAGAAGCGCTCGTCGGCGGGACTGCAGATCGGCCCACAAGGCGGAGACCGCCGCGTCCTGGTAGTCGCGCAACGTAAGTGGCGCGTGCTCGGGTGCTGCCGTGAACAGGCGCTGGAGGTCGCTGCCGTTCCAGAAGTCGACCCTGCGTCCGAGGCGCAGCAGTTCGACGGCGCGTTGTTCGGCGTCGGCGGAGGGCTTGGCGTTGGTGACGACCGTAGCCCTCCTTGCCCCGTAGTGCTCGAACGCGCGCGACACCTCGTCGACTGCGGAGCGGTCGACCGCGCCCTTGTTCTTCCACTTCGTCTGGATCACCCAGAGCTGGTTGTGGAGCGTGCCGAGCAGATCGCCGCCATGATCGCCCGGTCCGTCGATGTTGACGACGTCACGGAAACCGAGGTGTCCCATCAGACGCTCGACCTGGCGCGTGAAGCGTTGCGGCCCTTCGAGGAGAAGTCGCTGCGGAGCGAGGAAGGCTGCCGTCACTCGACCGCCTCCTGATCCGAATGTTCAGTGATCTCTTGGGCAAGCAGAAGGCACGCGAGCCGACCCCGTTGGAGTTCCTCTGGGCTGCGACGGGCTGGGACGTCTGCCAGCGTCGCGACGTCCTCCAACAGGTCCACCACGCGGGCGGCCGAGGCGTGCTTGGCGTCTGGATCGGCCAACGGCCCGTAGGAGCTGCGGAACACCCGGCCGTCGAGGAAGGCGTCGGGGCGGGCTTCAACAAGGCGCACCAGCGATGCCCCGTTGACGTAGTCGATCCACTCGCCGGATGCGATCACCTCGTCCCAGCTCGCCACGCCGCCTTCGATGGCGAAAAGGCGCTCGGCCGATGACTGGTCGTCCGACGACAGTAGGCTCCAGTATCCGGTGGCGTTGCCTGCAATGACGGGCTCCATCGCTTCCCGTACGCGATTGAGGGTGCGCGTGGCCAACTCGGTGAGGAACGCGCCGGATATCTTGTGGTCCGGCAGGCACCTCTCCTTCAGCTCTGCGAACACGGCCGAGAGCGAGCGGGAGGAACGGTCCCGGACGCGTAGGAACTCCGCGAGTTCGATGACGACCAGGTCGCGGGTGTCGACGCCGAAGTCGACAAAGATCGGGTGGTCGCCGTCGATGAACACCTCGACCTGCGCGCCGCGGCCGGATGCGACGTAGACGGGGACCCGATCGGTGTCGTCTGGTCGGGTGATCCGTTGCCCACGCACCAGCCAGGCGCGCACCTGGAGCGGGGCTCCATGCCCGGGAAGCCCGAAACTGGCGTCGAGGTCTGGAAGCGGTGTCGCGTCGGCGCGCCAACGATCACGCCTGGCGTCCTCGCTCTCCGGCGGTGCCGACGCCGGCGGTGGTGGCTCGCTCGTCGGAGCCGGCGGCCCGCCCAACAGGCCCTTCCGATCGAGGATGTCATCGTCGGAGGGGTCGGACTCGGGCTCGTCGGCAGGCGCCGGCCGACGGTCATGCTGTTCTGCGGCTTGGTACCACTTCTCGTCCGTCTGGAACTCGGGGTCGCCCTTGCGGAATTTCTCCGCCCATTCGCGGGCACGATCGTGCAACGCGTTCTTCCCGTCGCCCGGGATGAGGTAGTTCAGCCCTGGGTCGTTGCGACGGTAGCCCGCCAGAAGCTTCGCTAGCGGCGACGTGTTGCGTGTGGTGAACCCGAGGTCACGGGCACGCTTGGGTCCCAACGGCCCTTCGCCACGGAGGACGTGCACGACCTTCTTCCACTCCGGGGTGTCGTACTCGAACGCGTTCTTCTGGTAGTTGACGCGGACGTGGTCGATGTGGATTTCACCGACGATTCGTCCCGCGCGTGGGACCTCGATCGGGTACTCGACCTCGCCGCGGCCGCTGAGGTCGTCAGGGTCGACCCAGCGGAAGAGGCTGACGTCGTGTACGAGGATCTTCCGACCGTTTCGGATGAAGTCGATTCCGTAGTCCGATGCATGGAGGTAGCGCTGGATACCCACCCACCCCCAGATGCGGCGCTCCCGCATCTCGATCCGGGAACTGCCACATGCCTCGCAGATGGAGTCTCCGATGTTCTGCCAGGTCCCGCAGTCCAGGCAGACCTGGCGGCCGGTAAGGGGTTCGTCGACCTTGAAGACCGTCGGGATTCGTTCGTTGTTGCGGACGACGTATCGGCCCTCGTCCCACAGGCAGGGCACGCTAGGCTTGACGAGGTCGCCGTCGACGATGAGCCGGAACCCTTTGTCGGCGAGCAGATAGCTGTAGATCTCGCCGAGGTTCTGCTTGAGCTTGGCCTGCCCCCGGCTCACGGTCTGATGGTGCTCCGGCTTCAGGCTCCTGATGACGATCTCTGTCCCGTGCTCGCCCGCGACGCTCTTCGGCTCCGTGGTCACCGGCAGGTCGAAGTGGCCCCCGGCGGCCATGCCCTTGAGATCGATGGTGACCACGGTCCAGTGCGGGTCGTCCGCGCGCGCGGTCCGCACCACGGCGATCTGGCCGAGCCGCGCGGTCGCGATGTTGAACCCGACCCCGAACAAGCCGAGTTGGCCGACCCGGTCGTTGCTCGTCCAACCCGCACGGAGCGCGTCGTTGAGCTGGTCCAGAGTCATGCCGGGCCCGTTGTCCTTGACCCAGACCTCGCTGTCTCGCGGAGTGCTGTTGCGAGCCGGCAGAGTCACCCAGACCGTCGGCTCGGCGCCGGCGACCGGACGCCGCAGGAACTCGTCGAAGGCGTTGTCCACGAGTTCAGCGATGCACTGCCACGGCGCGAACTCGATGTCGCCGAGCACACTGAGCAGACGCGGATGCGGTTGGACGTTGATGGTGCTTGGCGTCATGTTCGACGTCATCTGCGTGCCTCCTCGACGGGCCGGTGGCGACACATCAGCCACGCAATGCGTCGCCACGGCGCCGAAGGGTTGCACCACCCGAACCCTTCCATTCCAATGCTAACGGGGCGCACCGACACTGCGTCCGAGGCGACGTCAGTGAACCGCACCGGCGAGTCCGGCGGAGACTCTGGCCTGGAGGTTGTCCCGGCTCTCGTGGAACTTTGAGCTGGCGGCCCCCGGCGTGAGGCCGACCGGTGGTGGGTCTCGGGCGACCCGCCAAGGACACCCAGGAGACTGGGGACCGCTGTGACCAAGGAGCACCAGAAGACTGAATTCGACACAAGCACTCTGGCCGTGTCTGGGCAGGTCGGCATCACGATGGAGGCCGACAGGATTCAGAGCGCCCGCTCGATGCTCGCCCGGAGGGACGTTCACGGGACGCGCGGGCCGTCCCTTGACTGATCCTAGCGCGCGGTAGTGCCGCCATCGCGGCCGTTGACAGCCTGGGTCCAGCGGCGTCGAGGCGGGTGCGTGCCGTTGAGCCGCCCGCCTCGATGCCTCTCAGGAGCTTCGAGCGAGAGGTAGACAACGGTCGGGTTTGACCTGGCCGACGTCACGGGGCTCCGGCCCGGCGCAGCAACGCTGATCGGAGCCACGACCGATCACCCAGTCAGAGGAGAACGATCATGGGCAACACCCTGCCATCGCACCGGCTGTGGTGCACGTCGCACCTGACCGGCGATCCCGGCCTGTGCGCCCGCCGCTTCACCGCCCGCAAGGGCTGCGCGGTCTGGGTGATCGAGCCTCATCCTGGAGCTGCGCCCATCATCCAGGTTGACGCCGACGCCGTCGATCATCTCGACGCCGACGATGCCCGCGCGCTCGCCTCGGCGGCCGTGCAGGCTGCGGAGGTTGTCGAGGAGGCCACCTCCGCCGCGACTCGCGGGTCAGCGCTGACACCCCAGGAGGTGGCGGTGTTGCGGCTCGTGCTCGAAGGCTCGTCAACAGCCGGCATCGCGGCCCGGCTCTCACTCGCTCCTGGCACGGTCCGCAACTACCTTGCGTCCGCGTCGGTCAAGTTGGACACGAGCAGCCGACACCAGGCGGCCCGCGACGCGCGCCGCCGCGGTCTGATCTGAGCCGCGCACTCGCCTTCGGCCGCCCGCTACCTGGCTGGCAACCTCCGAGAGCGCGTCGCACTGGCCCCCGCGCTCAACGTTTCGGCGACTACGCCGACGGACTGACCTTCTCCATCCGGTCCAGCACCTGACACCTCGGACGACAGCGCCCGGACCCGAGGCTTAGCCTCCGCGCCGGGACTGTCCGGGAACTTTCGGATGGTGCTGTAGGCAGACGACGCCGTGCGTTCCGTGGGCGGGTTAGTTCGTGAGGGGTTGGGCTGTGGTCCAGACGCGTTCGAAGCTGTCGAG
>JBOFLH010000634.1:0-2703 GCA_051657765.1 Nocardioides sp. | reverse complement strand
GACCGGAGCGAGACCGCCCGGCAGTGGATGTCGGCGGGCAGACAAAGGCCCCCCGCGTACCCGGCAGAGCCCACTGACCCTTGCTGCCTTCCGGCCCTGGGGGAGTTGGGTGAGGTGCCGCCACGCGGGGGGTTGCCGCGAGTCTAGGGGAGGCGTTCGGCAGCGACCAAAGCCCCTCGCCAGGTGAGCTCAAGCTAGGCCGGGCCCGAGGGAACGCCGTCCCTGCGATTCGCACTCCCCCACACCTGCGGGTAGCCTCCTGCGCGGAGGATTCGCCTAGAGGCCTATGGCGCTCGCTTGGAAAGCGGGTTGGGTTCACGCCCTCGCGGGTTCGAATCCCGCATCCTCCGCTGAACGCGAGTCACGAACAAGTCGCTCATGACGGCGCGGCAGCTCGAATAGGGTGGCTCGATGTTCCGTCGGACCCGGCGCTCGTCACCGCCCGAGGATCCCAGCGTCGCGGCCATCGAGCAGATCCTCACGATAGCCGCCTCTCGAGAGTTCGGATCTGCGGTGACACCCGAGGGGGAGGACGTGGTGATACATGCTCTGTCGATCTGTGCGTGCGTGACCGCGTGGAACGCGCCAACCTGGCTCATCTACGACGCGGCGTCGGGCACCGTCAGTTGGCGACGGGTTCCAGATGGGATCGATGCGCTCGGACTCGTTCAAGCGCGCCGTAGCGCTGGCGGGCACGCCGATCCAGAGGCCGTGCTGAACTGGCTGCAAGGAGATGCAACCGCCCCCTGGGGACCGGGCGGCGACGGAAGCGGCGACGGAAGCGGCGACTTGACCGTACTGCCGGAACTCCTTCGGAAGATCCGCGGCACTGGCGGCAATGAAACCGTGGCGTGACGGTATTCACGCCCACGATCCGAGTAGTCGATGGGATCCCGCATCCTCCGCCACGCTGACCAGGTACAACGCGGGATCAGGGTCCATCGGCGGGTCGCTTTCACCGGTAGCAGCGAGAGGACACTCAGGCAACCGTGCCGGCGTACCGCTGCCGAACTTCCTCGCCGGTAGTGCCGACGAAGGCACCGATCAACGCCCACGACATGCCCGCCTCACGAGCTCTTGCGACTGCTTCGAGGACGTGGCGTTCGGCGTCGGAGCGCTCCTGAACGGCACGTCGCAGGAGCGTCGCGGCGTCAGGGTCCAGCTCGTCAGCCGGGCCGGGTTCGTAGTGCTCGAAGCGTGCGGCGAGTTCGTCCGCGTGCTTGAGAATGTCATCGACCGAACGGGGCACGGTGATCACCTCCAGGAAGCTCTTGCCGGCTGCACCGCGTGGTCGGCTACGACAGCTTCGACGCCCTGGCACGTTATCCGATCTCGATCAGCGCGGAAAGCGGCGGCGGGCTCAGGAAAGTTTCTCTTGGAGTAGATCAAAGTGGCTCCCGCCCTTCGGGGTTGTTCGACGAGAAGTGCCTTCGGTCCAACGTAGCGACCTCACGGGCCCCGATTCGCTCGGCAACAGCCACCACCGAGGCCGGCCCAGGTATGTCAAGGCGGACAGCACCAACCGCGTAACCCCGTCCTCGGCTGTAAGGACCTGACCGGCGACCGCACCGGCCCGACGGACTCAGGGCATCAGCTCAACGGCGAAGTCATCCCCCAGAACCTCGGCGAGCGCGAGTCTCAAACTCTCACCCCACGCAAACCACTCGTCGTCTGCAATACCGCCCAGATCTTCCCATCGCTGATTCCAAGCGCACATCTGCTCGTTCAGCTCCCGGGGGATACCGAGAAAGCCCTCGACAAAATCCGGCTCGTCAGGCAGTTTTCCTTCCTCGTCCCACAACGGTGGACCGCCACCATCGATGGGCATGAGCCGGATACGAGATCCGACCCCCCACTCGACATCGGGCGGACGGCTCATCGGGCGCTCCGAGCTAGGGGTAGACAACCGGGCCCTTTCCGGAACAGAAACCCGAGCCTGTTGCTTTGCTCGGGAAGAGGCAGGCGCCGGATCGACTCGCCACTCACGACCTCGGACTCTGTGACCGCACCATCGGCCAGCCCCGGTCCGACAAGCAAGTGCGCAAAGACAAGACCCAGCAAACCGGCCAACGACAAGAACTGCGTCCGAGATGCAAGACACACAGTCACCGTAGCTACCCCGAAGAACGCTGTGCAATCACATATCCACAGCCCTGCCGCCCGAAGTTCGAGAGCCACGGGCTCGCCTACCTTCGGCGCGGTTGGCACCACCACTCATGACCTTCGCCAGTGGTGTCCCAGGCACCCCCGCCGCATGCTGATGGGCGAAGAGCCCGGCGTGGCCGCCAGGGACCGCTTGACCGACCACCTGCGGCAACATGCTCGGCGCCGAAGTAGCCAGGAGGTCTCGGTCCACGGCGCTTCCGGGATCAGCGCACTGATGTCTCATTCGCCGTCGTTCGCGAACATCCACGAGTCGGACACCCGACCCACCGCCGCGCTCAGCACCAGGTCGGACACGACCGCGAAGCGGCAGGCGAGCACTTGGAAACGGGTTGGGTTCACGCCCTCGCCGACTCTGCGGGTCCACCCGGAGTGACCGGCCTCCTGCGTGCTACCGATCCTTGAGCGCGCTGAGCGGCGAGGCCGGAGGTAGCACGAACCAGAGAGCAGCGAGCGCGGTCGCGGTGAGCGCACTGATCGAGCCGAACCGCACGAGCTCGGGCCAGATCACCTGCCATGCGACTCCGGCCACCAGGGCGT
>JBOFLH010000633.1:0-11140 GCA_051657765.1 Nocardioides sp. | reverse complement strand
CCATCTCCGCCACCACCACACCGCAACTCCAACCACTCCGAACCCGAGCAGCCACCACCAGATTTGCGACAACAGCCAGACCGCGCAGTACAGCGCAGTGGCTGCAATACAGATGGTCATGCAGGCATCGAAGAGGTGTTCTCCGATCCGAGATGGCTCGCATTTGGACATGGACGCCACTTCCTCATCCGGTCTTGTTGCGGGAGTTGGATTGCTCGGTCACTCGAACCGGTTGCGCCAGGACTGACCTGCTGCACGGTTCATGGCCCGGCGGGCTTCACTCGCTGCCTGACCTATCTCAGCGTCGGCTCGCTGGACGTCACGGTTGAGGCGCTGTTCGGCTCGGGCGGAGTTGGCAGCGGGGTCCGATAGGACCAATGCCGCCAACCCCGCACCGAGAGCGACCAGAACCAGCACGCACACAAGGAAGCTGGTCATGCCGACCACCCACTCCATTGCGATCCAGACCACGGTGAGGACTTGCGATCTTCACCGCTCGGCTGCGGCTGCTCGAACCGCCGCAGTCGAGCCCGCAGCACTGGATCGCCGGCTGCCAGTTCGTCAGCGAAGCGGGAGACCTGGCTCTGGACAGAGGCAGCGTGGGCCGCGAACTCGGCGGCCACGGCGGTTCGGGCAGAGTCGGTCAGGGGGACGGTTGGCTCGCGGCGGATGCGGCGGCGAGTGGCCTCACTC
This sequence comes from Nocardioides sp., assembly GCA_051657765.1. Classification (GTDB taxonomy): domain Bacteria; phylum Actinomycetota; class Actinomycetes; order Propionibacteriales; family Nocardioidaceae; genus Nocardioides. The sequence goes on along the minus strand of JBOFLH010000633.1, from coordinate 10,447 downwards.
CATCCACGCGAGACCAGCTTGGAGAGATGGTCGGCGTACCTCACGCCGACGATGACTCCCGCTGCAATGCCTGCCGTAAGTCCGGCCAGCCCACCCAGCGCCGCAATGCCGGCCGCAGCGAGTACATCCGCCGTGACGACGCCGCTCACGACGGGAACTCCGACCCGAAGTTGCGCTGGATACGACCGGCCTTGTCGACGAAGCCAACTTCGATCCGAGTGAGAACGGCATCCAGGATGGGATCTCCGTTGGCGAGGGACTTGCGGTACTGATCCAGATCTACCGCACGTTCCATGATGCGACCAGTCAGAGCGGCTTCTGCATCTACCTTGAGGCCGTTGAACTTGGTCTCACGAACCAGGTGGGCGACGGCCTTTTGGTGGGTGCGTTCGGCGCGGGAGACGAGGGGGCCGGCTCCTCGACCTCCTGTGGCCCAGCGTTCGAGTTCGTTTGGCGGCATGATGGTGCTCCTTCTCTTCGCTCCTGCTGGGTGAGCCCTGGATGACCCACGTTGTGGCAGCTGGTGCGATGAGAGGACGGTAGAAACTGGCGACTGTGTGTGTCGTGACAAGAAAGTGCACCGATGAACAGACCTGACGCAGACCGGGTGTCTGGCGACGGTCTGGCCGGTCGAGTCTTGGACGAACTCCTTGCGGTCCGTGCGGCCAAGGGCCGACTCACTCCGCAGAAGCTGTCCGGTTACCCGGCGCTGGTGGAGGTAACCGGGGCAAACGATCTGCTCGATGCGTTCTTCGCCTTCCGGCGAGAATTGGAGCGCTACCGCACGTCAGCGAACCGAGACCATGCAGCAGCAGTGCTGTCGATCTCTGCCGACTTCGACACCGTGCTGGATCGCCTGCAGTACACGGCAGATGAACTCAGCGATGGCCTGGCCGACCAGAGGAGCGCCCGGCGCTGGAGCGACCGGGGGATGCCCACGATCGCGCGCGACCTGGTGTACATGGCCGAAGTCCAACAACGACTGGGCCAGGAGCTCCTCAGCGTCGAGTTGCAGGGCGACGAGTCTGAGCTGATGTTGGTGATCGAGCAGATGGTCAGTACCGAGCTGAATGTCGTGGCGCCCGAAGTGAAACTGTGGCTCACATCCGACGATGGCGATCCGGAGGAGTTGGTCGTGGACCTCGGCCGCTACCCGGCCAGCACGGCGCAGCAGGAGGAGTACACACTGCACCGACACCGGGTGGCGCTCGCTGGCGAGCTACTTGCACGCGTCCAGCCCGGGCAGTCGCTGACGGTGTCGATCACGGGGCGGAACGCGCCAATGCGAACGGCGTTCTTTCGGGATCGAGCCACGTTGCCCGAGAGATTTGCGGTGACTTTTTCGTGTTACCGGACGGTTGTGGGGGTGGAGGTGGGAGTTACGACCCCTCCGAGTTGATGCTGTCGCCGATATGCTGCGACCATGTTATGCGCAGGGGTCGGCGTAGGGTTCGTCGCGGAGGTACTGGTTCCACTCGGTTTTGCTCATCGGGTCGCCTATTTTTTCGCATAGGTTGTTCGCGAGCTTCTTCGGGTTCAGTTGGAAGGCGTGTATTTCGCCTTCGCCTGAGGTGAGCACTGAGGAGCCGTCGCGGCTGTAGGTGACGGCTTTGACGACTCCGCCTGCGTCGATGGCGGCGGTCTCGACTGGGGCTCCGCGTTTGGTGATGTCGAAGAGTCGGACGGTGGCGTCTTCGTTTCCGGTCGCGATTTGTTTTCCGTCGGGGCTGAAGGCGACGCTGTTGATGTTGTTGAGCACTCCCGAGGTGGCTGACCCGGCGTATCTGGGGCGATCTGGGTTCGTTGCTTCCCAAAGGAACACTCGGTTGCCGCCACCGCCTGCGGCGATCATTTTCGAGTCTGGACTGAAGGCAGCGCTGTACAGGTCGGTCTCTACCGTGTCATTGCGGAATCTGATCTTGGCGGGACTCTTCGGGTCCGTCACGTCCCAGAGGTGGACTTGATTATCCGTCCCGGCCGCCGTGAAGAGACGTCCATCTGGGCTGAACTCGATGCTCTGGAGCAGGTTCTTGTCGGTGGTCGATAGTGTGATGAGGCGTGAGGGTTTCGTAATGTCGCTGACGTCCCACAGGTACACCCGATCGTCGTCCGAGTTCGTTTGCGCCAAGACGTTGCCGTCCGGGCTGATTGCGATCCAGCCAACCCGCTCTGGACCGGTCTCCAGCGGGACACCAACGATCTGCGGTTCGCTAGATTCGATATTCCAGAAGTAAATCTTGCCGTCCTTCATGCCTGACGCCACCAGGTCACGGTTGGGCCAGAGAGCCGCTGTCCCGGAGCCCTGACGCTCGGCATCCGCTACCGGACTGACGCCCGCTCCGCGCAACCTCGGCGTCCTGGACTGGGTGGTGTCCCAGAGAGTGAAGTCCCACGGATTAGCGCCAAATGCATCGACACCGGCCGCAATCACCGTGTCTCCGTCTCGGCTGGATGAGAGCTGGTAGACAATGCCCGGTAGCCCTTTCGTGTGCGGGCTACCGGTGGCCCAGGTCCGTATAGTGCTGTCGAGCGAGGCAGTGACGACGGTCTCCTCATCGAGGTAGGCCACGGAAGTGACCGGCGATGGATGGCGCCAAGTGTGGCGTGGCTGACCTGTTTCTAGGTCCCACGTCCATGTCTGACTGTCCGAGCTGGCCCCGATGAGAGCCCGGTCGTCGGGGCTGAACACGATTGAGTTCACCCACGTGGCGGGCCCGGCTAATTCTCGTCGTGGAGGCTCTTGGTCCGACCGTACTCCGGTCGGTTCCCACAGATACACCTTTCCGTCACGCGAGCCAGTAGCCAGCGTGCGACCGTCGTGACTGAAAGCGACCGCGTCCAACTCGCCGACGGCGAGGTAGGGCGGGAGCGAGCGAAAGCGGGTACCGCTGGGGTCCAGGACCCACCTGTAGACCTTGGAGTCCAGGCTCGCGGCGGCAAGCTGTCGGCTATCGGGACTGAACGCAACAGCCTGTACGAACTCGGTTGGACCCGTGAGCCGCGTCGATGGTTGTATTGAGGCTGTGGCCAGGTCCCAGACGTAGACCATGCTGTCGGTTGATTTGTCAGCTCTGGCCGCTCCGGCGGCAAGCCGCTTGCCATCGGGGCTGAACGTCAGGCCATAGATCGTGTTGCTAGGCCCCGTCAGACCCTCGGGTGCGCTCGACAGCGCCGTTGGTTTGGAGGGGTCTTCGACGTTCCATAGGTGAACCCGGCGATCCATACCGCCTGCTGCAAGAGTCTGACCATCCGGGCTGAACGCCAGCGCGAAGACGTAGGCGCCAGGGGAGGCGTCGATATCGGCGACCCGACTCAGAACGCCTTCTTTGTTCCGTCGCCACAGGCGCACCATGCCGGTCTCGCCCGCCGCCGCCACCAGTTCCCCAGACGGGGAACTGGCAACCGTCTGTACCACTCCTCGTGGGGCATGCCACCGGGCAGGGACATCGGTGCCTGACAGGCTGAGCAACGCACTGGCGGCCTCGGTGGTTGGGGCGCGTCGGTAGGCGATCGTGGCGAAGGATGCGGCCAGGCTGGCGTCCTTCGGGCGGACCCGGTCAGCAGCGAACGCGAGGCGCCCCGAGGTAGCCGCGTCACGTTCCTCGGCAGCGGACTGACGCAGGCGAGCCGCGAACATCGTCGATCCAGCCGCCAACAGTGCAAGCGCAGCGAATCCCGCGGCCGTCACCCGAATCCGCCGCACCCGGCGTTCAGCGGCCGAGTTCTGACGGTCTCGATCCGCCAGACTCTCCCGTAGGAACTCTGCCTCAATGTCATTTAGTTCGCCGGCCCGACTCTCATCGCCGAGCCAGTCCTCTGCACGCGATAGCCGACCTCCCCGGTAGAGCATCCCCGGATCATCCTCGGCCTTACACCAAGCACTTGCATCTCGGGTGAGCTGACGATGAATCAGCAGGCCCTCCCGATCGGCGTCGATCCACTCCCGCAAGCGTGGCCATGCGGCCAGGAGCGCTTCATGAGTAATCTCCGCATGATCACGATCCATCGTCACCATCCGCGCCGCGCCAAACGCCTCCAGTACAGCGGTGACCTCACCCGACGTATTGCTAGCTCCGGCGGCCGTTGCGTCACGACGCAGCCCGAGCTCCTCGTATGACACCTTCCGGCGAGTGTCAGCAGACTCTTCACTCACCCGCACCATCCGCCTGAATACCCGCTCCGCCGACACCTGCTGCCCCGGTGACAACCGGCCGAACGTTTGCTCCGCGCTCCTCGAAACCGCAGCAGCGATACCACCTGTTGCCAGATAGTCCGCCACCGTCAACCGCGAACGCCGACTCCTCTCCCACGTCGCGAGCAACGCATGGGACAAGAACGGGAGCGAACTCGGCTGCTCAGGATCGCCAGCGACCACATCCGCTATCACCACATCAGCAAAACCAGCTTCAACATCGAACCCCGCCCTGCGAGCCGGACTCTCAATCACCAAACGCAACTGCTCGGTTCCCATCGCGCCCACAACGACTTGTCTCTCCTGCACCCCCTTGATGAGCCCTCGCTCGATCGCGGTCGCGTAGAAGTCAGCACGAAGCCCGGCGACCACCGCAGTAATCCGGGGGCGGCTACTTCTCGGCGCTGGGACCGAGGCTTGCTGCATCTTGAGAAGTCCAAGAAACTCAAGCGCCTCATCGGGGTCGCTCTGGGTAAAGAGCTCCTCAAACTGATCCACAACGACGAGGTACCCCGACGACCCATCTGCAGTAAGTGGAGGAAGTCCGACCAGTTGCTCGTTGAACGCCGCTACCGGATGAGGCCCCGGAGTCATATTGACAACTGCAATGCCCACAAGACCTTCGACACGACCGGCGTGGACGGCCGGAATCAGACCCGCATGCAAGATCGAGCTCTTCCCCGAGCCCGACGCGCCAGTGAGCCACACCCACTCACCAACCGAAGCAGCAGCGCTCACTTCATCGCACAGAGCGCCGACGTCGTCTTCTCGGCCGAAGAACCACTGATCGTCTTCAGTGCCATAACTCTCCAAACCACGATACGGAGCCTCAGAACGGCCAGTTCGTGGTGTCGGCACCTCCCATACCCGGCGTAGAGCCGTCAGCCACTGAGTCAGTTGATCTGAGTCGCTGACGCCAAGAGTTCGCAACACAGCTTCGAACTGCGCCGGCTGCGTCGGGAGCGGTAGATGTCGTCCGCTGAAGTACCCACCCAACGTACTCGCACCAACACCTGACCGAGCAGCGACTTGACGAACCGTCAATCCAGATCGCTGTCGCAGGTCCGACAGAGCAGTAGTGAACTCTTCACGAGTGCCGATCTGACCTAATAAGCGCTCGGATGTCTGGTCTTGCGCCATCGTCTGCCTCCCCGAGTAGACCTAGTGGTAGCTAAACCCAACACGTACAACGCTGCACGTAACAAACACGCGGACGTCGCCCTGACTGTAGGAAATCGCCCTTCGGCTCGTCAACACGAACCATGTCGCCCGGAACAGTCCGTACACGTCCGTACGCCATCTGCCGCGTCTGCCCCGTACGGACTGAAACGAAGATTCAGCATCTCATTGCTTCGAGCTTCACGAGGCACCCAGTGTTGACCTGTGCTTCTGAACGATCCTGGTCATCAGGAATAGATCGGGAGCTGATGTGTCTCACTCAACCTAAAGGAGAAAGCAATGTGTAGAAAGGTCGCCACCGGCGTCGCAAGTATCGAAGGAGGACAGCAAAATGCTGCCTGTTAGAATCGCGCAATTCGTAGCCTGGGTTCTCGCTCAGGCATGGCGATACGGCTTTTGGGCCGTCACCGCCGCCGCCAACTGGGCCAGGGCCAACTGGCGAACCGTGCTCTACTGGCTTGAGCGTGGCTTCGGTTGGGGGACTATTCTAGAATGGATTATCCGCAACCACATCTAGAAGACTGGTGATCAAGCGTAGGTATCGCTCGCCTGACGTGCGATACCTACGCCACACCAGTGGAATGGTCCAAGCAATCGACGTGGATTTTTCAATACCCCTTGTGTTAGGATAATAAAGTGCACGAACAACCAAACCATTCTTCTTTGCTATCTACTGTCGCTATGATCTGCGGCATCGTTGGCGCGAACCTGCTACTCAGGACGTATGCTGAATTTGACACTATCCTCCGCGTCGCGATCGCTAGCGTGATTGGAATTGCTTTCGGAGTAGCAGTACTGGCAATCGTTCGGAGACGGAATTAGTCAAGTGCCGGATCTACACAGTTCAATTTGGTCGCCACCACCCCACGGGCCTGAGGTGAAGTCGATACGACTATCTGACCACTCGCTTGGGTACCTGGGCGTTCGATCTGCTATCGCTACGGCAATATTTGTCAGCGGAATCTTGGCGATTGCCACATTAATCGGCGCGTGGGACGAAAACCGCATTTGGGCGCTGTTGGCAGTCGCAATTTCAGTATGTGGAGGACTGCTCGACGTAACTCTTTTAAATCGCCTAGAGATTAGGCATACAATCTGCACTGCTACACCCTCACTCTTACGGATTGATCGAGGTCGAGTCTTTCGTAGAAGCACGATTGTTCGCTTAGACCATATTCTGAACACAGAGGTCGTACAAGGGCCGTTGTTGCGGGCCTTCGGCTTGTACAAGTTCCGGTTCACGGGAGCACTATCACAAGTCATTTTCGGACCTGTCGACTCCGATTCGATCGAGTTCATTCAAGAACATGTAATATCAGCTAAGGCTGGGCAGTAAGATGCCGGACGAGCGACTCGAATCGAGAGGGTGGAGCCGACCATCTGCCAAGCTGGTCATCGCAAGCTATCTTGAGTCGACGCCGAGCTTGCTTGGACTACTCATAGCGTGGACTTTGTTGAACACGACGCAACTGGAGTCGATCCCGGGCTGGATCGTTCAACCCGCGATCGTCGCGATCCTCTTATTGAGAATCTGCCTGCCGTGGTATGAACTTCTCGCCACCAAGTTTCGGCAGACTGATAGTGAACTGATCGTGAGTCGCGGCCTCTTGATGCGCACGATTCGCACAACTCCGTGGAGCGAAATTTCTAGCATTAGTACCACTGAATCTTGGGGTTTTAGATTCTTTAATATTGTCAAGCTTGATGTCCAACAGCGCAACGAAAGACAGCCGACTGTTTCGCTCCCAGGTGTGAGTAAGACGCTAGCAAGTCGCCTGGTGAAGGCGCGCTCTAGGCCGGTCGACCACGTCGTAAGCGAATCCGATGGACGACGAAGGGATGTGATTTATCGAGCGTCAGCCGCCGACCTTGTTATAACTAGCATGGTTCTCGGCAAGTTCCTGGTAGCGGGAGGTGGAATTCTTTTGGCTACGGTCGGGGTCTTGAGCGATGTAGGTGTCTTGGGTAGATCGTTCGAACTTCTCCGCGGTCATGGCGCCATAGCAATTTGCTTCGTTGTCATTTTGAGCATGTTTGGCGGCGCCGTTGTGACAACTCTTCGTTACTGGGGCTTTCGTGTATTGCGTGCTGGCGACGCGATCGAATTGAGTTACGGGCTGATCAACACTAATTCACGTTTCGTCCGCAGTGAGAACCTAGTCGGCATCACCATCAAGCGCAGCTTGCTCGAGTGCATGACGAACCGTGCCCGGCTCTTGTTGATAGCTGAGGACGCCAGGCCGGGCATAGGAGTGAACCTGACCCTTCCGTCATTACGAACTCGGTCAGTGCTTGACCTGGCTTCTCAGCACTTCGACGAGTTCGCCGAGAATCGCGAGCTGCTTGCTAGAGAACTTCGAGTGGCCCGAGTAAGTATCTGGCATCTTTCGGTTGTTAGTTTTGGTACGTTGGCCACAACGATCGGGGTTTACAAACTGAGTGAATGGGGTCTTGCTAGTTCTTTGATGCTAGGCGTCGCATCTGGCTATGCGTTGAACCGTCTGCTCGTCGCTCCTTTTACCTGGGTCACGCTAGATTCCAACGCGGGGCTCGTACGCGCCGTGACGCGAACCAGTTCGGTTACCATCCGCATTGCTCGGGAGCGTCAATTCTTCAGCTGGTACCAAGCGACCGTATTTCGTCTATTAACCTTGAGGCGTTTGCAGTTTCAGGCCGGGCGTACGAGATCAATCTTCTCGACACGCGACTTTGGCTAGAGTGAGCAGTAGGCCGTGGGCCGTCTTGTCAGAACGCTCGACTAACTGAATCAGCGACTCACTGCTTGAGCTGCTAATGTGCTCGCGATCCTGACCGCATCTCTCCCAAAACCGGAATCGCCACCACCTGCTCCTCACTCAACCCCTCCCAGTCCAGGCCCTTCAGTGGCTTCCGCTCCGGCACCGCAATCACCCGCGTCGGCGTCACAACGTAATCCACCCGGAAGTCATGCTCGGCTTCTGGCAACTCCTCATCGACCACCTGCAGATCATGCACCGTCGTCGCAATCACGGTCTCGTTGGTCAACAACCCTGCTTCCGCAAGTAGTGCCACCTCGATGTCCGCATACCCAGCGCCTTTGCCAAGTCGCACCCCCTTGTGGTTCACGGCTACGCAGCCAGTCACCACGAGATCTATCTGTTGCATGTCATCGGGGCCGACTGGTCGCCCGATTTTCGCTGCTACCTCGCTCATGGCTGCCTCTTCGGGCGGCACTTCCAGCTCTCTAGGATCCAGCAAGTAGAACGGCAGTCGCTTCGCAAGTTTGGGCACGGCCATGTAGACGAGCTTGCCGTCCGCTAGCGCTCGGGCGCGGACGGGTAGTTGAGCTTTGTCGGGCACGGTCTTTACGACGCGAGCTGCGTCCCAGAATGACAATGCAGCGAGCCGCTGGGCCGCTTCGTCCGCTCCATCGAAAGCAGGAATGCGGCCGTGCACTCCAGGTCGCACTACTTTGGCTTCCTCCAGCAGCGCCCAGATGCGCTCGCGGACCGCTTGCTTGGCCTGTCCCAGATCTGACTCGCTCATCTTGCCGATTCCGCCCGTCTGCCGTTCCTGCACTGCTGCTCACATGCTCACACAGCCGTCATGAGCCCGAGGAGTCGGTCGTACGCGTCATGGACGACTGGTTCTGAGCGCCACGGGCGCAGCTCTTTCGCTGCACCGAACACGACGTTCAGGCCACCGCCGCCCCAATTCAGCTCGATGACGTCGATCGCTTCGTGCAGCCGAGCGGCCGCTTCGTCCAGGTTGTTCTGCCGGATGCTGGCGAGCGTGAGGTTGCCGAGCACAATGGCACGAGACTTGGAGCGGGCATGCAGTACGCCAGCGGTTTGCTCCAAGATTGGCTGCGCTCTGGTGGGGTCGTCCAAGAAGAGATAACAGGAGCCGGCCAGGCGTCCGGCATGGGTTGGTGAGTAGAGATCGATCGCCGGGTCAGCATCATCGATCTCGCAGAACGCCTCGCCTGCCTGACCGAGCGCTTTCTCACACGGAGTGACGTCGCCGAGCATGGCGTGAGCCTCTGCCATGTGCAGGAACGCCAAGCCAGCCACCACACGGCTGTTGTTCTTCGTTGTCTCGGCTGTTTGGGTGGTCAGCTGGAGCCCGGCATGGGGATCACGTTCGCCGTAGAGCGCTACATAGCTCTTCCTGAGTAACGCGAAGCCTTCTGCTGTCGGGTCACGCAGCCGCCGAGCGGCCACAATGGCTTGGTCGAAGTACATGGTGGCTGTTTGGTGATCTCGGCGCTGCGAGGCATCCCACACCAGCTGACCCATGAGCGTGGCGGCTTCGGCTTCCACGGCGTACAGCTCGCGCCGGATGCGGCCTCTGGTTGTAATAGTGCTGGGCGCTGCGGTGCTCGTCGCGTTGGCGCTCAGGAAGCCCACCAACCCGAGGCACTGCCCCGCATCGGCGAGCAGTGACGTGGACGGAACTTGGTCGTAGCGCTGGTCGAGTTCCTGCACTCGTTGGCGGAGATGCGCGACGGTCACCAGATCGATACTGGATGGATGGGCCAAGATGTAGCTCAGTCGGTCGGCTTGGTCGGTGGCAGCCTCACCACGGGAGGCTGGAGAAACAGAGTCATGCCGTCGCCCAAGGCGTCCGAGAAGCGGAGCGAGCGAGGTGGATGTCAAGGGAGATTCGCTGACACCGGTTACGCCTCGCCAGAACCGCTCTCGCTCACTCGCATCTGCCCGGGTGAGTGCAGTATCGAGCATGGCCTGCATGTCAGGCCGTGGGGTGAGGTGTTCACCACGGGCTTCCCACTTGTCGACTGTCCGGCGATTGACACCCAGCTTCTCGGCAAACCCCTCGATGGTGAGCCGCAGTGCCTGGCGGAGATGCTTGGCTTCTGCGCCGGTCCAGGTCTGGACCACGGCGTCGTTGGGGGCGTTGCTTTCGTGGCTCGCCGTGGTCTTTGTGGTCGGACGTTTCGTGAACTGCCCCGCGTTTGATGCACACCTCCTTTCTTGGAAGGTTGTGTTTCATGCCAAGCAGGTACGACCCGGAGACCCGGGCCAAGGCTGTTCGTCTGGTGATCGATCATTGCAGTGAGTACCCGAGTGAGTGGGC
>JBOFLH010000632.1:0-3694 GCA_051657765.1 Nocardioides sp. | reverse complement strand
CGAGGTCGACGCCCCGCAACACCTCCAGGTCCTTGAACGACTTCACAAGACCCCGCACCTGGATCGCCGGGGTAGTCGAATCGGTAGTCATGACACGAGCCTGCGGCCCTGACCGTGCGTCAAGGTCAAGCCCGGAAATTGCCGGGCCATCCCACGACCCAGTGCCCTGGCCACCCGCCGACGACCGCCACGCTCTCGCGGCGTCCGGGTTCGTCCGGGATTCGGGCTCCGCCGGGATCGATGCCCAGACACTTGAGTGCAGCACCACAGCCAAGAAAGAGGTGGCGGGTCCAGCCGCCATCAATGAGACCTAAGGAGACCCCATGACACCCCAACCGACTCTTATCAGGGCTGGCATCGTTGCCGCCGCATTCGCCACCGGCGTCCTCGCGGCCCCGGTCCCGCCGGCAGCGGCAGCGGGCAACGGAAGCTGCTCCTTCGGCCGCAACGACTACTCGTGCGACACCGGGTGGGTGACACCGAAGAGCAACCACCAGATCCAGATCTCCGCCATGTCGACCTGGCCCGGCAGCACGATCACCTGCCGGGCGCATGACTACGACAACGGCAACCAGGTCGGCTCGGTCACCTCCACCACGGCCTGGTGGCGCACCTCGAAGACCATCGGTGGCCTCTACGGCCGCTACTACCTGGTCTGCGTGGGCATCGCCGACAGCAGCGGCGAAGGCTCGATCGCCGGCTGAGCGACACCAATCACCTGATCCGACGACTCAGAGGAGAGAACACGATGGGTACAAGAACACGACGGACGCTCGGCATCCTGCTCGCGACGGTCGGTGCCGCGGCAACCTTCACCATGGTGGGCGCGCCGCCGGCGATGGCTTCCAGCAGTTGCTCGATCAGCAAGACCATCTGCACCACCGGCAACGTCAGGGCAAACGCAGACGGCGATGACACGATCACCATCACCGCCCTACCGGGTGCCGGCAACGTCACCTGTCGAGCGTACGACTACCACACTAGCGTCCAAGTGGGCAGCGTCACGGCCAACTGGACCTCGGGCACCAATAGCACCACGATCGGCGGTCTCTACGGCCTCTACTACGCCATCTGCACGCAGAACTCCGGCAAATGGGGCGGCGGCTCAATCAGATGATTGAGTGGCCGGCCATCGGAGCACGCACCGTCAGGTCGCCGATGGCCGGCTCGTTCCCAAGAAGACCGGCGACGCCTCTAGACCTGGGGAGTGACATCCGGTAGGCCGAGGTCGCGATAGAGCTTGTGAGCGCGCTTGCGATGTCGAGCGCCAGCCGACTCGTCACCGAGCGCCGCGTGGGCGCGGCCGAGCCCGGCCTGGGCGCGGGCTTGTTCGTCTTGGAGCCCGACGGCGGTGGCGAGGACGGATGCTTCCAGATGATGGGTCAGGGCGGCCCGGGGGTCGCCGGCGGCGTTGGCGGCCTCGCCCAGACCGTTGAGCGCGGCGGGTTCGGTGTCCCGGCTTCCTGTCGCGCGGAGGATGCCGAGCGCATCTCGGTGTCGGACGAGCGCCTGGTCGGGGGCGCCAAGACGGGTGTGCAGCGCACCGAGGTTGTTGAGGCTCCTGGCCTGGCCGTCGGTGTAGTCGATCTGCCGGGACAGGGCCAGGCTCTGCTGAAGGTGTTCGCCGGCCGTTTCGTAGGTACCCATATGCATCTCGACCTCGCCGAGATCGTTGAGGGTGATCGCCTCGCCGAGCCGATCCCCTGCGCCGCGGAACAGCGCCAGGGCGCCCGCGAGATGCTCGACGGCCACCTGATAGCGGCCGAGCCGCCCCTCGATCATTCCGACGTTGCCGAGGGCGCGAGCCTCGCCGATCCGGTCGCCGACCTCCTGATAGCGAGCGAACGCGCGCTCGGAATACTCCACAGCCGCCGGGTACCGACTCTGTTTCTCCGCCACCAGGCCCAGGTTGCCGAAGGCCCGAGCCTCCCCAAGCCGGTCTCCGGCCTCCCGGTATAGCGGGAGGGCCTGCCGGAAGTGCTCGACCGCCGCGGCAAGCCGACCCAAGGCGACAAGGGCGGCACCAAGGTAGATCAGTGTGTTCGCCTCACCCACGGAGTCGCCGGCGATCTGAGTCGCCTGGCGAGCGTGGCCGTGCACGATCAGCGCATCGGCATGGTGACCGGCTACCAGATATCTGAACAGCGTGCCGGACATCATGACGGGGTAGTCGAGGCGGCCGTCACGGGCGGCTAACGCGGTGAGCGCGGTCACGGTGGGCCGCTCGGTATCCAGCCAGCCTTGGGCGATGGCAGGGTCGCTCAGGTCGGGTAACGGTGTGCTGGGCGAGTCGATCCGCGGCCTGCGGTCGGCCTCGTAGGGGTGCAGGGCGTCCATCGCCCCCGCGGCCGCGACGAGGTGGAAGTCGGACAGCCGGATCAAGGCCTTGCGGCGTTGCGGCGGGGAGTCGTCATCACCGGCCCGTACGGCGGCGAAGTCGCGCACCAAGTCATGGAAGGCGAACCTGTCTCCCACCTGCTGCACGAGGTGATCCCGGCACAACCGACGCATCGCGGCACGGGTGGACCGGAGGCCGGTTCCAGCGAGAGCGGCTGCGGCATAGATCTCCAGATCCTGGCCGGGATGGAGCGCCGCCAGCCGCAACAGCCGTCGTTCATCCTCGGGGAGGTGATGGTACGAGAGGTCGAACGCGAGCTCGACCGCACTGTCCAGACGCCGATCCGCGTGACGTTCGTCGAGCCGGTCGGCGTGGTCGGTGAGCGTCCAGGCCCGGGTTGCCCGGATGTGTCCCGCAACCAGTCCGAGCGCCAGCGGCAGGTGCCCGCAACGATGAGCGATTCTCCGCGGCGCCCCTGGATCCGGCCCGATGGGAACGCCCGGCAGAGCGTCGGCAAGGAAGGCGACGGCCTCCGCCGCGGTGAACACGTCCAGCGTCAGGCGGGACGCGGCATCCAGGCCGTCGAGACTTCGCCGGCTGGTCACGAGCACAGGACAGCCAGGAGTCTCCGGCAACAGTGGCCGGACCTGATCCTCATCGACGGCATTGTCCAGCAGAATGAGGGTCCGCGTCCCGCTCAAGCGGTCCCGATAGGCACTGCGCCGGGACTCGAGGTCGTGTGGAATCTGCTGGGTCGAGACCCCTAACAGGCGTAGGAACCCGTCCAACACAGCGGCCGGGTCGGCCGGCGGCTGCACCGGGTCCGGATGGAAGCCACGCAGGTTGACGAACAACACACCGTCGAACGGTCTCTCCCGGCCGAGCAGATGTGCCGCCTGAATGGCCAACTGGGTCTTGCCCACTCCGGCCATACCCTCGATCGCGGAGATCACCACCGGCGCGCCGGGCCGCCGGCAATCATCCAGCACCTCCCCAAGCCGTCCCAGCTCCGATTCCCGACCGGTGAAGCCGACCAGCTCCCGCGGAAGAACGTCCTGGACCCGCACCTGGGACACCGCTCGGACCTCACCGCCGACCACCCGCAGGGCCTGCCGCCACTGCGTCACGTACCAACGATCCGGATGCAGCATCCACACCACGGCCACCACGAGGTCGAAATTCAACCGCCGCCGCCCGAGCCGGAAACAGTCCGCGACCGTGGACCTCCGCGTACGCTCAGTGGCCGGACGCCCCGCCGCCGTCCAAGCCGCGTTGACCCGCTCCGTAATCGTTGAATATGACGGGTCACCGGCCCAGACCTTCAACAACCGCAACAACTGAACGAGATCATCGACA
>JBOFLH010000631.1:0-17424 GCA_051657765.1 Nocardioides sp. | reverse complement strand
AGAATTCCGAACAACGCGCCGACCAGGGTGACCACCAACAGCCAGGCTGCCCAGAACGCCACCGCCGGCCAGGAGCCAGCCAGAATCCCCTGATCCACCGCCTTGCCGAACAACCACGGACCCAGCGTCAGCGGCAGCTGCCACAGCACTGCCATCACCATCGAGATCACGATCAGCTCCCACTGCTGGCCGAGCATCCACCACAAGAACCGGCCCGGGGTGCGGGTATCCGGCGCCGTCGCGGGTCTCGCCCCGGGCGCGGTGTAGAACGTCGTCACATCAGGAGGAAAGTCGCGCATCGCCTGTGCACTCTAACCGTGGGTCGGGCGAGCGAGCGAGTGGTTTTCGACCAGCGCGGCGAGTTGGTCGGCGAACGCGCCGAACGGCACCCGGCGCGCCTGACTCGCGGTTCAGACCACCGACCCTAATCTTTTCGGGTGACAGTGCATGATCGGCAAGGGAATGCAGAACGATATGGCCCTGATCGGTATGCGGGAGACCCACTGTCTCGGGACTGGCGCGTGCCGCCGAGGGGGCGCGCAGTAGAGGTGGCCTGTGCCATCGGGATGGTGCTCGAGGAGGTAGAGACCGACTGGTGCGGTGAGGTGGTGCTGATCGACCGGGACCTGAACACGCTGACCATGGAGGACCGCCGTCGGCGGCGGCGTTCGTTCCCGCTCGGGCCTGGTTTCTTGTTGGAAGGCAAGCCGGTGATCTTGGTGCCCGACGTGCGGCAATCGCCGGTGGTGCCCGCTCAACGGACGGCTTCCGGATCGATCGCGGTGCCCGGCGCGCGAGCCCGGGTGGCCCGAGCCAGCCGGATCTTCGTGGAGGGACGTCACGACGCCGAACTGGTCGAGAAGGTCTGGGGGGACGATCTGCGCCTGGCCGGCGTCGTCGTGGAGTACCTTGGTGGCATCGATGACTTGGCTGGCCACCTGCGCGACTTCGGCCCGGGGCCTGGTCGGCGGGTGGGAGTTCTGGTCGATCACCTGGTGCCCGGCTCCAAGGAACAACGGATTGCCGACGAGATCGGGCGCACGGAAGGCGGCCACCACGTCCTCATTGTGGGACACCCATTCATCGACATCTGGGCGGCTGTGAAACCCGAACGACTGGGCATCGAGGACTGGCCCACCGTGCCCAAGAACGAGGACTGGAAGAAGGGGACCTGCCGACGGCTCGGGTGGCCGGCGTCGACCCAGACCGATGTCGCCCGAGCGTGGCAACTGATCTTGAGCCGAGTGGACTCGTTCGCGGACCTGGATCCGGCCCTCCTGGGCCGGGTGGAAGAGCTGATCGACTTCGCGACCGGCTGAGAGTGCCTAGAGCGTGTCTAGCCGACCAGATCGCGAACCACCGCGTCAGCCAGCAGCCGCCCGTCGCGGGTCAACACCAACCGACCACCCACACTAATGATCAGGCCCCGCGCCAACAGTTCCGGTATGGCGGCCAAGCCGGTGTTGTCCAAGGCGGCCACCGACAGCCCGGACCGCAATCGGACCTCCAACATCACCCGCTCCATCCGGCGCGCCGCCGGATCCAGCACTTCGCGACCCTCGGCGGGACTGACGCCCTGGGCGAGCCGACCGGCGTACGCCGTCGGATGACGGACGTTCCACCAACGCACGCCGTCGACATGGGAGTGCGCGCCCGCACCAACCCCCCACCAGTTGCCTCCGGTCCAATAGAGCAGGTTGTGCCGCGAGCGCGACGCATCGTCGCGTGCCCAGTTCGACAACTCGTACCAATCGAAGCCTTCGCTAGTGAGCCGTTCGTCGGCGAGTAGGTACTGCTCGGCCATGTCATCGTCGTTCGGGCGCGCCAGCTCACCCGAACGCACCTGACGGTAGAGCGCGGTGCCACGCTCGATGATCAAGGCATAGGTCGAGAGGTGATCGGGCCGACAGGCAAGCGCGGCTTCCAAGCTCATCTGCCAGTCCGCCAGGGTCTCGGCCGGCGTCCCGTAGATGAGGTCCAGACTGATCTGTTCGAAGCCCGCCGCACGCGCCCACCCGACCACGGCCGGAATCCGCAGCGGGTCGTGCGTGCGTTGCAACGTGCCGAGAACATGGCTGACCGCCGATTGCATGCCGAAGGAGATCCGGTTGATTCCCGCGCCACGCAGCTCCTCCAGATCCCACTGGGCAACGCTGTCCGGGTTTGCCTCGGTGGTGATCTCCGCGTCGTCGGCTAAGCCGAACTCCGCCGAGATGGCGGCGAGCACGGCGCCTAGGTGCGCCGTATGCAGCAGCGTTGGTGTTCCGCCACCGAAGAACACGGTCCGTACAGCGGGCGCCTCAGCGCCGAGCACCGCTCGGGCCATCCGGATCTCCTTGACGACCGCCTCTACATAGGTTGAGCGCGCCGTACTGTTGGCCTCGCCGAGTTCGCTCGGGGTGTAGGTGTTGAAGTCGCAGTAGCCACAGCGGGCCGCGCAGAACGGTATGTGCACATAGACACCGAACGGACGGGAACCGAGACCTGCACGCACGCGCTCACCGAGCGCGCCATCGGACGGTGCGGACTCGCCTGGCGGGGGGACAGACGGCACGATCCCATCCAATCACCACTTGGCGCTAGGCATACATTGCCGCGATCAGTTCGCCGTGCCGCTCCTCGACGACACTTCGCTTGACCTTGAGCGAGGGCGTGAGTTCACCGGATTCGATGCTCAGGTCTTCGGTGAGGAGGCGCCACTTCTTGATCGTCTCCCAGCGATTGAGCTGAGCGTTCAGGTCGGCAACGTAGCCGGTGACCAGATCGTGCACCTGGGCCGAGGCCATCAACTCGGAGTACGCCAACTCGGCCAGGTCGTTGCGTTCCGCCCAGGATGTCATTGCGTCCGGGTCCAAGGTAATCAAGGCGACGCAGTACTGCCGTTGGTCGCCGAAGACCAGAAACTGACTGGCATAGGGACACAACGCCTTGAACTTCGCCTCAATAGCCGGCGGTACCACGTACTTGCCACCGGAGGTCTTGAATAGTTCCTTCATCCGGCCGGTAATCGTGAGGAAACCGTCGTCGTCCAGGCTGCCCTGGTCACCGGTTCGCAACCAGCCACCCTTGGAAAACGCGCGAGAGGTGTCGGTCGGCAGGCGGTGATAGCCGTCCATCACGCCGGGGCCGCGCACCAGGACCTCGTTCCCTTTGCCGATCCGGACTTCCGTGCCGGGCAACGGCAATCCGACCGTGCCGATTTTGTTGCGATCAGGGCGATTGACGAACGAGCCGGCCGCCGATTCGGTGAGCCCGTAGCCCTCCAAGATGGTGATGCCGCAGGCATGGAACCACTCGGCGATCTCCGCGTTCATCGCCGCCGCCCCGGAGACGAAGAACCGCAGCCGTCCCCCGAAACGCTGCCGAATCTGGGAGTAGATCAACTTGTCGAAGAAGCCATATTGCACCTGCAACCCGGCCGGTACCCGCTTGCCCTGACGGCGGCGTTCGCTGACTTGGGCGCCCACCTTCATCGCGCGATTGAAGAGGACCGCCTTGGCACCGCCCTCGGCGGCTACCGTTGTCACGATCCGGGCGTGCGCCTTCTCGAAGATCCGCGGCGCAGCGCCCATGAAGGTCGGACGCACCACGGCCAGGTTGTCGATGATGCGGTCCACCCTCCCGTCGACGGCGGTCGCGAAACCGCACGACAGCTGCGCCGACAACAGCACCTTGCCAAAGCAGTGCGCAAGCGGCAGCCACAAGAACTGCAGGTCGTCCTCGGCGAGCAAATCCAGTGCGTTGACGGCCTCGCCTTCATAGACCCACGTGTGGTGGGTGAGCCGAACCCCTTTGGGGCGGCCGGTGGTTCCGGAGGTATAGATGAGCGTGGCCAACTGATTGGCCGGAATCCGCGCGGCGATCTCCGGCATCAGCTGGGGATGGTCGGCCAGGTAGGCGCGGCCTCGATCACGCAGCTCGTTGAGGGTGATCACCCAATCTCCGGCAGGCCCCTCGCCGTCGGACCATTCCTCGGCGACACCTTCGGCGAAGGTAATCACCGTGCCGACATCGGGCAGTTCCGCCCGTCTTTCGGCCAGCTTGGCCAGTTGTTCGGTGTCCTCGACGAAGACGACGCGGCACTCGGCGTCACTCAGAATGAACGCGACATCCTCGGCCCGCATGGAGGGATACACCGTCGTTGTTGCCGCACCAGCACACATCACGCCCAGGTCGGCGATGATCCAGTGGTAACTGGTGCCGGCGGCGATACCGACCCGCTGCTCATCTCCAATGCCGAGCGACAACAGGCCGGCGGCCACTTCCGCGACCTCCTCCCCTGCTTGCTGCCAGGTGGTTGACTGCCACGACTGGTCGTCGGCGGCCGGATAGCGAAACGCTTCGCGATCGGGGGTCTGCTCGACCCGTCGCCAGAACTGCGCGGCGACGTTGACCGGCATCGTCTCCAAAAAGGTAGTCTCCAGGAAAGCCGCGGCACTGGCCGGGGCACGGTCTGGATCATTGTGGGGGGCCATGGTTCACCGTAGCGCCGCTTCGACGGCGGGTAGGGCAGATTTGTTGGTCGTGTTGGCCAGGAAGTACCTCGATACGGTGACGTCATGGCTGGGCCGGTGCTCGACCACGATCTCGTCGCCGGCCTGCAGGACGCCCGGCTGGAGGACCTTGAGGTAGGGGCCGGGGCGCCCGACTCGGGTGAACCGCTTGACCCAAGCCGCCGCGTCGTAGCCAGATTGCCGCATCCAGTTCTTGAAGTCGTTGCATGGGATCCGTGCTTCGGCCAGCTCGAGCAGAACCGTGCCGATGCGCCACCGCTCACCGATCAACGCCTCGTTCACGTCGATACCCGTGGTGGTCAGATTCTCTCCGAACTGTCCGTCGGTGACCGGTTGGTTCAGTTGGCTCGCCCACCAGTCGAGATCCTCGCGGGCAAACACATACACCGCCTTGGTGATGCCGCCGTGGTGCCGGGTATCGGAGACCTGGTCGCCGGCCACGCCCAAGGCGTGCACCTCGACCGGGCCGGCGACGGACCCCTTGGCGATGGAGGTGCGACCGATGCCCGCCCAGGGCACCTCGACCGGCATACCGACATTGACCGAATGAACCTGCGCCATCCGCCTATCCTGACACGCCGTCGTCGATCCGACGCTGCGAGCGAATCGACCGTAGTCGACCAGTCGGGCTGCTTGTGGGCTGCTCGCGGTGCGTGTGTTCGCATACCAACGGCCACACATCCCATCAAGTGCTCGATCTCTACGACGTGCCAGCGTCTCTATTTCGAGAGGCCAGTCTGCTCCCCGGAGCTCGTCTCCGGTCGCTCGATGCGTTACACCTGGCTGCCGCGGTGCGTATCGGGGCGGACAAGCTGTTGACCTATGCCCGCCGGATGACCGACTCTGCCCGCGCCCTCGGCATCGGCGTGCTCACACCCGTCTGATATGGAGTGAGTGTCTGTCAAGGGGACAGGGTGAGGCGCCGCCCGCTCGGTGGGGGGCGGCGCCTCGGTTGGCTGGTTGGTCTGGTGTGTGGTGTGCGTGTCTTGGTGACGCGCGGTCAGTCTGATATTCGCGGGTTGGGTACCGCGGGACGGTGCTTTTCGGCAGGAGCTGATCCGCGTGTCTAAGGTCGAGCGTCGTGTTGGCCTTCTGACCATGGCACTGCTTATAGGCGGGTCGCGGGTTGCTCCACGCGCTGCCACCACGTCAGCGACGTCCTTGCCCTCGACCAACATCCTGTCCGCAGTCGCGAGCTTGCGGACGACCTGCTCAGGCGTATGCCTCCTCCTCGTTGCCATGTCCTCATCGAGCGTTCCTGCCCATCACCTGGGCGGCAAGACTCTCACTCAACCTGGATCAACCAACCGGGGTCAGGCCACGGGCAAGGAACTCTGTCCGGTAACCCACGAATCTTGTGCTCGAGGCCCCGGCCCGCAACCCACACACCACGAGCGGGTCACCCCATACCGTCTAACTGCGGATCACGTCGCCGCGGAGGATGGTGGGTCGCGCATAGCCGCTCACATACAGCGCAGCCGACAAGCCGAGCAGCGTTATGCTGACCAGGGCCGATCCGGGCAAGTGATTGACCGATGGCACGAAGAATTGGCCGTAGAGCGCAAAAGGTACCGCCAGCCACCATCGCGAGCCCAGTAGCACGAGAGCGACGACGTAGCCGCCGAAGAGCAGCACGCTGAGCGAGAACACCACCGAGTCGTCGGCCACGGCGCCGGCGCCGGCGGCGGCAACGAGGATGACAACTGCCGCCATCAGGAATCTCGCGGCGCTCAGCCGCCTCAGGGACCGCACGGAGAGCCACTCGAACTCAAGCCATTCCGACGCCAGCACCAATCCCCCACAGCCGGCAATCAGCGCGGGCAGCATACGCACCAGGCGCACCGGATTCGCGACGAACGGAAGTCCGAATAGCCTGTCCTCGGCCAGCACGGCGACACCGACGAGTCCGACAGCGAGGCCGACAGCGGCGAGCACACCGTGCACGTGACCCAGTGCTAGGAGGAACCTAGGGCCGGCGTAGCTCATCGAACTCGCACCTCGTGAGATGGTCGTAAGACTTGCGCACCCACTGCTCAGACTCGGGAGCGGAGAACCACGCTCGCGCCTTCGAGGTGTCCCCGAGGCCGTTGCGGAACGCGATCCACCTCGCGAGGAGAAGCCGCGCATTGGTCGACGACTCGGGTTCGCTCCCGTCGTAGACGTTGACGCAAGTCGCGGGCGTCGTCAGGGAGCGAATGATCTCCAGGTCAGGCACGTGGCTACCCAGCACCACATCGGAACTCAGGCTCAAGCCTCCGGCTGATCGATCGGCGGGCCGACCGGGAGTGTACTGGTTCCATCGATCCGGAAGGCGCACGCCGACCGCGACCAGCGGACGGGACAACTGGTGCATGCGCGCGGCCGCGTCGCCGACGAAAAGCGGAGTGTCACGCAGGCCGCAGACTTGCGGCTCCACCCCTCGGCAGACATAGTCGGCTGCCGCCGGCTCCAGGCGGCCTTCGATATCCAGCGCAGAAGTCGCGGACACCGTAAACGCAACCAGACCGGCCCCGACGGCGCCGCCAAGTCGGGCCACCGACAGCCACCGCGGGCCGGGGGCGCCCGCCAAGAGAACGAGGGCAACCAATAGCAGCGCCGCGGACCCGGTGAGCAACACTACGGCTGACAGTCGATACTGTTCACCAGCCAGGGATCCGGTCACCCCACCGGTGGCGAACACGTCCGGCGCCAGGCCCAAGGTTGACAGCAAGAACAGGCCGAACGCGGCGGCGGCGGCCAGCGGCGCGGCGTACCGGCCGGGCATCCGGGAGCCGGTCACCATCCCGACGAGCGCATGCACCGCCAGCACGAGGGCGCACGGCACGAGAATGAGCAGCTGCCGAGGAACGACGTGCAGACCGCGAACCCACCCGAGAACGGTCAGCTCGACGACCAGCAGCCCAAGGCTCCCTAGCGCGAGCAGCCACAGGCGCAGCGCGGGCCCAAACCAGGACCGCATCGGACGTACCGAGGACGCCACCAGCTCTGGCAGGCTGGTGCGGTGCACCTCGGCGTAGCGGACCGCGACCAGACCGGCCAGCAACGGCCCGACCACGATCGTCGAACCGGCCGCCCAGTCCAACGCCATCTTCCAGGAGCCGACCCAGGTCCGGTTGGAGACAACCATCGCGAACCACGACCCGCAGTGCATCAGCGCGAAGCTCACGCTCAGTGGGCTACGCAGAGACCGGCCGAATCGCATCGGCTATTCTCCGCTCACTCGGCGCAGGAACGCGGACTCGGCGGTTTCGGACCGACCGCCCGGGTGGCTGCGAAACTCGCCGAGCGACCCAGCGAACCGGACTCTCCCGTCATGGACCAACACGATGTTCTCAGCGAGAGTCGCCACGTCTTCCATCAGGTGGCTGCTGACCAGGGTGATACGCGCGCGGTGTTCGGGGAGCAGGAGCAGGTCACGTACCGCGGCACGCTGCTGGGGGTCCAAGCCGGTTGTTGGTTCGTCCAGGAGAAGTACCTCGGGACGAGCCACGATCGCCTGGGCGAGGGCCAGCCGGCGGATCATGCCGCCCGAGAGCGAGTCCACTCGATCGGCGGACCGCGAGTCCAGTCCGGTTGACGCAAGCGCGGCCTTGCTTCGCGTCACCGCGTCGGAGGCACCGACGCCCTTGAGCCAGGCGAGGTAGGTCAGCGAATCCAGGACCCGCGCCCCGGCCGGCAGCCGGAAGTCCTGCGGCATGAAGCCAATGCGCCCGGCGATGAGTCGGCGCGGGCTTCGGTGAATGTTCCGCCCGTCCAGTTCCACCGACCCGTGGTCCGGGACGATGGCTCGCCCCAGGAGCCGAAGCAACGTCGACTTGCCGGCACCGTTGACGCCGACGACCGCGGTAACACCTGGCGAGAAACGAAGGCTCACATCGTCCAAGGCGGGCGATCCGGTCCCCGGATATCGAAACCGGACGTTCGATACCGTCAGGGACAACCCATCCATGGCAATCAATGGCGATCAGTAGTCGAGGGTGATCGTGACGAGTTTGCTGCAGTCGTCGGGTTCAAAGGATTGCTCCTCGCAGACCTCGCTCGAGCCACGGCCACGGTCGGCGCTGTTCTCCAGGTCATCGTAGTCGCTCGCCCAGAACCATTCCCCGGAGTCGGTGGGCGAACTGCGATCACCGCTGGGGCCATCCCAGCAGGGCAAGCCGTTGGTACAGGTTGTGTAGTAGAACCATCGGGTCGTGACATACGCTTTGTTGCCACCGGGCGCCGAGTCGCGGTAGTGATACCTATTCCTTAGCGAGGTGAAATCAACTACGGTCATTCGGCCGTGAAACCAGTCGTTACCGTCGTCGCTGTTGCTCTCGGCTCGCACCGGACTCGCATGGCTGGCGTAGCGAACCGCGAACGCGGGCCCGGCCCACGCCAGCCCAAGCATCGCGACCAATACGAGCGGAATAGTCAAACCTTCCAAACTCGATACCCCCGTTTGACAATGGTTGACAGGAGCATAGGACGCTGGCGTCAGCGCGTCACATCGCGCGCCTAGCCTGGGGCACGCAGAGACCTTGAATGCCGGGCCGCTTGGTTGGTGGGGGTCAACCCAAGGCATGGGGATACCTGTCCTGCCGAACCTCCGCTAGAGTCGTTTGGTGCTTGAGGCGTTGGCGGTGCTGTTGGCGCTGACCGCGTTCTTCGCCTGGCTGAACGAGAAGACACTGCGACTTCCGGCGACCGTCGGGGTCACCGTGGCCGGTGCGACCGCGTCACTCACGCTGATCGTGCTGGACGCGCTGGGGGTGGCCGGCGTCCGCGGCTCCGCGGCGGCGTTGGTGGAGGAGCTCAACTTCTCCGAATTCGTGCTCGGCGGGATCCTGAGTGCCCTCCTGTTCGCCGGCGCCCTCAGCCTGGACACCCGCCAGGTGTGGCGCCAGCGGTCCAGCATCGCAGCCCTCGCGCTGGTCAGCACGCTCATCAGCACCGCATTGCTCGGCGGCGCGGCCTACGCCGTGTTTCGACTGCTTGGCATAGATCTTCCGCTGCTATGGGCCCTGCTCTTCGGTGCCCTGATCAGCCCGACCGACCCGGTGGCCGTATTGGACCTGCTCAAGCGGGCCAAGGTACCCAAGCGCATCGAGACGCTGATCGCCGGCGAAAGCCTCTTCAACGACGGCATCGGCATCGTGGTGTTCCTGGTGTTTTCCGCGCTAGCAGGTGTGGGCGGACATGGCGACGTCGACCCGACACCTATCAGCGCGTTGGTCCTCTTTGCCCAGGAGGCTGGTGGTGGCGTGCTGTTCGGCTTGGCGCTAGGGGCGGTGGGCTACTACTTCACCAAGTCCATCGACGCCCACGGCATCGAGGTGCTGATCACCCTGGCCGTAGTAGTTGGCGGCTACGCCGCCGCGTTCGAGCTGGGCGTCAGCGGGCCGCTAGCCATGGTGGTAGCCGGATTGGTGATTTCGTTCTACAAGGACGAGGTTTTCGCGGCGAATACCCGCGAACTTGCCGAAGACTTCTGGGAGCTTCTCGACGAACTCCTCAACGTGGTCCTGTTCGCTTTCATCGGGCTGACGGTGCTGCTGGCGGAGTCCGATCCGCGGCTGGTGCTCGCCAGCGCGATCTTGGTTCCAATCGCGCTGCTGGCCCGATTCGTCAGCGTCGGTATCCCGTTTGCGTGGATTCGCCGACGAGAGGGGTACGGCCCATGGACCACCCGGCTGTTGACCTGGGCCGGCCTCCGCGGCGGCATCGCCATCGGCCTCGTGTTGAGCCTGCCGGACGGGACGAACCGGAACGTCCTGCTCACCCCGACATTCGCCATCGTGCTCTTCACCATCGTGGTGCAAGGACTGACCGTGCTGCCGGTGGTGCGGCGCGCGGTCGCCGCCGACCCCTAAGAGCACCTGCTAACCGAGGAGTAGGACCCGCACGCCGGTCAGGTCGTACGTCGCGCGCGCCCGACGGTCGAACGTAGCCAACATCAGGTCGTGCTCAGCTGCGGTAGTCGCGATCAACCCGTCGTACGTCGCGCCACCCGCTACCCCGCGCCAGAGCGCGGAGCCCGCTCAGTTGACCGTCGGCGCCGAGTCCGACCACGGGCAACGGAATTGATTCCAACAGCTCCATCATTGCCATCGGGGCTAGTCGATGCGGCTTCAGGAAGGCGGGTAGCCACGCTGAATGCCTCGGCCAAGGTGGGGGCGATAAGCACATCGGCTTGGTCCTGCAGGGCGGACCGAGCACGCTCGTGATCCTCGTACCAAGCCAGGAGTGCGGGCGCCAAGACGCTGGTGTCACAGGTGAGCCGTCCGGTCACCGTCGGGTGGCTTCGAGCACATCCCGGACCGCGGCACGGGTGGGAGTCGGCAACTGCTCCTCGGGTACCGCGACTCGAAAATCACCCTCGGCGCGCACGGTCACTGCGACAGTCGGCACATCGATCTGCAGGCGGCCATCCACCAGGGCGATATCGATCTCGCTTCCACGGCGCAGCTGCATCGCATCGCGCAGCGCCTTAGGAACTACCACGCGACCAGCACCGTCAATGGTGAGTCGCTGGCAATACTCTGCCATCGCACCGCTCGCCAGCCCGCCTACTTCTTGCCGGACTTCTCACCAGGGCTACTCGTCGACAGCGCGGCGATGAAGGCCTCTTGCGGAACCTCGACCCGCCCGACCATCTTCATCCGCTTCTTGCCTTCCTTCTGTTTCTCCAAGAGCTTGCGCTTGCGCGTGATGTCACCGCCGTAGCACTTGGCGAGCACGTCCTTGCGAATTGCCCTGATGGTTTCCCGGGCAATCACCCGGGCACCGACCGCAGCTTGAATCGGCACCTCGAACTGCTGTCGGGGAATCAGTTCTTTGAGCTTGCCGGCCAGCATCACGCCGTAGGAGTACGCCGCGTCGCGATGCACAATGGCCGAGAACGCGTCGACCGGGTCGCCGTGCAGCAAGATGTCCACCTTGACCAGGTCGGCGGCCTGTTCGCCGGACCGTTCGTAGTCCAATGACGCGTAGCCCTTGGTGCGCGACTTCAGTGCGTCGAAGAAGTCGAAGACGATCTCCCCCATCGGCAGGGTGTAGCGCATCTCTACTCGATCCTCGGACAGGTAGTCCATGCCTAGCAGGCTGCCGCGTTTGGCCTGGCACAGCTCCATGATCGTGCCGATGTAGTCCGCCGGCGACAGTATCGTCGCCCGGACCACCGGCTCGCGCACCTCGGCGATCTTGCCGTCTGGATACTCGCTCGGGTTGGTCACCTCGTGGACTGTGCCGTCCTCCATGGTGACCTGATAGACCACGTTCGGAGCGGTTGAGATGAGGTCGAGATTGAATTCGCGCTCAAGCCGCTCCCGGACGATTTCCATATGCAGGAGTCCTAGGAAACCGCAGCGAAATCCGAATCCCAACGCGCCTGAGGTCTCGGGTTCGTAGGCCAGCGCGGCGTCGTTCAACTGGAGTCGCTCCAACGCGTCACGTAGCACCGGGTAGTCGTCGCCGTCGATGGGATACAGCCCCGAGTAAACCATCGGGTTGGGGTGTTTGTAGCCGCCCAACGGATCAGTGGCGCCATGGTGCTGGCTGGTCACCGTGTCCCCCACTCGAGACTGGCGAACATCCTTCACTCCGGTGATGAGATAGCCGACCTCGCCCACGCCCAGGTCGGTGGCCTTCAACGGCTCCGGGCTGATCACGCCAACCTCGAGCATTTCGTGCACCACGCCGCTGGACATCATCTTGATCCGGTCGCGATGCGACAGCTTCCCGTCGACCACTCGCACATAGGTGACCACGCCACGATAGGTGTCGTAGACGGAATCGAAGATCAGCGCGCGAGCGGGGGCATCGGCCGCGCCAACCGGAGCCGGGGTCTGCTTGACGATCTCATTGAGGAGCGCCGCCACGCCGAGTCCGGTCTTGGCCGAGGTCTGCAGCACCTCGGCGGGGTCGCAGCCGATGATGCCGGCGAGTTCGGCGGCATACTTCTCTGGGTTGGCTGAGGGCAGGTCGATCTTGTTGAGCACCGGAATGACGTGCAGGTCCGCCCCGAGTGCGAGATAGAGGTTCGCCAGCGTCTGCGCCTCGATCCCCTGGGCCGCGTCGACCAACAACACGGCCGCTTCGCACGCCTCCAATGACCGGGAGACCTCGTAGGTGAAGTCGACGTGTCCGGGCGTGTCGATCATGTTCAACACGTAGTTGCCCGGCTCGGCACCCTGGTCGTTGCCGGCCGGTATGTGCCAGGGCATGCGTACGGCCTGGCTCTTGATGGTGATGCCCCGCTCCCGCTCGATGTCCATCCGATCCAGGTATTGCGCGCGAGCACTGCGCTCATCGACCACTCCGGTCAGCTGCAACATCCGGTCGGCCAGGGTGGACTTCCCATGATCGATGTGGGCAATGATGCAGAAGTTTCGGATGATAGACGGATCGGTATGGCCCGGACGCGGCGAAGGACCACCGCCAGCGGCGCTGGCGGACCGAGGGCCGGACATCGAGTTGGACGAGGAATTGTTGGCCACGAGCTGCTTCCGTGATCGGTCAGGGGATCACTTATTGTTTCACGCGCGGTCGGTCGCCGTGGCATCGGCGGCAACCCCGCCGCGCGGCGCGGACCAGGTTGTACCCGCGGATTGCGAGACGGTGCTGGCGGGCACAATGACACGGTGCACTCGACCCCATCGTCCACCGAGCACTCGCCGATTCCCTGGGGCCGTACGGCACGACGGCTCGACTGGGCGCTCCTCCCGCCTCATCTGCGCAAGGCAATCGAACGCCGACTCGGCTGGTCGGTCACTACCACCATCAGCCAGCCGGGCGGGTTCACCCCCGGATTCGCGTCCGTGTTGACCGGACCCGAGGGGCAGCGGGTTTTCGTGAAGGCGGCGTCCTGCCTGGCCCAACGGGCGTTCGCCGATGCCTACCGGATCGAGGCGGGGGTTCTGGCCGCGCTGCCGGCTCGGATAGCCGCGCCCGGGTTGCTCTGGACGATCGATCAGGACTGGGTCGTGCTGGCTATCGAACATGTCGACGCCGTCGCGCCAAAACGTCCGTGGACCCGCCGGCAGCTCACCCAATGCCTCGACGCCATCGAGCTGACAACTCGTTCGCTCACTCCGGCCCCTGCCGCGCTTGACCTGCCGACGGCAGTCGACGAGCTCGCCGCCTTTCCATCGTGTTGGGAGCAGCTCGCCGCCGCCGGCCTCGAGTTGCCGCACTGGCCGGAAGCGGCCGACCTAGCGGGCCGGATGGCCGATGCGGTTGGCGGGAACAGTGTGGTCCACGCGGACATCCGCGACGACAACCTGCTTATTGACCGCCATCGCCGGGTCTGGATCTGCGACTGGAACTGGCCATTTCGTGGCGCGCCCTGGCTTGATTCGCTGATGCTCCTGATCCAGGCTCATGGCGACGGTCTTGGCGTGGCGGACCTTCTCGCGGAGCGACCGAACACCCGTGAGGTCCCTGGGGAGGAGGTGGACATCGTGCTGGCGGTGCTGGCCGGGTACTACCTATGGCACGGTGCACTGCCCTCGCCGACGACATCGCCCTGGTTGCGCGCTCAGCAGGCCTGGATGGGCGAATCCGCGTGGCGGTGGCTCCGCGAGCGCCGTGGTTGGCCGGCCGACGACGATTTGGGCCAGAACGATTTGGGCCAGAACGATTTGGGCTGGTCTCCTCGGCGCTGGTAGCCTAGGCGATCGCGTGTCTGGCCCACTTGGTCTTTTGGGCCGACCGCACCAAGGCCCGCTTCCTCAACAACACGCTTCTTCCACAACACCAACCGAAGGTCTTCCTCAGTGGCGAACATCAAGAGCCAGATCAAGCGCAACCGGCAGAACGAGAAGCGTCACGAGCGCAACAAGTCAGTCAAGAGTGACCTGAAGACTGCCATTCGCAAGTTCCGCGAAGCTGCCGCAGGCGGCGACAAGGAGACCGCCATCACTCTCGGTCGCGACGCATGCCGCAAGTTGGACAAGGCGGCTTCGAAGGGCGTCATTCACAAGAACCAGGCGGCCAACCGCAAGTCGTCGATCGCCAAGCTGGCCGACGCACTCTAGGGGTTCCGAAGTTCCAGACGTCACGCCTCGCGAAGCTCGGTGAGCTTCAGCACCAGGCGCTCCAAGGCATAGGCTGCATCAGTCCCAGCGCCCTTGACCTCCGCATCCGCCTGTGCGATCGAGCGCAGGGCGGTGCCGAGCGATCGCTCGGCCCAGCCTCGCGACTGATCCCGGATAGTCCGTAGCTTCCAGGCCGGTACGCCGACCGCTCTCGCCAAGTCCGGCTCCCTCATCGACCGCGGGGCGCCCTGGTAGCGAGCGATGGCCCGCGCGGTCCCAGCGCACGCCGAGGTCACCAATACCGGCGCCGTGCCACCCTCAAGAGCCCACCGTAGCTCCTCCAGGGCAACCGAGCGGCGGCCGTAGAATGCCGCATCGGCCACCGCGAAGGACTTCGCTTCGGCACGGCCCGCGAAGTAGCGTTTCACCTTGTCAAGAGTCAGTGGTTCACCAGAGAAGTCGCTGGTCAGCTGGCTAGCGGCAGCCGCCAGCGAACGCAGATCTTGGCCGACCGCCTGCACCAAGAGGCCGGCAGCCTCGTGATCGATCGAGCCGCCCAGTCGGCGCACCTCGCCGATCACGAACCCGGGATACTCGGAGCCGCGAAGCTCGGCCGACTTGACTTCGGTCACGGTGGCCAGCTTGCGCAACTTGTTCAGGGTGCCCGAGCCGCGCACCCCGCCGGTGTGCACCAGGACGACTGCCACGTCATCGATCGGACTGGCCGCATAGGCCAGCAAACCGTCGACCGATTCGTCCGGCAAGTTCTCCAACGCCCGGACC
The DNA here is from genome assembly GCA_051657765.1 of Nocardioides sp. Classification (GTDB taxonomy): domain Bacteria; phylum Actinomycetota; class Actinomycetes; order Propionibacteriales; family Nocardioidaceae; genus Nocardioides. The sequence continues at coordinate 2,111 of JBOFLH010000631.1, read as the reverse complement.
ACGACGCAACGGGTGTTGGAGAACAACGAGGGCGCGGACAGCTCACCTAACGTGGCGAGCGACAGGTGACTGCCTTCGGTAGCGGAGAACTCGGCTTGCGGATCGCGGGTGCGCACCGCGGCCCGGACTTGCTGCACGGTGCGCTCGGCAAGGAACTCCTCCTTGCCGGTGAGCAAGGTGACGCGACCCAGCACATCGGACGCCTGTGGACCAGCCATACCGGAAGCCTGCCACACCCAATCGATCACAGTCGTTTCCGATCACGGGAACCTCAGGCCCAGAGCTCCTCAACGGCAACGGGGGACCTCACCGGGACGCCGTTGCAAGCACGCCTGCCCCAGCCAGACCTACCCAGCCAGACTTACCCCGACAGACCTACCCAGCCAGACTTACCCCGACAGACCTACCCAGCCAGACCTAGCCAGACAGACCTGCCCCGGTCTCCTCGGCGGCTAGTCGTGAGTGAAGTCCCTGGAGATCACGACCGGGTCGCCACCACGGATGGTGACAGCCACGTCCCCGTCGGTATCGGTCCGGCCTACCACCGCCCCAGACTGGGCCAGACTGGACAGGGTGTCCGGGTGTGGATGGCCGTAATCGTTGTCCAACCCAGCCGACACCACAGCAATCCGCGCCCGCAGCCCGGCCAGGAACTCGAAGTCCTGGAATCGACTTCCGTGGTGTGGCAGCTTGAGGACGTCCACGCGCAGCTGACCGATCACCTCGGCCAGCGCGCCCTGTGCCTCCGGTTCGATGTCACCGGTTAACAGCAGTCGAACTCCGGCCACCTCGGCGAGTATCACCACACTGGCGTTGTTGGGATTGGCCGTAGTGGAACGGGTCGGGTCAGCACTGGCCGAGTAAGAGTCGGTTGGGCCGGGATCATCAGGCGCGGCTTCGGAGACCGAACTCGGCGAACCAGTGCCGGCCGGCCGGGGCCACAGGGTCTGGATCCGCACCTGACCGACTCGACGAGTCACGCCGTACTGCGCCAGGGCCGGCACCAACCCCGCTTGACGGGCCTGCTCCCGCACTGCCCCGACCCGGTCAACCGGCGCCAGCAACCCAGATGTCTCGACCGCGCCGACCCGTCGGCCGCGCAGCACGCCGGGCAATCCATCGACGTGGTCGGCATGGAAGTGAGTAAGCACCAGCAGCGGCACCGCGGTGATCTCCAGCCGCCGCAAACACTGATCCACCAGTGTCGGATCCGGGCCGGCATCGATGACCACTGCGGCGCCGTCGCCGGCATTCAACACCAACGCATCGCCCTGGCCCACGTCGCACGCGGCGAACACCCACCGTGCCGGCGGCCACCCGGGCGTCGGCAGCCGAGTCATGATCACCATCACCAACGACACCGCGACACCGATCGCCACCCGTTGCCGACCCAGCAGATGCGGAGCAACCAATGCGATTGCGACACACAAACCACAGAGCATCAGTAATCTCACCGGATCGGTCCCCCAGGCGATCCAGGGCGTGGGGAGGTCCGCGCCGTGCCTGGCGACGAGAATGATCCAGCTGGCGCACCACCCCGCCAGCGTCCCGGCGACGCTTGCCAGCGGAGCCGACAGCATGCCGACCAGCCCTCCGGTCAAGCCGAGCACCGTGGCCGGCCCCACCGCTGGCGCCACGAGTACGTTCGCGGCAATGCCCACCAGGCTCACCTGCGCGGACAGTGCGGCCACCAGCGGTGCACACACCAGTTGCGCGGCCGCTGGCACGGCAATCGCGGCCGCGAGCCAGCGTGGCAACCATCGTGACAGTGCGTCTCGCCACACCGGGGACAAGTAGACGATGCCGGCCGTGGCCAACACCGACAACGCGAAGCCGGCCGCCTCGACCATCAGCGGATCGACCAGCAGCACCATCAGGACCGCCACGCCGAGGGCGCGACCCCCACGCTGGCGCCCATTGAGGCCCATCGCGAGCAAACCGACCGTCCCCATTGCTGCGGCTCGCATCACGCTCGGTTCGAATCGGGCCACTAGGACGAAACCTACGATCCCGACCGCACCCACCAGGTAGAGACCGCGACCACGCACCCCGCACCACCGGCTCGCCACGAGGAGGAACCCCACCAACAGTGTCAGATTGGTGCCCGACAC
>JBOFLH010000630.1:0-12749 GCA_051657765.1 Nocardioides sp. | reverse complement strand
ACGCCTTCCTGAACACTCCGAAGCCATGATCAAGTGGACCATGATCGGCATCATGACCCGACGCCTCGCACCCCCACCGGGCCGCAGACCATGGCAACCCAAACCCACCCCAACACCCACTTCTTAAACACGTTCTTAGACAGCGCCGAGAACACCACGAAGGCTGCGTCGGCCGCTGACGCAGCGGTCAAGGACGCCAAAGACCGCGCCACCGTTCACGCTGAGCTCGAGAAGGCACGCGCCGAGAACAAGGCCCGCATAGGCGAACTCGACGCGACGATCGCCGACCTGACGGGAACCATCGCCGGCATCAAGCAGTCCTCCGCGTACGCCGACGCCCGTGACCTCGATGAGCGCGAGAAGAAGGTCCAGGCCCTCGGCTCGGCTGCCGACGCCGCGATTGTCACCGCAGAGCGCGCACGCGGCGCAGAGGTTCGTGAGGTCCGCACCGCTGACCAGGCAGCCGCGAAGGCGGTCAGCACGAGCGTGCAGGCCGCAGCAGCTGTCGAGAAGGCTCGCGCGAAGGTAGACGCCGCTGGTGTCTCGGGAGGGCTCCCGGCGAGCATCGCCGCTACGACCGCTCCGGCCAGCGTCCTCACCGAGCCGGTGCGCCTCACGCGCGACGGCGACCCGACCCCGCTGGACCGTCCGGTCCCGGTCCAGCTCTCCGTCACCCCGGACGACCTCGACAGTGCGGTCGAGCAGGTGCGGCTGGTGCAGGTCAGCGCAACCGAACGTGGTCGCCAGGCTGCGGGGCGTCTGGGTAGGGCGAAGGCGATCGACGTGCAGCGCAGCAAGGTCGAGGCGGCCGAGCGGCGCGCCGAGGAAGCCGACCAGCGTGCTGGAGAAGCCGAGGAGGTCGAGGTTGAGCGCCAGTCCGAACTCATGACCTCCGCCGAGTCGTACGCGGACCGGTGGCGCGACTGGGTCTCCTCCGAAGCGACGGTCGTCGCGTTCGGCGCAGAGCCCGACCTGACCGGCACAAGCATCGACGACGTTCTCGCCGACGCATCTGTCCTCATCGGCGAACTCAACGAGGACGACCTGACCGAGCTGGACCACGTCGCGGGATCGCTGGCCGACCCCGTGCGCGAACGACACACGCACACCCTCGTCGAACTCGACGTCGCCGACCAGGTCGACAACGCGGTCCGCGACAACCTGAAGGCAGAACGCGCCCAGCTGGAGTCCGCGGTCGACCCGAGCCCGACCACGCCGAACTGGGTCCGGCCACGTCGCGACGACTCCGTCCCGCTGTGGCGAGCCATCGACTTCGGCGACGACCTCGATGCGACTGACCGCGCCGGCCTCGAAGGAGCACTCCTAGCCTCCGGACTCCTTCTGGCCGACCTGCACCGAGACGGGACCTTGCACGCCGAAGACGGACAGCTGCTCGTCACCCCGACTGGTCCGGTTGACGAAACTCCAGTGACAGGCAAGCTGGTCGCCGACTCGACGAGCCCGATGGCGGTCGAGGTCGTCGAAGCGGTCCTTGCGCGCATCGGGTTCGGTGACCGTCGCGGAGACGGAACCACGTCGCCCGGCGGGGTGTGGGTGGCTTCGGACGGGTCGTGGGGCTCTGGTCCGCTGACCGGCCGACACCTGCCCGCCGTGGCCCGCCACATCGGTGCTACCGCCCGCGCAGAGGCGCGACAGGTGCGCCTGGCAGCGATCGAGGTCGAGCTAGCTCAGCTCGCGGACGCCGCCGAGGTTCGGGCGACCGCCCGGGCCGAGGCTCGGTCTGCCCGGGACCGGCTCAGCGCCGCGACCCGCGACGCTCCACGGACGCGGACCGTCTCCGCTGCCAGGGTCCGCGCGACCGACGCGACCAACCGAGCCGCGAAGGAACGGTCGCGGGCCCACGACGCTGCAATGCAAGCAGCCGAGCTGCGCACGGTCTGGTCCCGTGAGGTCAGCGAACACCGCGCGATCTGCTCCGAGTTCAGCCTTCCGCACACCGCCGACGACCTACAGGTTGTCCGGCAGGCCACCGGCGAAGCGGAGGCGGCATGCCGTGACCTGAGCAACCTGCTCGGCCAGCTCATCAGCGCGGTCGCCGATCACACGGAGGCCGTTGGGAAGGCCAGCGACCGCACCGGCGAACGGTTCCAGGACGAGTCGCGTGCCGCGACGGAGTGGACTATCTGGCATCGAGAGGCCTCAGAGCTCGAATCGGTCCGTTCCAGCATCGGGCAGGAGGCAGCCGCAGCGAAGGCCGAGCTGCGTGAATGCGAGACCACCCGCAAGAGCCTGGAAGGTGAGCTGGAGTCCGCACGGAACCTCGACTCCCGTTTGGGTGTCGAGTTCGGTACTGCCGAAGCTGAGGCTCGCGCTGCAGCCGAACGGGTCACAACAACCCAAGCGGACCTTGTCAGCGCGTTCGACCAGTTCCGTCGACGGCTGGCGATGCCGGGTATCGCCGCAGCAGCATTCGCCGACTCGCCGGAGACCATCGAGCTGTCCGAGGTCACCCCGGCTGCTGCACGCAAGGCAGTGACCCGGGTAGCAGCTGGCCTGCGCCGACACAGCCAGGGTGCCGATGAGAACACGCTGTTCGGTCCGCAGCGCACCCTGGAGCGAGACCTGTCGGGCTCCTACGATGTCATCACCGAGGTCCGCGACGGTGTCCGCCTCGTCGAACTGTCCGACGCGACCGGACGACGCAGCATTGCCGACGCCGCCGCCGAGCTCGCCCGGACCGTCGAAGAGGGCCGAAACGCACTCAGCGAGCGTGAACGGAGCGTCTTCACCGAGTTCGTCCTCGGCGGAGTCGCCGAAGAGCTTCGTCGCCGACTGGACCAAGCCGACGAGCTCATCGCCGCGATGAACGCGTCGCTGGCCACCATCCGCACCTCTCACGGCATCGGCGTCAAGCTGCGGTGGAAGATATCGGAGAACTCCGACCCGGCCGTCGTACGCATCAAGGAGCTCGTGTCCACGGCCGGTGCGGTGAGGTCCGCCGACCAGACCGCCGAACTGACCGAGCTCCTTAAGGACCGCGTCAACGAGGCGTTCGAGCTCGACGAGTCCGCGGGCTACGCCACCCACCTGCGCGACGCACTGGACTACCGGTCCTGGCACACAGTCGAGGTCATCATTCTCGGTCCGAAGCCGGGCCAAGAGCGACGTCTTAGCCGCAAGGCGCGACTCTCGCAAGGCGAGATCCGATTCGTGTCCTACGTGGCCCTGTTCGCTGCCATCGACGCCTACCTGTCCGGTCTGCCAGACACCGGACGCGCGCTGCGGCTGCTGCTCCTGGACGACGCGTTCGCCAAGGTCGACAACCGCACCATCGGTGAGCTCATGGGCCTGCTGGTACGGCTCGATGTCGACTTCGCGATGACCGGGCACGCATTGTGGGGCGACTACCCGCAGGTGCCGGCGCTGGACTGCTACGAAATCCGCCGCGTCGAAGGCTCGGCCGCCGTCACGACCCATGCCCGTTGGGACGGACACACCCGACACCTCCGGGCAGCGCCCCGATGACCGACCCTGTTCTCCCGCCCGCGACACGCGACTACCTGCTCCACCCCGACCTGGCGCCCCTGTGGAATGCCGTTCGCGGCAAGCTCGAACAAAACGGCATCCAGGTCACCGGCACCGTGACTGTCACCCTGGACGAACAAGGCGCCGACCATCTCAGCGGACTCCTCGGCCGGCGCGCGACCAGCCACGCCCGAGTGCGTCTCGCAGAAGTGGACGCGGCGCTGCGGCGGTCCGCCGCCGCAGCCGGGCTGGTCACGGTCATCGAGGCGCTCAGTGGGCCTCTCCTGGACCGCAAGGCCGCCCGTGTGGCTCGGACTGAGGCGCGAGCCAGCACAGCCGCCCTGCTGGACGCCGCGCTCGCCGACGCAGGAGTGGGTGACCAGGAGTGGGTCCCCGGGTTCGTTGAGGGAACCCGTCTCGCCGGAATCCTCACCAAAGCCGGAGATGGCGCCGGTCCCGCTGTCGTTCACGCGGGTGCCGTCCTGGCCGAGCTCGCCGCATCCGGTGCCCTTGACCCAGCAAGGTCAGCGTCCGAGCGGACAACCGAGTGGGGCCTGGCTGAGCTGGCGACCAGATGCACTGGCGACGCGCACGGCCTCGATTCGGGACGCGTCGCCGCCGCCCTCGTGCTGCGTGCCTCAGCCGCCGCCCACGGTCTGCATCCGCCGGAGTCGGCGGCCGAGGTTCGGAACATGTGGACCTTCCTTGGGGTGGTGTCCGATGAGCTTTCCGGAACGGTGCTGGTCTGGTCGCTACGACCACCGGGCGACGACCCCTGGTCGGTCATGATGCGGGCCCGAGCCGATCTCGGCCTGGTCACCCACCTGACGTTGCACGAACTGAACGGCGCCGCCGCCATGCTGGCCTGGGCGGTCGCCGGGACGACCGTGTCGGTCTGCGAGAACCCGCAGGTCCTCCAAGCGGCCGCGCGAGCAGGAACGACCGGCGCCTTGGTGTGCACCTCCGGCAACCCGGCGAGCGCCGCCTGGATTCTACTCCGTGGCCTCGTCAGGCAAGGCGCACTGGTCCGGTACCACGGCGACTTCGACTGGCCCGGGGTCGCGATCGCCGGACGCATCCTGGCTACGGGGGTGCAGCCGTGGCGCATGAGCGCCGGCGACTACGAGGACGCTGTCGCAGCGGCTAGTTCGGCTGACAAACTGCCGCTCGCAGGGACCCCCGGTCCGACACCGTGGGACCGGCAACTCGCGGTAAACATGTCGCGCATCGGAGTTGCGGTCCATGAGGAGGCACTCCTAAGCGTGCTGCTTGCCGACCTCTAGCAGCCAGGCCCGGTCTCTCTTGCGAACTGTCAACGGCGTTTCCGCCGTGGAGCCGTGGAGACGGGACAGTCGCTCCCGCGCGTCAGTGCGGTCGCCTAGTTGGGCTCAGAGCGGGGGCTTCTTCGATGGCGCGCTTTGGGCGCGCTTTGAATCGCGGAGGGTCGCAGACAGGCACTGACGCGTCGAGGGCCCCAGACGGCAAGTCAGCAGGTCAACGGCTAGTTTGCTCAGATGAACGAAGTTTTCGGCAAAGGATCGCGCTCACGCTCAGTAACCTTGGCGTCTTCCCGATGACGCACAACGTTGAGTGCGCCGTGCCCGTCTGGGTGGTCTGCGGGCTCAGTCGGATGCGCGCTCAGCGTGGGGTGCGCTGGGTACGCACAACAACGAAGAACGGCGTCTGACGCTGGAAAACGCGGTTCAGGAGGGCGGTGAGTACGCAGTGGGTACGCTCGCCGATCGTCACCTCAGAGCCTCTCGCGGTTCGCCAAGACCGTGGTGATCACTTCTTCGACGGTGATCCGCGTGCCGTGGATCAAGCTCTGCGCGGCCTGGAAGCCAGTGCGGATCGCCCCGTGGACGTCGGCCTGGGGATCGAAGGCCGGGCTGTCGGCGTACCCGCCTCCGGGTCGTGGGCTCCAGGAGAAGCCGGCCTGGTCGCTGTGGGCGTTGATGTCCTCGACGAGCTCTGCGAACCCGCTGGAGCCGAGGGCACTGAGCCCGCCGACCACGGTCGGTGTGTTCAGGAGCCGGTCGATGTCGTAGAAGTGGCGGCCGTGCTTGAGCAGTGTCGCGGAGTCACCGCGGACGGCGGCGTCGTGGACCGCGGCGATCTTCTCCAGCAGGGTGCGCTCGGGGGCGAGCACATTGACCGTGAACGACGCGAACTCCACCAGGTGTCCTCGGTCTCACCCAGCTCGGCGATCGCGTAGTCGGCGACCATCGAGCCATATGGGTGCGAGCCGGCGGGGTAGATGCCGCCACGGCTGCCGAGTTCGAGCAGGACCCCTTCCTTGAGACCTTCGTCGTACTCCTCTACCGGGTAGTGATAGGACGTGTACCGCTTGATGCCTGTCGTCGAAGCTCCGACGGTGACGTCGCTCTTGGTCAGGCCGAGGTGAGCGGTCACGTCGGCGTCGATCTGCTTGAGGACTTTGTGGCGGGCGTTTGTCGCCGCGTCTTCGGGGAACACGGCCAGCAGGTCCACGTCCTCGGAGAACCGATCCACGATCCCGAAAACCCGGCTCAGGCTGGTGCCGCCCTTGAACAGGAACGTGACCGGTGCGGTCGACCCGTCTGGCAGGGAGACCCTCGCGGTCGACGGCCGCCGACCGCAGGACCTCGGTGACCCAGAAGTCCTTCTCCACGTGCGGGGCGGGAAGCCCGCGTGCCGACGCCGTCTGAGCGACCAGGGCATCGAGATCGTCAGGGTGATGGCGCAGCCGCTGACTCATGCTGCCGCCAGAACCGACGATTCAAGTCGAGCGAAGTGGTCGCGCACCGCGCGGTTGTACTCACCCGGCACTGCCTCGCGCAGCAAGTGGCTCCGGACCTCACCGGCACGCAGCGCGGAGCGGACCTTGCGCGCCAGCACATCCCAGCCCGCTTCGACGTAGATCTCGGGAGCACGCAGCAACTCCAGGAGAGCGATCTCCTTCTCGTTCAAGTCGGCCCGGGCAAGGTTCTTGCGCTCGTGCTGGATCACGCCGTCGATCGGGTCGACGGTGCGCAGTGTTGCCACATGCCACACCGGAGGGATCTGCGTGGTGACGCCCCAGGCGCGTGCTGCGGAGTAGCCGGCCGGCCCGATCCCACGGGCGCCTAGCACGGCACGTGCGATCTCGTCGGCTCGCGGCGCTGTCACGCCATACCGCGTGCGCCGACCTCGGTAGTACAGACCCCTGCGCACCGGCAGCAAGAGACCGTCCTTCACCGCACGTGACGCTGCCTTCCGGGCAGCCGTCGAGGAGCCGGGGAGCCTGTCCACGTGGACGAAGGACTTCTCAGGCGTCTCTCGGATCACCGCCGCGGGCGACAAAGTCCTCATGTCACGAAAGTGTACCGGAAACGTGACATTGGCGGAAAGTGACTCTTGACCACTCGCCCGCCGCTGTCAGGTGTTGGCCGACGAACTCGCCGAGACCGACAAGGACCTCAAGATGCTCATCAGCAACAAAGCTCCTGACCTGCTTGCTGTCCATGGCGTGGGGACCGACATCGCCGGCCAACCCCTCATCACTGCAGGCGACAACCCCGAGCGGCTGAAGTCCGAGGCTTCATTCGCCGCGCTGTGTGGGGTTGGCCCGCTCCTGGCGTCTTCAGGCAAGACCAACCGGCACCGACTCAACCGCGGCGGTGACCGGGCAGCGAACAGCGCCCTGCACCGCGTGGTGATCGTGCGGATGAAATCTCACCGGCAGACCCGCACCTACGTCAAGCGTCGGACTGCCGAAGGGCTCTCAAAGCGGGAGATCATCGGTTGTCTGAAACGCTACGTCGCCCGCGAACTCCTGCCCCTGATCAAGGCCGCCGGCCAAGACCGGCCCGACCTGAAACACCCATCGATTGCCGCTTGACGATCTATAGGAGCTTCAGGTCAAAGGCCGGTTCGGCACAACGACGTTCTTAGGTGTCGTAGTAGAGCTCGAACACCACAAGCGGTGTTGGCAGGTCTTGGTCAACTTCGGAAAACACTGTCTGACCTAGGCAAACGTCGATTTTGGCGGTTGGGCGAGGTTGGCTGAATTTGGCCTCGAACGGATCTCCTGCGGAATCCCTGCGGAATCTGGGCGCTAGGACAGCGCGCCCGGGAACACCTGTTGGATGAGGCCGAGGATGCCGTCGTACGCCGCGCTGGTCGCAACTCCACTGGCCAGTAGTACGGCTCCCGATCTCACCTTGGTGAGGAACCAGCGGGTTGCTTCGCCAGGCTGGTCACCATCGGCGGCGAGCGCAGCCGACAGGGCCTGCAGGCCGTCAGCCTGAAGGAACGCGGCCGCCGCAGAGAGGAGTCCGTGTGTGTCGCCGGTTTCAAGGTGCACGGCGATCGCCTTCTTGCCTGACGCCACGGTTGCATTGTCACCAACCGTGACCGTCGAGTTGTTGGCGTAGATCGGACTCAGGTGAATGTGGACCTGCTCAGCGAGCTTTGGTTCGCTCGCCACTGTCGGGCCGTCGGTACTGCCGACCCTCGGCGAGACATCCTCCAGGCTCAACGCAAGGTCGAGTGCCGTGGAGCGAATCCGATCCAGGATGCCGGTCAAGTGCGTGCGCGGCATCATCACGCCGGCGCGATTCAAGACGTACATGGCGATGCTGGGTACCGACTCCTGCGCGGCGAGTTGGCGATAGAGGCCAATCCACGCCATGGGGAGCTGGAGTTGAGGATCGTCGTCGCCGTTGGCGAGTGCTTGGAGTTCTGCGACAGGCTCACGGAAGTCCATCCCGTTCATGACGCCGGCCAAGCGCCCAGGCAGTTCGCCTGCCGTTCCGGTCATCGTGGATCTGGCGTGCATGGGGCCGTCGAAGTGAAGCTTGATCGGCAGATGCTCGCCTGCCCGGTAGGTGGGCACCGACGCTTCGGCGTTCAAGCCGTTGAGTTCGCCACGGAGCCAGTCGGACAACTCGTCGGCGTTGATCCGCCGGCTCACGACCATGAGTCGCCGAAGCGCGTCAGGCAGTGTGATCGCGGGATCGGAAAGCGCATCGACGGCATTCTCAAGTGCAGTGGCCACGAGCGGAGTCTTCCTGAGCCGTCCGACAGTTCATGCGACGAGGCACATCCCGAGGGCGCGGTAGAGGCTGAACGGGTCCGTCCACGCAACCCCGAAGGCGTTACAGACGTCCGGGATCTTTATCCTCTTCTTCGAGTCTGGCGCCGGCTGCTCGCGGGTGACGAGGGTCGAGCCGGTAGCGAGCGCGTGGGCGATCAGCTTGTAGTCAGCGGAGTCGAGGAACTCGTCGATGGCCTCCGGTCGGTACTGCCGGGCAGGGTCGGTTGCCCAGGCGGCGATCTCCGTCATTGCCGCAACCACGTTGGCGGTGTCCGCGAGCCAGAACGAGTCAGGCCGGGCACGAGCCCAGTCGACGAGGTCGCCGGTGCCAGCTGTGATCTCATCCTTCACGGCGTCGATCGAGGCGACTTGGCCGACGTGGGTCGGGTCGCCGAGCCACGTCCAGAAACCAGGTGCGATGTCGAACGCGTAGTAGAGGCGGTTCGCCTCCATGAAGGCGTTGGCGTCGAGGAGATACATCAGGCCGCCCCGACGCGGCGTGCGTACTCGTCGAACGTGCTCGCGGACTTCATGGACATCAGGCGCATCGCTTCGGTGATGGGAGTGCGTCCTTCGAGTGCGTCTGCAACCAGGGCGCGGGAGAGGCGCTCGCCTACACGGAACGGCTGGTTGTTGTAGTGGTCGCCGCCCCCACTTTCGCTCGCCTCGCTGAGATTGCGGAGCCGAGCGACCTCGGCGTCGTACACGGCGGTGTAGTTCTCGATGTGGCGCACACGGGTCCGATGCAGCGCCTGTAGGACGACCAAGGTCCCGCAACGGAATTCACCGGCGAGCGTGTCGAGGGCGTGTGTCAGCGGTGCGCCCGCGACCCGCGCGTGTCGGCCGGCCAAGTCGTCACGAGGTACGAGAACCTCGGATGCAACAGCGTTGCACCAACGTTCGATCTCGGACTGGCCATCGGAGCGGGGGTCCTCGTTGCCGATGCCACTGGCGCCGCGCCAGACATGGGCGAACTCATGGGCGAGGGTGAAGATCTGGCCGTTGAGGGTCTGATGGGTGTTGACGAAGACCAGCGGAGCGGTGTTGTCGACGAGGGCGAACCCGCGGAACTCGTTCTCGTCGAGGGGCCGGCGGGTGTTGTTCTCGACCATGGAGGTCGCGACGGTCAGCCCGCCTAGAGCTTCGAAGCTTCGCAGCAGCGCCTTGCGGGTGTCTGCCCACGTGCCGTGGCGATCGGAAACCTGGAAGTCGAGCGCGCTCCGGATCTGAGCCGCAGCCTCGATCGGCTGCAGTTCGGCAGCAGAGCCGACGAATGCCAGGGGCTCTGCCCCCAATCCGAGTGCGTAGTCGCGATACCACTCTTGGCGTCGCTGGGACTGACCGATGACAGCGATGAGGTTCGCGCTCGGCGTTGGGACTCCCTCGAACCCTTCCCGGAAGTCAGGGACCGGCAAGGACCACGCGGGAGGCTGGGGGAGAAGTAGGTAGCCGAACGGAACCCCCGCGGCCTTCGCGAAGTCCTGAAGCTGCTTCAACGTCGGTCGGGCTTCAGCGGCGAGCCACTTGTCGAGCTTGAAACGACGGTGAAGTCCTTCTTCGTCGGCTCCGGTCACGTCCAATGCCCAGGACAGCACGGAGGGAGCGACGTCGACTCGTACGGTCATTGCACTCTCCCTTCGTACTTGCATGCGGAACGCCGCAAGCGCGTGGCTATCTCTGTCCATCCTGCCGCACCCCGGACGGGCCAGTCCGCAGGAGCGCCAAGCCCGATTGTCCCAGTGTGAACGTTGGGTCCGACACTTCGTACTGACTCGCGTCCGGTGCCATCGCATTCGGGTGCGTCGCCTACGCTCGGGTGCCGTGAAGGCTCGGCTCAACGACACTCAAACCGCTGTGCTCCGCTGGTTGGCGGACGGTCAGCCTGACGGAGCGGCGACGAACCCACAGCGGTTGACAGCGCGTGCACTGTCGAGTCGGCGACTCGTGAAGATCAAGGGCCGCGGCCCGAAGTGGCACGCGGAGTTGACCGAGGCGGGTCGCCACCATCTCGAATACGGGGAGTATCCGTTCGGACATTTCGGGCCGGAGCCCGGGCCAGAGCCGGAAAGGGCGCCGATCGCCGAACCCGTGACGACTGCGAAGCCGGCGGGTCGAGTCAAGGCCAACAAGCAGCAGGGGGCCGAGCCGGTTCGCGTCGATGAGCAGACGGGTAAGGGCGTCTACGCGCAGTACACCCTGTTGCTCGTAAAACGGCTGAAGCACGAGGGAATCAACGCCGAATACCTCGATGCCAGCGCGGACCGGTACTTCGTCACCCAGAAAAGCGCTCTCCTCGTTCTGGCTGGCACGATCGGGGTCGGCATCGTGTCCAGTGCCGCGTGGGACGGGATTTTGAAGGTCGTTTCGCTCGTGCGCGGTAAGGGCAACGACAACCTCACCGTCAACGTGACCGACGCTAGCGGCACCAAGCCTGCCGAGACTTCGGTGACCGGGTCGCCTGCCCAGGTCATAGATGCCCTCGAGCAGCTCAAAGCACGAGGCCTGTTGCCGGCCGACGTGACCGCGCCCCTTCTGGGAGGCCGGACCTCGAGTCATGACACGGCCGACGAACCGGGGCCGCCGACCGGGTCGAAGCGGAGGAGCTCGCTCGCCAGGCTCTGGCGCGCTTTCGATCCGCGCTGGCTTGGGCCGAGGACACCGACCGGGAAGCCGAGGCGCACAAGGCTATGGACGCGGCAGGGCGCTGGACGTGCGAGATCTTTGGATGCGAACTGGAGTACACGGGCGGTACCTACTTCCGGACGTGCCCCGTGGATCTGGGTCACAACCGCGTTGGCTTCAGCGTTGGCGGGGTCGCCACCCGGGTCTGCTCGCTGTGTGATCGTGACTTCAGCGAGTGCGAGCACGACCCATCCCACGAGTACCTGACGCCTGGCGGAAACAGTCCGCTCGGGTACTGCCGCATCTGCATGGAACAGAACTGCACCGAGCACCGGGCGCACCTGCAATACCCAGCACGCCCGGGCTCGATCGTGACCGAGATGCAGCTCGACGAGATCAGTCTCGTCGCGAGACCTGCCCAACCTGACGCCAGGATCCAAAGGCAAGACGTATCCATCAAATTTCTGAAGGCCCGCCTGGGCGAGGCGTTCACTCCAGGCATGAAGGTCATCTGCGACCGATGCCTGAGCGAGTGCGGAGGCCTCATCCAGCTCGAAGGCCCCGGCACGAGCATTTAGGCTGGCCCACGGCAGATCCTATGCCGGCGCCCGGCCCTGGCTGGCGCTGGCTCGGGCACCTTCGTCGGACTCGGCGTCGGCGGCATGTGAAAGGGGGTGTCAGCTGGTAGACCCCAGTGATCGACCCTCGTAACGACGACGACTGAAGCACCAGGGACCCAGCGAGTTGGGCCTGGCGGCGCGGCGCCGGTTGCGCCAGCCCGTACGGTCCAGAATGAGCGAATGCCCTTCGACTCCTACACGCCGGATCAGCTCACGGCGTTCTGGACCGCCGTAACGGGCGTGTGCGCTGTCCTCACCAGTGTCGTCGCGATCCAGAACGTTGGTGCCTCGGTCGCCGAGGACATCCAGGTGACGTTCGATCCGCCAATTGAGGAGAGCATGGGTCAGCTCGCGGGCTTCCTCTCCCGTCGTTACGCGCGCGTCATCCCGACGATGGGACCAGGACGACGGCTCACGAACATCTACGGGCATCTGCGAGGAGATGGAAGTTCAAGTTTCGACGAGGCGGTCCCGGTCATCCTGACTGTCACGATCGCGTACAAGGACAGCCATGGACGGGAGTACCGGGACGTGTACGACCTGACCACTGAGACGCTGCGCAACGAGACAACTTCGTCCCCCTCGAACACTGACGAGAAGGGGATGCAGCGCCGCCTCGTGAAGGCACTTGAGGCGATCGCCCGCGGGGTTAGCAATCGGTAGTTTGAGCAGAGAGCGCTGGGTCCGTCGGCGCGACCCGAGTTATGACGCACGGAGGCGCGGGCTCAGCATTGGGTCAAGGTCAGCAAACGGCCATTCGACGAGCACCGTCCCCGCGAGCGATACCAGGTAAGTCCTCTCGCCCTCGTGGTCGCTCTTGAGCAGCGCAAGGGGCGGGCTACTGGCGGCTTGGCCCGTGCGATGCACTCGAAGTCCTTCGGCCATCGGTCCGAGCTTTACCTGCCGACGGGTCTTGGCATCGCGGGCGGTGAGGAGTTCGTCGCGGGCTGCCATCATGCTCGGTG
>JBOFLH010000629.1:0-1380 GCA_051657765.1 Nocardioides sp. | reverse complement strand
CCCCAGGCGCTCTGCCATCGCGACGACGGATGCGTCGACCGTTCCCAAGGAAAGGTCGCGATAGCGGGCGACCAACTCGGCGATGCGGATCCAGTCGGAGGTGGCCACCGGTTCCACGGTGAAGGCGCCGGCTGCGAGGTCGCCGAGGAAGCGGACTTCTGGCTCCGCGCCGAGGCGTGTCGCCAGCAGATAGACGACCTCGGTGATGACCAGCGTGGGAACGATCAGCGGACCAGAATGACTCTCCAGAAGCTCGAGGGCCGCCTCGTGGTGAGCGTCGTCAGCATCGACGTAGGCGTAGAGCGGTCCAGCGTCGACAACCAGTGCGGCTATCGCGCGACCTCGGCGGCGAGGATCTCCTCGATCTGCTCGGAGACGTCACTTCGTCCGCTACGCCCCGCACCAGCCGCACCGAGCCGACGCCGACTCGACCCGTCGCCGAGATAGGCCTCGAGCGCCTCGCGGCTGATGTCGGCGATGGTGGTGCCCCGTCGCCGCGCTTCGTGGCGAAGCTTGGCGTCGAGCGCGTCGGGGATTTTCACGGTCGTGCGCTTCATGTATGCCAGCATACCCGTACCCCAGGCGCACACTGTCCCGCACGTCGATCCGCTGGGCCGCGGGATCAAAGACGGAGTTTGAGGCCTTCATGGGAGGCGACGAACCCGAGTTGCTCGTAGAAGCGGTGTGCGTCCGCCCGCGCCTTGTCGGTGGTCAGCTGCACCAGAGCGCAGTCGCGCCGTCTGGACTCGGTGATCGCCCAGCTGAGAATGGCAGCGCCCAAGCCCCGGCTGCGATAGTCCCTTCTGACTCGCACCGCCTCGATCTGGGCGCGCAGCGCGCCGCGCCGAGCGAGGCCGGGCAGAAAACTCAGCTGCATGGTCGCCACGAGTTCGCCGTCGGCTTCCGCCACCATCAGTAGGTGGGCGGGATCGGTGTCGATTGCACGGAACGCTCCCAGGTACCGCTGTAGGTCGTCCTCTCCGGTGACGCCATCACGGGCCGCACCGAGTTGGTCGGCGGCCAGCAGACGCACGATCGTCGGCACGTCACTCTCGATCGCCTCGCGAAGCGCAACGTTCCAGTCCCGCATAGCTAGGACCGACACCACATTCACCGCTACATCGTCTCCTGACCGCAGTGCCACGGCGAAACCCGGCTTCGCTGCATGGGGGAGACAGGACCTCCCAGCAAGTCCGGCAACACGTGGCGAGGACGAGGTTGGGATCTGCCCAGGATCTGCCCTGTCGAAGGCGTCCTTGAGGATCGGGCGCACGCCTCGGACGGGCGCGGCCGAGAGTCCCCGGTCACTGTCTTGCCGCCACCGCCCAGCTTTCCGCATGCACTCTGCAAGAACATCCGAACAACACTGCCTGGAGCCGG
>JBOFLH010000628.1:0-10312 GCA_051657765.1 Nocardioides sp. | reverse complement strand
AGCCCACTCCGACTCACCCTCGGTACGGGTCTCCACGACCATCCGCACCGCCCGAGACCTCAACTCATCGGGATACCGCCTCGAAGTTCTCCCTGACATGACTCCAACCTTCCCAAGGAACGGAGTCTCCGGACACGCCGGGGCGATTCACCTTGACGCATTCACGGGGCGTGTCAGCCGATCAACCGTGAACGATCCGGGTTAGGCATGGTGCGCATCCTTCCAGCGGCGCCTCACGACGCCACAACTCAGATGTCACCTATCCGTGCAGCAGTCCCAAGTCACAACATCTGTCCGATGTCTGCTCGCGGCCCGACTGTCAGCGTGGGGTCCATGAACACGATTTCTGCGTTCGCCATCGCTGCCAGCGGGCGAGGGGTGGGATCGTCACCCGGGTACCTGGGAAGGCGACGGACCTCCGTTCTGGCCGATCTTTCCGATCGTGTGGATTTTGATCCTTCTCGCCGTGGTGACCGTGACCGTCGTGGCGCTACGGAGTCATCGAGCAGACGCACCCAGGCGGGCTGGAGAGACTCGCCCGGCCGAGGAGTACGCCGTCGGTCACATCGACACCGACGAGTACCGAACTCGGCTGCGGGTCCTTCGTGGCGACTGAAATCACGAAGCCGCGGCTGGGCCGTCGCTCGAGGCTTAGCCTCGTCGTCGTCCACATTCTCGCCGCCGGCACTTGGATCGGGATCGACGTGATCGTGGCCGTCCTGGTCGCCGTCGCGCAAATCAGTGACGACCCCGAGACACAGAGTCTCGCGCTCCGCGCGCTGGCCACCTTCGTGGTGTGGCCGATGCTCATCTCCGCCGTCCTGTGCCTCGCCAGCGGCATCCTCCTCGGGGCGGGCACCAAGTGGGGTCTCGTCCGCTACTGGTGGGTGGCCGTCAAGCTGGTGATGAACCTCGTGCTTTGCGCACTCATCTGGTTCCTACTCCGACCTGGAATAGTCGGCGTCGGGCAGTACGGCGAGGACCTCCTCGACGGCTCGCCCGACCCCGCGGACATCTTTGCCCTGCACATGCCGCCGACGATCTCCCTGATCGCCCTAACCGGTGCGGTCGTGCTTTCAGTTTTCAAGCCGTGGGGCCGAATCGCGAGCAATCCACCGCCGAGCAGGACACCGACGGAGCCGATGCGCGAGGCGACCAGGCGGCTGCCGGTCTGAGCCAAAGCGAGACGTAATTTCGAGCCGCCGCTCGACCTCGTCAAGGCGCCCTCGGGATGTGCAGGTGCAATCGCAACATCTGACCGATGCCGCACACGTCGACCGGCTGACAGGCTCGTGCTCGTGGTCAACTTCAAGGCAATCAGTGCCGCTTCCCTCGCCGTCGCCGCCGTCGGCATCGTCATTCAGATCCTCGCGGGCAACGTCCCCGACTACCCCGCGGTCCCCCCGGGCTTGGTGATCCTCGTCGTCGCTGCCGCGATCGTGGGATTCGCTCCGTGGCGTTGGGCCCCTGTCGTCGGCATCGTGGCTTCAGCCTTCCTCCTGATCGGACTCTTCGCCGCCGGCCAGGCGACGCGTCTGGTCGAGGTCGAGAAGGCGCTCGACACTGCCGGCCTCTGGGTTCAGATCGTGGCCGTTGTCGCTGCCCTTGCAACTGGTGTTCTTGCGCTGGTGCGCCGCCCCATGAGTGCCTGAAGCGAGCAGGAAGACGCTGGTCGTCTTCCACGCGCATCCCGATGACGAGGCACTGATGACTGCGGGCACGATGGCCTGGGCAGCTGATCAGGGGCATCGGGTGGTGCTGGTGGTGGCCACCGATGGGGAACTCGGCGCGACCCGGGCTCTCCTCACTTCACCGCCTGAGCTCGGGCAGGTCCGCCGCCAGGAGGCCGCCGAGTCCGCTCGATCACGTCTTCGGTAGGCAGGTCCGGAGTCGCAGCGTCCATGATGACCAGCGTGCCGGGCGTCCCCGGCGCTCGCATCGGTTCAAAGGAGGAACCGCTCCTGCAACGTTTGCCCTGTCGCGTGCGCTCCGATGGCCGCGGGCTCCACGTTCATGTCGCGGAGGTGCGAGGTGATGACGATCGAGGAGAGAAGGGTTTCAGCGGTGGGTCACAGTCCGGCAGAGCGCTCAGGCAGCGCGAAGGGGGCGCTGCCGTGGAGCCCGCGGATGCTCAATGCGCTGCTCGTGGCTGTGGCTCTGGTGGTCAACGTCGGCGGCGTCCTGCTGGTCAGCCGCCACTTCGGCGACGACCTCGTCTTCCCCGGCCCGGGCGACACAGCGCTGCTCGTCATCGGCCCCGCTCTGTTGTGGTGGCGAAGCCGGTTCCCGACATGGGTGCTGTTCGGGTGCGCAGCTGCCGTGTGGACGTTCGTGCTGACCAGTTCCAACGACGGTCCGGTCTACCTACCCATGATCATCGCTTTGGTCAGCGCGATCACCCGCCGCGCCCGGGTCGCGGCTTACCTCTTGGCGGGGGGCACGATCGGCGTCCGCCTCGTCGCACTGGCTCTGCCGGACATCGACGCACCTTCGCTGACCTCGACCACCAGACTCACGGCGTGGCTGCTGTTCCTGCTCGCACTCGGCGAAGTACTGCGATACCGACAGGCCTTGGCCGAGTCACGCCAGCAGCGCCTGCTGGCGAACCTGGATGCCCAGGCCGACCAGATCCGACGCGAAGCCGCTGAACAGCGCCTCGGGCTGGCACGTGACCTCCACGACGTCTTGGGCCACCAGCTGACCGTCATCAACATTCAGGCCAAGGCCGGACTCCAACTCCATCGCAGTGGCAAGCCCGGAGTCGAAGCCGCGTTCGATGCCGTCCAGGAGGCCAGCAGTCAGGCCCTGATCGACGTCCAGGCCTTTCTCGACAGCCTGCGCGACCCCGATGACCAGGCTGCGCACATCCCCTCGCCGACCTTGGCGAACCTCGATGACCTACTTGCACCCGCGCGCGCTGCGGGCCTCGACGTGGAGCTCGACGTCATCGGAACTCCCCGGCGTCTGCCCGCACTCAGGATCTCGTCGCGAGCCGGACGATCTTGGAGTCTCTGACCAACGTCCTGCGGCACGCAGGCCTGCCTCGAACGTGGGTGCGCATCGCCTACGCCCCGACCCAACTCACCCTCCGCATCGACAACGCCGCTGCCTCCGTCGCCCATCCTTCCCACGGGCGTGGTGGTGGTCGCGGTCTGGAAGGCATGCGGCACAGGTTCGCCACCCAAGGCGGCACTCTCACTCCCGGTCCCGCCGACGGGTACGCCTGGTCGGTGGTCGGCGTTCTACCCCTTGCTAAGGAGCACCCATGATCCGAGTTCTGCTAGCCGACGACCAGCCCCTGGTCCGGGGCGGGTTTGCTGCCATTCTCGGCGCTGCCGACGACATCGAGATCGTCGGCGAAGCAAGCGACGGGAACGATGCCATCCAGCAAGTCCGCACAACCGTGCCTGATGTGGTGCTGATGGACATCCGCATGCCCAGCCTCAGTGGCTTGGAGGCCACTCGCGCGATCGTTGCCGATCCCACCACAGCCGACGTCAAGATCGTCATCGTGACTACCTTCGAGATGGACGAGTACGTCTTCGAGGCGCTCCAGGCAGGCGCATCGGGGTTCTTGCTCAAACATGCCAGCCCGACCGACCTCATCAAGGCCGTCCGCATCGCCGCCGGAGGCGACGCGATCCTGTCCCCGAGCGTCACCAGACGTCTCGTGGCCGAATACTCGCGGCGAGCCAAGCCCCCCCGGACGGATCGGCACTACACGGACGACCTCACCGAGCGGGAGCGGGAGGTCGTCACGCTGGCAGCCCAAGGCATGGACAACGACGCCATCGCCCAGCACCTCTTCCTCAGCGTCGCCACGGTTCGCAGTCACGTCAGTCGCGCGATGACCAAGCTGGATGTCCGCAACCGGGCGCAGCTCGTCATCTTCGCCTACGAGACCGGGCTGGTCACCCCCAGCTGGGACGCCGGCGGCGCAGGCCGCTGATCGCGGTCGCTGACGCCTGTAACTGCCCGGCACTGCGCAATTCGTGGAGACGAGGTTGCCGCCGCGGGATGACGCGCAACGCGGCGCGCTTCTTCATCGTTGAGGCATGACCACAGAACTGCATCCAGAACCCGCGATCGAGGTCGCCGGGCTGACGAAACGCTACCGCGGCCACACCGCTGTCGACGACGTGACCTTCTCGGTCCGGCCCGGCCGGATCACCGGATTCCTCGGACCCAACGGGGCCGGCAAGTCCACGACCATGCGCATGATGGTGGGGCTGACCCCCTCCACCTCCGGGCACAGCAAGATCCTGGGCCGCACCTACCGCGAGCTGCCCAACCCTGGCCGGCATGTCGGCGTCCTCCTCGACGCGTCAGCGCAGCACTCCGGCCGCAGTGGGCGCGAGACCCTCGCAGTGGCCGCCACCGTGCTCGGGCTCGATGAGTCCCGCGTCGACGAGGTGATCGAGCTCGTCGGCCTCACACCCGCCGAAGCCAAACGACGCACGGGCACCTACTCACTCGGCATGCGCCAGCGCCTCGGGGTCGGCCACGCCCTTGTCGGCGACCCGTCCGTGCTGGTCCTCGATGAGCCTGCCAACGGTCTGGACCCCGCCGGCATCCACTGGATGCGTGGCCTGTTCCGCGACTACGCCGCCCGAGGCGGAACCGTCCTTCTCTCCTCCCACCTGCTGCGTGAGATCGAGGTCATCGCCGACGAACTGGTCGTGATCGGACACGGCAAGGTCATCGCCCAAGGCACGAAGGACGAACTTCTGACCTCCGACGAGACCTACGTGTGCAGCAACAACGACGCCGCTCTGACCATCGCCCTGGAGCAGGCCGGCATCGACCACCGGCCCTCACCCCGACGGTGGCTACCTCACATCCGCCCGAGAGGAAGACGTCGCTCACGCCGCGCTCGACGCCGGGATCGCGATCTTGGAGCTTCGCCCAGCCGACGGCGCGGGACTCGAGGAGTTCTTCCTGACCCAGACCGCCGATGCCAGCCGCGAGACCACCGAGGAAGCAGCACGATGACCATCACCCACCCGACCGGCGTACCCGCCGAGATCAGCGCAGTCCCCTTCTCCCGCATGCTCAGAGCCGAGTTGCGCAAACTGACGAACACCCGAGCGGGTCGTTGGCTGCTCGCCGCCATTCTGGCAGCAACCCCGATCGTCACGGTGGTGTTGATCTTCGTGCCAGAGCCGAAAAACCTCACCTACGCCTCCCTCGTGGACATCACGTCCGCACCGCAGAAGTGGCTTCTGCCGATCCTCGGCATCCTGACCATCACCAGCGAGTGGAGCCAACGCACCGGGCTGCTCACGTTCACCCTGGAGCCCGACCGGGCACGCGTCCTGACCGCCAAGGCTGCCGCAACCGGCCTCCTCGGCCTCGTGGTCCTGGCTCTGACCTTCGGCTTCTCAGCGGTCGGGAACATCGTCGGGTCCGCCGCCTTCGACGGCGACGGCAGCTGGGACGGGTCGCTCGTAGCAACGCGCGACATCTCGATCGTCCTAGCGACCACCCTGGCTCAGGGCCTGGCTTTCGGGATGTTGTTCCTGATCAGCGCCGCCGCGATCGTCGCGTTCTACCTGTTGCCCACGGTGTCGGGCATCATCTTCGGTCCGCAGTTCGGGCTCACCGATCTGGGTGAGTGGGTCGACCTCAACCAGGGCCAGGGCCAGCTGTACGACCACAACCTCAGCGCACAGGACTGGGCCCAGGTGGCCACCAGTGCTCTGATCTGGGTTGGTGTCCCCGCGCTGCTCGGTGTACGCCGGGTCCTGCGGGCTGAGATCAAGACTGCCTGACCTCTTGTCACCCGATCGAAGGGAAGTTTTTCGCGGTCCGGGCCACGAATCCGGACCGCGAAAGGCTTCACGCAGGGTCTGCGGCGCAGACGGATGAATGACAGCGGTGGCTCAGCCACATCCGACCCTCCCGGGCCACCCACCAACCTACGGATCCGGGCTCAGCCGACGATGTCCCGCCCCAGCGCTGCGAGGCCACCGAGGCAATAGAGGACCACGGCCACGACGACCGCCCGGCACCGCACCCGGTCGGGAAGCCTCAGGCGCGCGAGGATGGCCTCGAGCGCCGGCAATACCAGAACAGCATGCAGAGTCACCGCGTGAAAGTCCTTGAGGAAGCCCGCCTCCGCGTAGGCGACATCATCCCAGCGACCGTCGACCGCGCTCTGCCCGAGTAGTGCCACACCACGAACGATCATCGCCACGCCGGCGGCGAGCCCGGCGCCCAGTAGCGCGAAACCGGCTTTCATGGCCAGTCGCAGGCTGGGCCTCAGCTCCCGGCTGCTGCGCCAGACGTCCACCGCTAGGAGCGCGAACACCGCGATGAGGATTGCTCCTCCGGCGGCGAGGGCGTTCGCAACGGTCGCGTCGAACGGTGTCTCCTTGTTGAAGTGCGAGGGGACGTGTCGCCATGCCTGCACCGTGATGCCGGCGACCTCAAGCACGCAGTCCGCCGCCAAGACAGCCAGGAGGGCCGTGCGGAAGCGTGTGGGTGTAGGCAGCAGCAAAGCAACCCAAGTGACCGATGCCAACGTGATACCGAACGACCAATCCGAACGTGGTGGGCTTGCGCCACGACAACGGCCCGGCCCACGGCCGATCACTCACCAGCGCCACGCCGAGATGGAAGATGCCGCTGACGATCAGCGCGGCCGAGATGACGTAGCAGATGAGTGCGATGCCTGACTGGCGCTGCAGGGAGTTCAGCGCCGGTGCGAGGGGACGAGACATTCATCCATCCTGACCAGCGTAGGGACGAGGAAAATCGTCCAGGCGCGGTGTTTCGGGTTTGCCCACCTCATCCTCGTGATGCAGCCTGCGGAGCCGGCCGTGCCGGGAGGGCGCACCAGGAACCATGGCGCTGCGAGCTCGTCCCACGATGGCCTCCGCGATCGAAGCTCGCGTCGAACTCATCTCGCCGACGCAGTGCGATTGCCCTCAGCCGACGGATGTCCGCTTCGGCTCTCGGCGGCACGCTGGTGCGTATGACTTCGTACGCGGTGCAGACCCACGGTCTGACACGCTCCTACCGTGCCGTCGTTGCGGTCGACGCTGTCGACCTTGAGATCAGGACGGGCGAGATCTACGAATTTCTGGGCGCCAACGGGGCGGGCAAGACGACGACGATGCGCACGCTGCTCGGAGTCACGACACCCACAGCCGGGACGGCGACAGTCTTGGGCCATTCGGCTGGTAGTCCGCGCGCACTCGCTCCCAACGGATTGCTGATCGAGGAACCCGCGCTCTACCCGTACCTGTCCGGACGCGACAATCTGCGCGCCGTCGGCCTCTACACATCGGTCGAACTATCTCGAGCCGACGAGCTCCTCGAGACCGTGGGCCTGTCCCATGCAGCTAATCGGCGCGTCGGGACCTACTCGCTGGGGATTCGGCAAAGACGGCTCATCGAACTTGACCGGGCATCTCGCTGGTCATAGCTGATGCTCGTCGGTGTTGACGAGTGCGGGCCCACCGTACGCGGCGGCGGTGGTTGTCGATGTTGCGGAAGCCGAAGGCGTTGCGGCTCTGGTGTTCGCGACCCGGTTGTACCCCTCGGACCTGGCGTTGGAGTAGCCGGTGGTGATCGCGGCCTCGATCGCGGGCCACCACGCCTCGATGGTCGCGGCGAAGCGGTGTACCTCCGGTGAGGTGGAGGTGGCGGCTTGGTCGTACAGCCGCCACAGCCGGTCCCGGATGAGCGCCCGGTCGGGGTCGGTGCCGGCCAGGGCGAGGAGCTGGCGCAGGTTCTCCTTGACGGTGTACGCGTGCAGGATCTCGATGCCGACCTCGCCGGCGTCGATCAGCGAGTTCCACAACCGGGCGAACCCGGCCGGATCGAGCCGTTCGTGCGCGGTGAGCAGCCGTCGCCTCCCGGCCCACTCGGGGTCTTGTTTGCGTCCGCGTCGCCCCCGTGCCTCGCGCGTGGCGTGCTGGCGGACCTCGGCGAGCATGTCGCCCGCGAGTCGTACCAGGTGGAACCGGTCGGCGACCAGGACCGCGCCCGGGGGCGTCAGCGACGGCGCGGGCGTAGGACGCGGACAGGTCGATGCTCACGTGGGTGATCCCGGTCCGCCACGCCTGCGGCTGGTCCTGTAGCCACGCAGTGACCTTGGCCGCCGTGCGGCCGTCGATGTGCCCGAGCAGCCCGCCGGTGTCGGCGGCGTCGACGATTCCGGTGTGCCACCGGTCGGCCACCACGACCCAGCGACCGGTGTCCGGGTCACGCTCCCACTTCGGCTTCCCCCGGCGGGTCTCGTCGATCCCTAGCACCGATACCGGCGGCAGCGGAGCTGCCAGGGCGGGCTCGAGGTGGGCGACGTACGCGGCGTGCGCGACTGGCCAGGAGACCCCGTAGTGCTCCGCGCCCGCCAGGACGCAGGAGAACCGCCCGGCGATCCCCGCGCCGCACTCGGCCCGCAGCCGCTCCGTCAGCCGGGCTCGTGCCGGCACCCCGCCGGCAGGGCCTCGGTGAACGATCCTCAAGGACAAGCTCTCTCGCGGCACCGCCACCGCGTCTTGCGCCACACCAGCCGCACCGGCGACTCGCCATACGGCAGGTCCCGCGGACGGGTACAGACCCGCTCCTTCACCGACGTCGAGACCACCCCGCACTGTGGGCAGCCCGACGCGGACTCATCATCAGTGACCACCTCCACGACCCGGTCGCCGTCGGCGGTCGTCCCCTCCGTCGGCCTCGCCGTCGGCCTTGTCATGCGCCGGCCGGTTCGTCGTGGCCGTCAATGCCGACGCCTCGGTCCACGACCTCGAGGTCCTCGGCGATGGAGTCGCGTCGTCGTTGTGGGAGTTGAGCCGAGGCGGCAGCGGCAGGCCCGTCGGCGCGGGACCAAGGTCCCGGGTCGCGGCGACCTCCGCCCCTGGGCGGCCCGCCGCTCCCGGGGCGACGGTGGGGGGTGGACACCGAAGGAGATGGAGACATGACCACGTCCGCCTATCCCGTTCACGTCACCGGTCACCTCGACGCCGACGTCAGCCGGTGGCAGTGGCTGCTCAAGTGGGTCCTCGCGATCCCGCACTGGGTGGTGCTGGCGTTCCTCTGGCTCGCGTTCGCGGTCCTCAGCGTCGCCGCCTGGGTCGCCATCCTCGTCACCGGCCGGTACCCGCGACCGGTCTTCGAGTTCAACGTCGGGGTGCTGCGCTGGTCCTGGCGGGTGGCGTACTACGCCTACGGCGCGCTGGGCACCGACCGGTACCCGCCGTTTACCCTGGAGGACCGCCCCGACTACCCGGCCTCGTTCGACGTGGACTATCCCGAGCACCTGTCCCGCGGGCTCGCACTGGTCAAGACCTGGCTGCTCGCCATCCCGCACTACCTCGTCATCACCCTCTTCCTCGGCGGCTCCTGGTACGCGGTGGAGCGCGGCGTCGAACCGGCCGCCTGGTCGTGGGTGTGGAGCACCGGGCTCATCGGCCTGCTCGTGCTCGTCGCCGGTGCCGTCCTGCTGTTCACCGGCCGATACCCGGCCTCGGTCTTCGACCTGGTCCTCGGCCTGAACCGCTGGGTGCTCCGGGTCGCCGCGTACGCCGGCCTGATGACCGACCAGTACCCGCCGTTCCGTCTCGACCTGGGCGGCGACGAGCCCGCGGCCGTCGTCACCGTGCCGCGGCCCGCCCCGGCCACCGTGCCCGCCGCGCCCGCCGTGCCCATCGGCGCCACCGCGCCGAGCGACGCCCGATCGGCCGCCCCCGTCGGCGACCCGGTCTCCTGTGCACGAGGGGTGGCGCGTCGTGGGCATCACCCTGGCCGCGCTCGTTGCTGTGCTGTCCTTCGGCGCCGCGGGTGCCGGTGCCACGCTCGGGGTGGCCGACGTCACCGCCCGGGACGCGGCGGGCTTCGTGAGCAGCCCGTCGGCGCCGGTGTCCTCGTCGGGGTACGCCGTGGTCTCCGAGCGCATCGAGCTCACCGGCAGCTGGCCGAGTGACCTCGTCGCCGACGAGGTCACCGGGACCGTCCGGGTCACCGTCGACGGCGTCCGGCCGCTGTTCCTCGCCGTCGCCCCGGCGGATGACGTGGACGCCTACCTCGCCGGGGTGCCGCACGACGTCGTGGCCGGCCTCGGCGACGACGCGCGGACCACCGTGGTCCCTGGCACGGATATCGTGGACGAGCCTGCGGTGCAGGGGTTCTGGACGTCGTCGGTCAGCGGGTCCGGCGCGCTGTCCCTCGAGTGGGACGTCGACCCCGGCGACTGGGCGCTGGTCGTGATGAACCCCGACGGCAGCGCCGGCGTGCAGGCCGACGTCACCGTCGGTGCCGAGCTGCCCGTCCTCGGCCGGCTCGCCGCGGTCCTCGGTGTCGTCGG
>JBOFLH010000627.1:0-5315 GCA_051657765.1 Nocardioides sp. | reverse complement strand
ACGCGGCATACCTCTATGCCGCCGCTGGTTCGGGGGAGTCCACCACGGACCTATCCTGGGACGGCCAGACGATGATCTACGAATGCGGGGACCTGCTCGCCGAGAGCGAACGCTTTCCGGACGGCGCCAGACACAGTGTGGCCGACATCGACCTCGATCGGTTGCGCCAAGAACGCCTGCGCCAAGGCACCTTCGACGACAACCGGCGCACGCACGCCGATCGCGTCGGGGCTTTCCGGCGGGTCAGCTTCGATCTCGGGCCCCCGGTCGGCGACATCGGGCTGCGTCGCAAGGTCGACCGGTTTCCGTTCGTGCCCGACGATCCCCAGCGGCTGGCCACCGACTGTTATGAGGCATACCACATCCAGGTGGCCGGGCTGGTGCAGCGGCTGCGCGCGATCGGTCACCCCCGAGTCGTCATCGGAGTCTCCGGCGGATTGGACTCCACGCACGCGCTCATCGTGGCCGCGAACGCTATGGATCGATTGGGTCGGTCACGAAGCGACATCCACGCGTTCACCATGCCGGGTTTCGCCACCGGCGAGGCCACCAAGTCGCGGGCTACCCGACTCGCGACCTCGCTCGGGGTCACCTTCGAGGTGCTGGATATCCGGCCGGCCGCTCAGCAGATGCTGACCGACCTGGCGCATCCGGCGGCTACCACGCAGCCCGGAGCCAACCCAACCGAGTCCTACGATGTGACCTACGAGAACGTGCAAGCCGGATTGCGCACCGACTACCTGTTCCGGCTGGCCAATCACCGGGGCGGCATCGTGCTCGGCACCGGGGATCTGTCCGAACTCGCCCTCGGTTGGTGTACCTATGGCGTCGGCGATCAGATGGCGCACTACAACGTGAACGCCGGCGTCCCCAAGACGTTGATTCAGCACCTGATCCGCTGGGTGATCGACAGTGCCCCGTTCGATGCCGCCACCAACGAGGTGCTGGCCGAGATCCTGGGCGCCGAAATCACCCCGGAGTTGATCCCGATCCACCACGGGGCCAAGCCGCAGGCCACCGAGGACTCGGTCGGGCCTTATGCGCTAGCGGACTTCACGCTGTTTCATGTGCTTCGACGAGGTTATCGGCCCAGCAAGATCGGCTTTCTCGCGTGGCATGCGTGGCGGGATCTGGAGGCGGGTCAGTGGCCGCCCGGCTTCCGCGACGACCAACGCGCGGCCTACGATCTGGCGACGGTACGGCGGTGGCTGGGCGTTTTCGTGCGCCGGTTCTTCGCAAACCAGTTCAAGCGCTCGGCGCTGCCCAACGGGCCCAAGGTGAGCCCGGGCGGCACGATGAGCCCGCGCGGCGACTGGCGGATGCCGTCGGACGCCACCGCGGCGGCCTGGTTGGCCGAGGTCGAGAACATTCCCGAAACGTGATTGCGAGATAGTGGACCCATGGGTAAACAGGAAGACTTTGTGCTCCGAGCGCTGGAAGAGCGAGACGTGCGGTTCGTGCGGCTGTGGTTCACCGACGTGCTGGGCTCGTTGAAGTCGGTAGCCGTCGCCCCCGCGGAGTTGGAGGGCGCCTTCGACGAAGGCATCGGCTTTGATGGTTCGGCGATCGAGGGCTTCGCGCGGGTGTACGAGTCCGACATGCTCGCCAAACCGGATCCGGCCACATTCCAGATCCTGCCGTGGCGAAGCGAGGGGCCCGCGACGGCCAGAATGTTCTGCGACATCGTGATGCCGGACGGTTCGCCGTCGTACGCCGACCCACGGTATGTGTTGAAACGCACCTTGACCCGGGCCGCGGAGAAGGGTTTCACGTTCTACGCCCACCCCGAGATCGAGTTCTACCTGTTCAAGGGCGAACCAGCGCCCGGGGAGCTACCGGTTCCGGTTGATCGCAGCGGCTACTTCGACCACACGGCACAATCGGTCGGCACCGACTTTCGCCGGCACGCGATCACCATGTTGGAGGCGATGGGGATCTCGGTGGAGTTCAGCCACCACGAGGGCGGTCCCGGGCAGAACGAGATCGACCTGCGGTACGCCGACGCACTGACGACCGCCGACAACATCATGACGTTCCGGACGGTGGTGCGCGAGGTGGCGCTGAGCCAGGGCACCTGGGCGAGCTTCATGCCCAAGCCGTTCACCGACCACCCCGGCTCCGGTATGCATACCCACGTCAGCTTGTTCGAGGGCGATCAGAACGCGTTCTTCGAAGGCGGAGCCGAGTATCACCTGAGCAAGACCGCCCGATCCTTCATTGCCGGAATCCTCCAGCACGCCGGCGAGATCACCGCGATCACCAACCAGTGGGTCAACTCCTACAAACGCCTGATCGGCGGCGGTGAGGCGCCGCCGTTCATCTGCTGGGGTCACAACAATCGCTCCGCGATGGTCCGGGTACCGATGTACAAACCCAACAAGGGCCCGTCGACCCGGATCGAGTTGCGCACCATTGACGCCGCTTGCAATCCCTACCTCGCCTACGCGGTTACCTTGGCGGCCGGCATGAAAGGCATCGACGAGGGGTACGAGCTGCCCCGGGAGACCGAGGACGACGTCTGGTCGCTCACCGACCGGGAGCGCCGCGCGCTAGGCATCGAGCCGTTGCCGCGAAGTCTCGACGACGCCATTGCGATCGCGGAAGGCTCGGAGTTGCTCGCTGAGACGCTCGGCGAGCACGTTTTCGACTTCTTCCTGCGCAATAAGCGGGCTGAGTGGAATGACTACAGTCGGCAGGTGTCGGTCTTCGAGCGAGACACTATGCTGCCTGTCCTATGAGGCCTTGTGAGAGTTCGGCGCCGTGAAGTACGACCCGTCCAACCGGCCCGAGATCGTGCTGAGCACGTCGCGCACCACGAAGATCCGCCTCCTGTTGTGCGTGATGTTGGCGACCGGCGTGTTCATGGTGGTCACCGGGGTCATGGTCTGGTCGAGCAATCGAGGCACAGCGACGGACGAGGCGAAGTCGATCGCTTCTCTCGCGGCGTTGTTCGTGGTGCCGACATCGACAGCGTTGTCGGCCACCGCCCTGCTGGGGGTGGTTTTCTCAGCGCGGCGCAACGCCACTTTTCGGATGATGACCACCTTCGCCGGGCTGGCCATGGTAATGACCATGGTGCCCTTCCAGCAGTCGCTGCCCGGCATCGTCGGCACCCTGCTGGGACTGGTCGTCATTGGACTTGCCTTCTGGCCCGACAAAGCCGCCAAAGCCGAGGCCGGCCGATCAGATGGTGGCCAATCGGGCGCGGGCCGAACAGACGCCGGACGATGACGGCCCCATGCGGGCCAACCTGAACCGCGGCGACCTCATCCGGTTCGGGTTCGTGGACCCGGCTCGGGCCCAGGACCAGCTCACCCATCTGGGATCTCTCGCCGAGCCATTGGTGGCTTTGCTCGCTCGCACTGCGGATCCGGATCGAGCGCTCGGCGCGGTGGTGGCGTTGGCTGATGCCGTGGAGGATCCTCACACGCTTCTGACCGCGCTGGCCACCGACGAGGGCACCTCGATGCGGACGTTATCGGTGCTGGGTGCCAGCGCGGCGTTGGCCGAGCATCTGGTGCACCACCCCGAGCATTGGCGGGACTTAACAGATCCGCTCCTGGCCTCGACGAGGCCGACCGCGACCGCTATCCGCGCGGACCTGTTAGCTGCCGTAGGCGGATCTGTCGACGATGACCCGCCGGTCGCCGGCCTCGACGACCAGGCGGCCGTCGACGGGCTGCGGGTGGAGTATCGCCGGCTGCTGCTGCGGCTTGCCTCGCGGGACCTGGCTCACCAGGTCGGCCTGGACGACGTGGCGGCAGAGTTGTCGGACCTTGCCGCCGGCACCCTGGAGGCTGCACTGGCGATCGCCCAGGCTCGGGTAGGGGAGGCCGCCACCGGGGTGCGGCTGGCGGTCATCGCGATGGGCAAGTGTGGTGGGCACGAACTAAACTACGCCTCCGATGTGGACGTGGTCTTCGTCTATGAGCCGACCGCGGGTGCCGCCGACGCCGCCGCGATGCGGGCCGCCACTCAGCTCGCGACGAACCTGATCCGGATCTGTTCGGAGAGCACCGCGGAAGGCACCATCTGGCCGGTCGATGCCGGGCTGCGACCGGAAGGCAGATCCGGGCCGCTGGTCCGCACCTTGGCTAGTCATGTGAGCTATTACCAGCGGTGGGCCACCACCTGGGAGTTCCAAGCACTCCTCAAGGCCCGGCCGGTGGCCGGCGACCGGCAGTTGGGACACGCCTACGTCGCCGCGCTGGCGCCTTTGGTCTGGTCCGCCGCCGATCGCGAGGGCTTCGTCGAGGACGTCCAAACCATGCGTCGCCGGGTGCTGGATCACCTTCCGCAACACGTCAGCAAAGGGGGCAGCCGACAACTGAAGCTGGGGTCCGGCGGCCTGCGCGATGTCGAGTTCGCCGTACAACTGCTGCAGTTGGTGCACGGTCGAGCTGACGATTCACTGCGTGAACCCACCACGCTGAGCGCGCTAGCCGCACTGACCCAGGGCGGCTATGTGGGCCGTGCCGATGGCGAGGCCCTGCATCGGGCCTACTGGTTCCTGCGATCCTTGGAACATCGGATTCAGTTGAATCGGCTGCAACGAAGCCACGTCGTTCCCGACAATGAGGAGGACCTCCGTCGGTTGGGACGCTCGCTGGGCCACCTGAAGGACCCGGCCCGAGGCCTGGCAGAGCAATGGCGACACCACCGTCGAGAGGTTCGGCGGCTCCACGAGAAACTGTTCTACCGGCCGTTGCTTGCCGCGGTGGCACGTATTCCGAGCGAGGACGTCCGGCTCAGCCCCGCCGCCGCGCACGCGCGGCTGAAGGCACTGGGCTTTGCGGATGCGGACTCCGCGTGGCGACACCTGCAGGCCCTGACCGACGGCATTTCGCGGACCGCGGCCATCCAGCGAGCCATCTTGCCGGCGATGTTGTCGTGGTGCGCGGATGCGCCCGATCCGGACGCCGGCCTGCTGGGCTTCCGACAACTCAGTGACGCGATGGGGGCGACGGCATGGTATCTCCGGCTCCTGCGAGACGAGGGCGAAGTCGCTCAACGGTTGGCGGTCGTATTGTCCAGCTCCCGGTTCGCGACCGATCTCTTGCTGCGCGAACCGCAGGGCGTCAAGATGTTGGGGGAGTCGCTGCGACCTCTGCCGGTCGAGATCCTCGGCGCCGAGATGAGGGCATCCGCGGAGCGTCACACTGAGGCAGTCGCCGCCATCGGCGTGGTTCGAGGGATCCGACGGCGCGAGTTGCTCAGGATTTCCGCCGGAGACTTGTTGGGTGAGCTCGAGGTCACCGAAGTCGGCGAAGCGCTGTCGCGGCTAACCGACGCCACCTTGCAGGCAACCCTGGCGA
>JBOFLH010000626.1:0-3452 GCA_051657765.1 Nocardioides sp. | reverse complement strand
AGCGAGACGGTGTTCGTCACAGCGACAGAAGTCATCGAATTCAACCTGGAAACCCACGGGTTTCTAATCGCATTGAAGCGAGACGGTGTTCGTCACCGTTTTTGAAGACTCGACAAAGGGACCGGAGCTGTTTCTAATCGCATTGAAGCGAGACGGTGTTCGTCACGGTTACCATCATCATGCTCACAGCAAGTCTGGGGTGTTTCTAATCGCATTGAAGCGAGACGGTGTTCGTCACCGGTCTGTTACTGAACAAGCGCTTGTCGATCGAGGTTTCTAATCGCATTGAAGCGAGACGGTGTTCGTCACCAAGCGGTAGCGCGGCTAGCCGTGCAGGACGGAATGAGCGAAGTGTTTCTAATCGCATTGAAGCGAGACGGTGTTCGTCACACAATGAGCAAGTATGAACTGACCGACATAAAGTTTCTAATCGCATTGAAGCGAGACGGTGTTCGTCACCCTACCCCATCGGACACCCCTGCTGACCTGCGGCGATGCAAGGTCGTTGCACACCGGACGCAAGCGCAGGACATGGGACGCTCCCCAACGAGGGACCGATGAGTCGTTTGTGCTGGTCAGGAGCTATTTCCGGCCTGCACAGCGGACGGCCTTCCGGCCTTGGCGCTGACCCACTCATAGCACCGCCCAGAACAGCTCCGGAGTCGGCGGGCTGGCCTGCCCGTGGAAGTCCAGGACCTGCCAGCAATTCGCGCACTGCCGGATGATGTAGAGCGAGTCCTCGTCGAGATCCAGGCGAGTTGTTGCCCGCTCAACCAGCTCGTCGAGCGCGTCATCGCCGATCGTGACCATGAAGACCGACTTCTGGATCCGGTCGCCATATGCCTGCAACAGCGCCGCCAGGGCGCTGCGCCGGGAGTCGGCGGTGACGTCGTAGGCGACGATGACGGTGCTCAGCGCCACGACATCCCGTTCCACGAGACGGCCGGGTCTTCGATGACGGCCGCGAGTCGCTGCGCCTGAACATACATGTGACGTCGGATGCTGCCCGTGAAGTCCGGGATCACGCCCTTAGCCTTGGTGAGCATCCGGGTCTCGTACTGCGCCAGCAGCCCCGAGCGCCCGGCCTTCGTGAGGAACACCCCTGACCGATCCTCCTCGCGGCGCCCGTGCTCTGGAGTCAGCACCCGGGCGCGGGCTGCGGCAAGCACCACCTGGTCCACGACGTAGGGC
This sequence comes from Nocardioides sp., assembly GCA_051657765.1. Taxonomy (GTDB): domain Bacteria; phylum Actinomycetota; class Actinomycetes; order Propionibacteriales; family Nocardioidaceae; genus Nocardioides. The sequence continues at coordinate 2,261 of JBOFLH010000626.1, read as the reverse complement.
CGTAGCTCCTCAAGCAGGTCCAACGCCAACGAGGGCCGCCGCTCATGGGGAGCGTGCAGCACACCCAGAAGGGGCTCCAGCCCGGCCGCGTAGCACGCGGTCACGCACTCGCCCAGCGCAACGGTGTAGAGGAAGGACAACGCCGAATTCGTCGTATCCATCGGCGGCTGCCGCGAACGCGTCTCGAATGTGAGCCCCTCGGGAAACAACTGACCGAAACACCCGAAGTACGCCCGCGCGGCGGCGCCCTCCATACCCATGACCTCCTCCCGCGAGGTCGTGTCCGGCAACATCAGGAGAAGCTGCTTCAACTGATGTACAGCGTCCCGCACGCTCTCGACATGATCGCGGTGACCGAAGCGCCGCAGCACCACGATCTGCTTGGTCACCTTGGAGTGCACAATGGCACGGCACACCGGCAGCAGTTCATCGCTCTCGTACGCCGCCACCTGGCGAACCAACCGGTCAGCCCTGGCCCGGTTGTGGCCCCCCGCCAAGTGGCCCTGATAGCTGCCACGGCGGGACGCGAAAACGACATCCACCCCGTCCTCCAGCGCGAAGGACCGCACCCCGGCGCTCACCCCGATCGACCCGAAACACACGATCCGGGACACCCGCGAACTGGGCACATCGATCAGGTCGGCGTCATCAGCCGACTCCACCACCAGCCGGCCAGCCTGGGTACGGACTCGTGATCCCTGCAACCCCATATACAGCGAACGCCGCTCCGGTTCGATCACCCCGGCTGTCTGCTTCGGCGGATAGCGCGGCCCGAAGTCCTCCCCGAGGAACGTGAACCCCTCGTCGAACGACATCACCGCAGCCTCGGATCCCAAGCTCATGTCCAGCGCCTCCAATGCATCGGTCAACACTCTCAACGCCTCCCGGGCCTCGTCCACACCCTCCGCGGCGATCGCAATGTCATCGGCGTACCGCACCGGCTGGAAACCCGCGTCAACCAGATCCTCGTCCACCCCCGCGAGCACCAGATTCGCCAATAACGGCGAAAGCGCACACCCCTGCGCGAGCCCACCGACGGCATACACCCGCGAGGACCCCTCACGACGGAACCCCCGACGCACAAACTGCTCAATCAGCCCGACCAACCCAACATCAGAGACCAGCGCCGTGACCAGCCGAATCGCGAGCCGCTGCGGGATACTCGGAAAGCAGTCGTCGATGTCGGCGCGTACGACATGGCTGGCGCCCGCGTCTCGGAGATCGACCAGCGCGGCGATGGCATGATTCACGCCCAGCCCGGGACGGTAGGCGTAGGACCAGGGGCCTAGCAGAGGATCGACCAACGGCATGATCGCGTCCAACACCGCACGCTCGACAACCCGGTCCCGCACCGGCGGGATATGCAGAACCCGAAAACCCCTATCATCGGCGCCATCGTCTTTGGGGATCTTCACCTCGAACAACGGCCCCGGCTGATACCCGTCCCAGGCGAGCTCGGCGGCCAGGCTCCCCAACTGGTTGTCGAGATCTTGCTCGAACTTCGCCACCCCGCGACCAAGCCGGTCGTCCTCCGCGTCCGCCGCCAGCACCCTGCCCCAGGCCTCGCGCAACGCGTCCAGACCGATGCTCGTGACAACGGTCGCCATGTCGCTAACGGCCCTCACGACGGCCGGCGGTCCGTACGGTCGATCGCCCGCCGGGCTGTCGAGTGTCGTGGAGCCGGAAGGCGCCCAACCCGCGATTCGTATACGCGCCGACCCCGCAGAACTCACCCCACCGCAGCAGCGCGCTCACTGAACTGGTCGCGGCCGGATCGGTGACCTCGATCCGGACCCGGCCGAGGTTGCCAGCCAGCGTGTAGGCCTGCTGGTTCTTGTAGGCCGGCGGCGTCCAATCGACCGCCACGCTCGCCACGGAACAGTCGGTGACCAGGACGCTCTTCTCGTGGTCCGGCGACCATGCCAATGCCACGTCGGACCACACCGACCAGCGTCGATGCAAACCCTTGAGCATGGCGCGCATGTCCAGCAAGGGACTCGACCGGCGACCGATCCGGACGCACGCGGGGCTCACGAACTCGAACTCCCATGCGGTGCGGCTGCCTGCACCGAGTAGTTCGGCGAAGCTGACCTCACTGTGCGCGGACGGCTCGGACAGCGCGTACGACGCGTGGCCGAGCCTGACCCTGCCCTTACCGGCCACTCGCTTCACGAAGCGGTCCGCGGTTACGTCGTCGAACGTGCACACCCACACGCCGAACTCACCGCCGCCTTGGCCGGTCGCGTAGGCGTACGGCTTGT
>JBOFLH010000625.1:0-4556 GCA_051657765.1 Nocardioides sp. | reverse complement strand
CACGGGGTGGACGATCCCGAGGCAGTCGCCGTGGTGGCGGAACTCACCGCCGGATGGCCGGCCCTGGTCCACTATTGCGCGGACGCGATCAGTCGCCAAGGAACGCCGGCAGCGCACCTACTCGACCGACTGCGCCCCTCCGGATCGGACTGTGCCGAGTTCGTCCTCGACCAAGTCATGCCGAGCCTGAGCGCCGCCGCCCTCGACGTCGTACGAGAGCTGGCAGCTCTCGCCGAACTGGACGCCCCGCTGACTCCCGAACTCAGCGAGCATCGCGAGGCGGATTCCGCCTTCGCCGAGCTGAGCAGGGTCGGCCTGCTGGTCGTGCCCAGACCTGGTCGCGGCGCGGCCGACGGCGTGCTGCGCATGGTGCCGCTGATCGCTGCGGTGGTGTCGGACCGCAATCGCGCCGCCGGTCTCGATCTGAGGCGAGCCGCCGAACGACTCGACGCCGCCGGCCATCATCTGGCTGCTGCCCGGGCGTGGGCCGCCGCCGGTGACCATGACCGCGCGAACCGTTACGCCGCTCGGCACGGCGCCCGGATCCTGGCTCGCGGTGGAGCACGAGCGCTGATTCGGTTGCTGGATGCCGACTCCGAGGTCGCCGCGGAGCGGCTGGTTCGCGCCGACGCCTTGCGCCTGTGCGGGGATCCGGTCGGCGCCATGGATGTGTTGCGGACGCTTCTCCCGGCCGATGCGGTGTCGATTCCGGCCGGGCTAGCCTGGCGAATAGGCATGGTGCACTTCCAGCGTGGTCAGTACGCCGACGCCATCGCGGCGTGCCGACGCCGTCAGCGGCTCGCCGCACGGGGCACCATCGCGGAGGTGGCCGGCGCGATGGCACTGGCTTGCCAGGCCAGCGCGTTGAGCATGCTCGGACGGCTGGACGAAGGCGCCCCGATCGCGAAGCAAGCGCTCGACGTCGCCGAAGGCACCGGTGACCCCGGGGCAATTGCCAGCGCGCATCTGGCGGCGGCCGGATATGCGCCCGGGGCCCGGGAGGCTGATCACCTCGGCACCGCGCTGGCCGCCGCCGAACGGGCCGCCGACCAGCCGCTGCTGGTGCGGGTTCTGGTGAATCAGGTCTACGTCCTGCTGCGCGGCCTGCGTTTTGCCGAGGCGGCAGAGGTCGCCGAGCGAGCCATTCGACTCGGCGAGGGCAGCCCACCAGGTCGACTCGTGGTGGCCCTGCACAACCTGGGCGAGGCGCGGATGCGGCTGGGTGACTACCACGGCGCGGACTTGGCGTTCGCCCGGTCCCTCGCGCTGGCGCGGCGGAGCGGTCTGCATCGCACGGCCCTGGCACTGGTCGGCCGAGCAGAGCTATTGCGATTACGCGGGCAGGGCCAACAGAGTCGGCTGATGTTCGAGGAGGCGGTCGCATTGTCGCGGGAGACCGGCGAATCGCAGATCCTGATCCCGGCGCTGGCGGGCCTCAGCCGGCTGCTTCTGGAGGATCCCGGAGCCGATTCCGACGCGGCGCGGGACCTGGCCGAAGAGGCGTGTCTCCGGGCGCCGCCGGAACTTGCCGCAACCGCGCTGTCGGCACTGGGCTGGGCGGCCCTGATGGCCGGTGATCGCGTCGCCGGCGCCGCCGATGCCGAGGCGGCGATAGCGGCCGCGCGTGCCCACCGCACATTGGACTTGCTGGCTGAGGCGCTGGAGTTGCGCGGCGCGGCCGCCGCGGACCCGTCAGTGGCCCGAGCCTCGCTAATGGAGGCGCTCGACCTGTGGAGTCGCGCGGGCGCCGCGCCGGCGGTTGACCGGTTGCGGGTGCTCCTCGGTCGGTTGCCGGGCAGTAGCGGTGTCGAACGGCGCTTGGCGCAGGAGTCGGCGGACCGCCTGCAGGCAACCGGGGTGACGCTCGCCGACGGCTCACCGCTGTTGCTGCCGGTCGGTGCGACGGCACCGATCGAGATCACGGTGCTAGGCCGTTTCGAGGTCGCGGTCGCCGGGACGGTGGTACCGCTGCCGGCCTGGAAGTCGCGCCAGGCCCGCACCCTGGTCAAGATCCTGGTCGCCCGGCACGGCGTACCCATCGCCAGAGAGGAACTCGCCGGCTATCTGTGGCCGGACGACGAGCTGGCCAAGACCGCACACCGACTGTCGGTGTTGCTATCGGTGGTGCGTGGTGTGTTCGACCCCCACAAGTCCTGGCCGATCGACTACACACTCGGGGCGGACCAGCATGGCGTGTGGCTCAACACGGGTCGGCTGCGCGTCGATGTGGACACCATGCTGCGTGACGCCGCTGAGGCGGACCAGCTGCTACGCAACCGGGACGAGACGGCGGCCAGACGCTTGTTGCACGAGGTCGATCACGCCTATGCCGGCGATGCCTTCGCCGACGATCCGTACGAGTCGTGGTCGCAACAGGCCCGCGACGAAGCCCGAGGGGTGTGGGTCCGGTCATTACGGCGGCTGGCCGAGCTGGCCGACCGAGCAGGAGACGTCGACCAGGCGGTCGGCGCGTGGGAGCGTCTCCTTGTGGCCGACTCCTACGACGAGTCGGCGCACGCCGACGTGGTCAACGCGTTGGTTGCTTGCGGGCGGCACGGCGAGGCGCGACGCGCATTTGATCGATGGACCCTGGCCATGCTGGAGATGCAGGCCCCGCCGCCGAATCCGCGAGTGCTGGAGCACCCCGGAGGCAGCCGGTGAGCGGGTTAGGTCCGCACGCTGATCTCACGCTGACAGGTGTTTGTGACTCTCGACTCAACACCGGCCCACGGTGGTCGGAATCGAGAAGTCCAAGGAGGACATCATGTTGAAACGAACACTAGTTGCGCTGGCCTCGGCCGGGCCGGTCGTGGCGGCCGCGGTTGCCTTCGGCACCCCGAGCGCGCTCTCACAGGCGCCCGGCGAGTGTGACACACCTGGCGCCGTCATCAACGGCAATGCGGCCAACAACGTGCTGGTCGGCACGCCGTTCAACGACGTCATCAACGGTGGCGACGGCAACGACCAGATCGACGGAAGGGGCGGTCACGACGTCATTCGTGGCGGCGATGGCAACGACCGCATTCGCGGCGGCGACTGCGATGACCTGATGCGCGGCGGGCGCGGTGATGACCGGATCGACGGTCAGAACGGTCTGAACGACACCGGCAACGGAGACGCCGGTGTCGACGTGTGCAGCGCGGCCACGGAGAACCAGGTGTCGTGCTGAAGCCCGGGCCGGGCATCCGCTCGGGTGCCCGGCCCCGGCCCGCCCGAGACGACCTGTTCGACCCCGGCCCATCCGCGCCGGGAACTACCAAGGAGAACACCATGAAGAACAACAGATACCCCATGGCGGGGGCGGTTGTGTCGTTGACCGTCGTCGCATTGGCCGGCGTCGGCGCGCCTGTCGTGGCCTCGGGCCGGCTGGATCCCTGCGACACCGTCGGCCGGATCATCGTCGGCACCCCCGGGAACGATCAGCTGACCGGTACCGCCTACGCCGACCGGATCTACGGCCGAGGTGGCAACGACACGATCAACGGCGGCGACGGCGCCGACCTCATCCGGGGTGGCAGCGGGCTCGACGCACTCTCCGGAGGCGGCTGCGCCGACAAGATCTACGGCGACGGCGAGGACGACAACCTCTCGGGTGGACCCGGAGATGACGTGCTCGACGGCGGCCTCGGCTGGGAGACCCTGTGGGGCGGGCGTGGCTATGACTCCGGCACCGGTGGCGCCGACGCCGGCTGGTGCGAGGCCGACGTGGAGACCTCGCCTGGTGCTCGCCGGGTCGCCGGGCGCCCCACGTCGCCATCGGTGGCGGTTTCGGCTGCTGGCCCGGCTCGCTACTGCTGACCCGACGCCGACGGTGTCGCCCGCCGTCAGGGAAAGGCCGACCTGACCCAATCGAGCTCGTCCACGGCATGTCGACGCATGTCGGGTTTCACGGTCGAACAGCGCCCGGTCTTCTCCAGGATCAGCGTCGATAGCCGGCCCTGGCCCAGAGCGGCGTGCCGGACCGGCGGGCCCGCGTCAGCGATCGTGTCATCGTCGGCCCGCTTCGGAGCCTCGACAAGACGGGTCACGCGGTCGCCGACATCGCGGGTACGGCGGCGCCAGCAGGTCCATGACGGCGTCCGCGGCTCAACGGGCCGCGGCGATTCGCTCGCCGCACTCGTCGGCGGCAGCTTCCAGCAACCGTGCCGCGGGCTCACCGAGTTGAGTGAGGTACGAGCGCCGTCGGTCGGCTGCGATCTCAAGATCCGGCATCAGCGCAGGATCGGCAACGTTGTCGGTCGGGTTCATCGTGTGTGCCCGGGGCGGAGCGTCCCCAGGTTCAGAGGACGTTGCCGCTTCGGCACAAGTCGCCACCTGGACCCGGTGCTGGAGTGTCGCGGTCCCGGGTTCTGCCCGGTGTGCATCGGCGCGGCGCGCGCCGCAGAGCCTCACTCCCGTGCCGGAAGCGAGGCTCGGATCCGCTGCACGGCGTCGGCGAGTGGCTTAAGGTCCTTGTCGACCACTGCCTGCATGATCTCAGGACTGGTTGCGAAGTAGTGGTGGGCGAGAAAGTCTCGCATGCCGGCGATGTCGCCCCAGGGGATGTCTGGCTCGGA
>JBOFLH010000624.1:0-8692 GCA_051657765.1 Nocardioides sp. | reverse complement strand
GTGCAGATACAACAGGACGTTGGTCAGCGACTCTAGTCTTCGTCCGAGCCATCGGTCCGTAGGAGTCAAGAATCTGTCGCCCAGGGGAGCGAGCTCCGCGCAAAGTTCTGTCATATCGATGCGCGCGCGGCCAACGCCGGGGCCAATCCGCGCCCACCTCAAGGCATCGCACGTGACTCGAGCACCGTGGAGTAGTGCTTTCCGATAGTCCGCTCCACCCAGCTTTGCGCCCAAGAGGTTTGCGTCGCGGAACACAGCGCCTTCCAACTTGGCACCCAACATTTCCGCGTTGGCGAGGTTTGCGTTGGAAAAGTCTGCTCCGGCGAGGTCCGCATAGATGAAGCTTGCGTCGGTCAGGTTCGCACCCTGGAAGTTGGTGCGCCGGGCAACGGCACGGAGAAAAGTCCGACGTTGAAGGCGCATCCCGGCCAGATTCGCATCCGACAGGTCCACGGATTCGAAGTCGAGGCCGTCGTTCAGGTCCCCTGGCTTAAACCGTAGCTTCCGGAAATCAACCCCAGTAAACAAGGGACTGAGCAGTTCGATGCCCATGCCGTTCACCGCAGACAACGTCGTGGCCTGCTCCCTTGTTATCCCCTGCAGAACCAACATCAGCGAACGGCCAGCGGATAGTCCGCTCTTGGTTAGCTTCTGATACTTCCATCCGGCGTCATTGGCCCGACCACTAGGGATCGGAGTAACGGTTCCGTTCCCTTTCAGGTCCAGATTCTGCCAAGACCCGTCGAAGGTCTGCTGCAGCTCATGCGGCAGCAACAGCCGAATATCTGAAATCAATTGCGGCACCCCACCAGGCTCATCTCGACTCAAGAGTCTAAAGAACCTTTCAGGACCAAACGACTCGATAAAGTCGATCAGATCACGGTCGAGAACAATGGTCCAGGAATGCGAGACTAGACCCAAATTGGAGAACAGACGCTTGACCAGACGGAGAGTGTCCCCATACTGGGCTAGCACTGTCGCGCCTGGGGCGCGTGCCTCGACAGCGGCAGCCAGTTGAGCCGACATCCACTCCGTTGGTCCAGTGACAAGCACGCCGATAGAATCGCCGAGCCACACCTTCAGCACCCACTGTCGTCGGAGGTCATCCGTGGACTCTGCCAGGCCGACCCCTTTGACCGTGCCGACGCCACCCACGAAACCATGGAGTCTGGTGCTCTCATCGAGGAGCACCACTACTACCTGACCGGCAGCAGTAAGCGAGTGGACATGAGCCCAGACCATCGGCGCCGTCAGCGAATCCAATCGCCTGGTGAAGAAGTCCACCAGCGCCATCACAATGTCCTGATCGGCCTGCCCGGCCGGCACCTTACGGGCAGGGTCAAAAGGTTCATTCATCAAGGTGACCGCCACCAAGCCGTCAGACTCCGGCGTCCACAGTGATCCGCCCGACGTGACATTAGGGCTCGCGCCACCATCGCCGACTGATTCAGCAAGTCCGGCTGTCGACTCCTGCGCGTCATAGTGGTCCACCGAGGAGCCGGGCAGCTTCGGATCCGGTAGCGGCAGGTCGGGCAACGCCGCGCGATCAGACGCCGCGGCATTGTGGGCCGTCACCTCCACCAGATCGGCGGCGAGCAGGGTCGGGTCGATGTACACCGGATGCAGCACGGCCTGATCCGGCTGAGTGAGCACCGTCGGATCTGCCGCGGCGGCGATATCCAGCCAGGCCCGCTCAGCACCTGGAGCATCGGCGGGCAGCGCGGCCACGAACTCCGCGTCGGCCAACACCAGCTGTTCCGCAGGGACTCCGATCGAGGTGGCCAGCACGGAGAAAGATGTGGGGCTCAGTGCCTGGAGCTGCTGGTCCGGCATCAATACCAACGGCGACAAGGTGGTGCCCCGCAGGAACAGCTGTATCTCGAGCCGAGGAGAGTCAGCACCCCCCGACACCTGCCACACGGTCCGCAGATAGCCGTAGGCCCCGGACTCCAGGCCGACCGCGCTCTGCAGGGTGCGGCGGACCTCCAGGCCAATCGCCACAGACGGGTTGAGGTGGCCCAGAATATCGATGTCGGCGAACTCTGCGGCGATCAGTGCGTTCCACGACAGTCGAGCGTGGTCCAGGCGCACCTGAATGAGCCTGGCGCCGCTAAACCACGCGTTGTCCAGGCGACTGCCCGACAGGTCCACCCGCACAAGTCGGGCATTGCCGAAGTACGCGCCACGCAGGTCCAGGTCGGACAGGTCGAGACCCGCGATCAATCCTCGGAAGACCACCCGGGTGCCCGGTGTCTCGGCGAGCACATCACGGATCGCGGCACTGGCTGCTCCCGGCCCACCGAGGCGAGTCACGACCTCGTCGCTGATGAGGATCGTCGGCCGATCGAGGCGGTCCGTCCTGGCGGCGTCGGCCAGCCTGCGAGACGGACTGAGCCATGGTTGCCGACCAGGCGCGAGCGGACCGCGGGGCCGCCTATCCTCGGGCAGTACGTCGAACACCTGCTGGTCGGACCATACGCCGACCGACACCCGCTGAACCGCGCGGCCACCGAGGCCGACGATCCCGAGCGGCTGATACGTGTCCACGTCGACGTACGGCGTAACAAGTCTGGTGAATCTGCCGAGTGGGACCTGGCGCCGTTCGGCAGTTGCCGCAGCGGTGATCTGGGCCAGCAATCGGGTCGCTAACCGCACCACTCGTTGGCGGGTCTCCACCGGCAGCGACCACCAGCGCTCGTGTGGCCGGACCCGAGACGGCACACCATGGTGATAGGAGTAGTTGGCGTAGCCTCCCCAGAGAGCCGAGATCAGATCGTCGCCAGAAAGGCCGGCCACGTAACCGTCTCGGGTGAGCACGGTTGAATGGGAATGCCAGAACACCTGTGACGTCACGTCGGCTGGTGATTCGGCCAGCCATAGCGCGCTCACTTCGCGGGCCGAGCCGATGAAGGGAAGACTGACCCCCCACGACCCGTTGTCGCGTTGGTACACGTAGCCGCCGAGCTCGACCTCTCGAAGTTCCGGGTGCCTCCGATACATCCGCTCCACCATCTCCAGTGCCTCAGCGACGCCGTCCTCGGCTGTGGCGCACTCGACCTCGGTTAGCTCGGCCCAGTACACCCGCACCTGGCGCATGGCCTCCCAGGCAGCGACATGCTCATTGGTTAGCCCTGGGTAGGTGGCCAGCAGCTGATCAACCGGTAGCGGCGACCCCTCTGGGTGAGTGAAGTACTCCCGTGACAGGGTCACCGTCGTTTCGCTGGCTCGGTGCGACAATTCACCCGCGAAGACCCCCGGCTCCGGAGTTGTGTCCGGGCGTGCGGGGAGTCGGCCCTGCGCATCGTCAACTCGATCAACCCCGACTGCGGGTGTCGCCAAGGGTCCCGGCTGTTGCGCGACCCGGGCCGGCGGGTTAATGAAGGTGGCCACGTAGGCGGTCCAGCCGGTCTGGTGGGAGGCGCCGAGCCCTTCACCGGTGTCCCCGTCGAAGAACTCGTAGAAGCTGACGTGTTCACGCCACCGCGGATTGTTGCTGGCCTCCATCCGGCTGCCGTCCGAAGGTCTGGACCCGGCACCCAGCCGGAACAAGCCAATGAGCCCATCCTCGACGAATTCGGCCGCTTGGGTGAGGTTTCGATGATTGTTCGAACCAGTGGGGATCTCCACGGTAAACGAGTCGCCGAAGTAGTGGCCATAGGCTCGAAGCTGCTCGACAAGCAACACATTGACCGGGATCCACACCGGGCCACGCCAGTTGGAGTTGCCGCCAAACAGACCAGTCTGCGATTCGCCGGGTTCGTATTGGATGAAGGCGTTCTGGCCAAAGACCTCGGTGCTAAAACCGTCCCGCATGGCCGCGGACATCGACCGGATGCCGTGCTCGGACAAGAACTGCTGCGGGTCGAACATCCGCGCCAGCACCTTTCGGAGCCGGTCCCCGTCAAGCAACGACAGCAACGTCTGCGGTTGACCAGGACCGTCGCTCATCGCGACCGAGTTGACCAATTCCGGTCTCTCCTGCGCCAGCCACCTCAGGCGAGAGATCACGTCCGGCACGATCTCGGCCATCCAGGACGGCACGTCGGCCCCGCCGATCATGGACAACATGCCGACCATGGACGGAACCCGGAGATGCTTCGAGGTGCCATCCGGGTTGACCAGCACGTCGTAGTAGAAGCCGTCCTCGGCGTGCCACAGTGATCGGTTCATCGCCCAGGAGATCGCTAGGAAGTGATCGAGGTAGGTGACCGCGGCATCGCCATAGGACGGCTCCGTGCGGGCGAGTTCCAGTGCCATTTTGAACATGTTGAGGGCGTAGAACGCCATCCAAGCGGTGGCATCGGCCTGTTGTTGTCGATAGCCAGGTGGCAGCGGTTCTGATCGATTGAACAAACCGATGTTGTCCATGCCGAGGAACCCGCCCTCAAACAGGTTCGATCCCAACGGATCCTTCCGGTTGACCCACCACGAGAAGTTCAACATGAGTTTGTTGAATATCTGGACCAAGAAGCCGCGGTCGTTCGCGCCATCTATCTGATAGACGTTCCACGCCGCCCACGCATGCACCGGTGGGTTGACGTCGCCAAACTCCCACTCGTAGGCAGGCAGCTGACCGTTGGGGTGCATGGCCCGCGGGTCGCACATCAACAGGATCTGGTGCTTGGCGAAGGCGGGGTCGACTTGTGCCAGCGGAATGGCGTGGAACGCAAGGTCCCACGCAGCGAACCAGGGATACTCCCATTCGTCAGGCATCGAGATAACGTCCGCCAACCTGAAGTGACTCTGCCATGCGGTGTTACGTCGGCCGGCTGCTTGTCGCGATTCGGGTGGGGTGCTCGCGGAGTCCCCCGACAGCCACTGTTGCACGTCGTAGTTGAACAGCTGCTTGACGCCCAACAGCCCGGCGTAGGCACGCCGTGCGATCATCCGGTCTTCGTCGGTCACCTCGGGCCGGATTATCTGAGCATAGAATTCGTCGGCTTCGCGTTGCCGGTCAGCCAGCACGGCGTCGAAGTCGGACCCGGCCAGCACCGGCTTCGGCGCCTCCCGGGACATACGCACCCGAACGGTGACCGACTCGCCGGCGGGCACCGCATCGAACGAATACCACAACGCCGCTTTGGTACCCACTCGCTCCGGGTTGACGGCTGCGGCGTCGTCATGCACGACGCGCCGGTTGACGCCGTCCTTGGGGTAGGGAGTCTGGTTGGCTTCGGAACCGAACAACAGCACCGCGTTGGTCTCGTTGTCGCAGAACAACACCTCGGGCGCGCCGTCGGCGACGACGTAGTAGGTGCCTAGCTGGTCGTGGTCGACCTGTACGACGGTCTGCTCAGACACACCGGCAACCTGGGTGTGGGTGAGGTGCATCGATCCGTGTGGTTCCTCGCTGTCCCAGACCCAGGTGTTGCGGAGCCACATCTGGGGCAGTAGGTGCAGTGGGGCGGCGTCTGGTCCGTGGTTGGTCGCGGTGAAGGTGACGCAGATGTCGTCGACACCCGCCTTGGCGTGCGTGACGGTGACATCGAAGAATCGATCCTGGTCCAGAACACCGGTATCAGCGAGTTCGAACTCTCGATCATTCCGGCCGCGTCGAGCGTTCTCGTCGCGCAGCGACTGGTATGGATATTCGGCCTGCGGATATCGATACGTCGTCTGCATCCAGCTGTGACTAGGGGTACCGTCAACTGACCACCAATATTCCTTGGCGTCCTCGCCCCGGTTTCCTTGATCGTTGGTGAGCCCGTAGAGCCGCTCCTTCAGGATGGGATCCTTCCCGTTCCATAGGGCTACGGAGAGGTTGACGAAGCCGGATGCGTCGCTGATCGCGGCAATGCCGTCCTCACCCCATCGATAGGCTCGCGCATGGGCCTGCTCGAACGGGAAGAACTCCCAGGCGTCTCCGTCGGCCGAGTAGTCCTCTCGGACGGTTCCCCATTGCCGGCCGGACACATAGGGCCCCCACAAGCGCCAGCCGCTCTTGGCATCAGTGATCTCGGCCAGCCGTCGGTGCTCGGCGGTCTGCGGACCTTGGTTGGTCGGCGCGTCGGCCTCCGAGGTCTGGGCGACGGGCGCCGGGGTCACCGGCTTGGGGGCGGCTCGGTTGTCGCCGGACGGCGGGTCGTCGGGGCGGTTGGGGCTGACATGGCGGACGAGGTTGTCAGGTGTGGGCAGATCGTGTCGGGCCAAGAAGTCCAGGAGAGTGCCCGGAGTCGTGGGCGCGTCGATCGGGCTGGCGAGCAGCGCGGCCACCCCGAGCCGCCACGGGTCATCGGCCTCACCCACGCCTGCATGCCACGGGACCTGGATGCCGCCGAGCTCTACCCGGTCCGAACCCGACCGAGAGCTCCCAGCTCGGGTCGGGAGCAGGTCGGCGGCGAACGCCCCCCGGTACTCCAGTATGAGACCCGGCAGCTGGCCGTTATCACCACCCAACAGGTCGGACGCACTGGCGACCACCGACGCCACCCACTCCGCCGCGGTTCCCACCTGACTCGTCGCCCCGCTCGCACCTGCCCACCACGACTCAACCAGCCGAGCAACTCTGAGGATGAGGTCTCCGGTCACCGGCAGCACCGGATACACCACGACGCGCTCCAACACATCCGCCAGCCGCCGATCCGCGAGCCGGGCACCATTGAAGATCCGCCTGGCGTACTCATCGACGAGATCCACCCGCGCCGCGAGCGCCTCCCACAATGCCTGATCAAGCCCGGGCACCGCCGGATCGCCATACACCCGTGGCTCCCACCCAACACCCACCGGCGCCGCCCACGCCACCCCGACCACGTCGCCGTGCGGGGTGACCATGAGCACCGACCTCACCCCAGGCGACGCGACAGGTGGGCTGCCCCAGCCCGCCCCCTCGGGCAGGATCCGATCCAACAGCAGGGCAACCTTCGACACCAACACCGGATCCGGCTCGGGTTGCGGCCCGAACACCACATGGTCCAGCGGTATGCCGGTGACCTCGAACGCCCGCAGTGACTCCAGCACTGGCACCGACCCAGCGTGCTCAGGCGCGAAATCACGACCGGGCAGCGACTCCGCAAGACCCCCACGCCGTGCCTCAACATCGCCACCCCAGACTTCCGAGTCGAGCACTGGTATCGACGGGCCGAACTCGGAAGCCATCGCCGCCTCCCGGAGTCTCCAGGGATCTCCCACAGGCGCGCCGGACGTAGTAGGCGGAGGGAGCTCCAAACCGGTGAGGTCCAATTCAGTCAACCCAGCGGCTCGGAGCGCATCAGCGACGCTGGGTGGGAACACCTCGGCCGGGATCGGACCCTGGTATTGCAGAGCCAGGTCCGGGAAGGGCGACTCTCGGTACCACACGAGGTTGCTGAAGGCGGTAATGATGCTCCGGTACAGCCCGGAGTGAACTGTGGACGGCGAGAGTATGCCGCCCATCGGACTCTTGACCCAGGGACGACCATAGGTGGCCAGCGCCAGTAGGAAGTCGGCGTTGAGCACCAGACGTGGCCCTGCGGGCACCCAGACCACCGCCTGGGCGATGATCTCCGCGAGCCGCTCGTGGGGAAACCTGACCTGGCTCGGCAATGATTGAGTCTCTGGCGTCTCCAGCAGGAGGAGGTGCTGCAACCACAGCTCGATAGCTGGTCTCGTCGAGTCACCAAAGACCCCACCCAGCTGCCATTCGGTGGGCATGAACAACATGCGCGTTCGCGACTGTCGCAAGACTGCCCAGGCGACTCCGTGCGTGCGCCCATCGGCACCGAGCAGCCCGACCGACTTGAACTCGTCGGAACCCAACTCCATGTGAAGACTGCCGGACCGGAGCCCAGCCCACTCCTGATTCATGAAGGCGAACACCGACGTCCACACCTCTGTCGCAGCGTGTCGGGCGAGATCATGCAGGGTCGTAGCTCGCAACACCAGCTCACCCTCGGCAAGCGGGCCAGTTTCGGTCGCCGGTGGAGTGTTGTCCGGCATCGGTGTGGCGTCGATGAACTCCAGTCGACGGGCGCCGAACGCGAGTTCATCCACTGGTATGTCAGTTGCCGCATAGTGATGGCTTCGGTGGCCGATGACGTGCACGCCGTCGATGCTGTCGAGACGAATCTCAATGTCAGAATGGTCGACGATGCGCACGCTCATCGACAGCCGCAGGGATTCAGCCGGACTATCTCCGACGTAAGGTACCTGTCGACGGGCTGCGGTGAACCTGGCGGAGATCCAGTCCGCGTCAGGATGCTGCCCCGCAACGACGCTCATCAGGGTGAAGAACTGTGCCGACAGCGGGTTCCGGCTCACCCGAATCACGTCGAACGTGCCTACTGCCTCAATCACCGAAGCCCGGTCGATCTGGACCGTGGTCAGGTCCAAACCGGTGAGCCGGCTGCCGGTCGGCAGGATTGCCCCCCGCAGATCCGCGCCGTCGAGGCGAACAAACGTGAGGCGAGAAAGATCGACCCCGGTGAGGTCCGCACCGCGCAGAACTGCCCTGCTGAGGTCGGTCCGAACGGTCTCCCGCATGCTGACATTCGCGTCTCTCATGGACGCGTTCGTGAGATCGGCGGCGACTAGCGTCGCTCCCCTAAGGCTGGTCTTGTTCAGATTGGCATGGCGTAGGTTGGCGCTGGACAGGTTGGCACCGGACAAATTGAGGCCAGACAGGTTGGCATTGCTCAAGTCCCCCTGGTAGCCGATCAGCAAACCAGGAACCCACAACCGGAGCTGAGCGAGGAAAGCAGCTGCCCGCTCCCCTAAC
>JBOFLH010000623.1:0-1496 GCA_051657765.1 Nocardioides sp. | reverse complement strand
GGTGATGGCGGCGACGCCGCGAGCCCTTCGGGGAGGCGGCCGAAGAACGGTCTGGTGTTGTCGTGCCAGTGTCCGCGACGGATCCGGGTATCAGTGGCAGTCGCGCAGCTGGGGCGGATCCTCTGTGACGTCTGCGGCGCAGATTTCGAGGCAGCTTGACCTTAAGCGGCCCGATAGGACCTGACTGTGATCAGGTCCCAAGTGAGCTGTTTCTGTGCTCAGCGATAGATGGCGAGTACGTCGATCAATCGAGCCGGACCTTCGAGGTACATATCCATCTCGTCAGGGTCGGGACGCTTTTTCTCCATTGCCTTGCGCTGATCTCTCGGAAGGAGCGACATCCCAGGCAGGCCGAGGAGCATCTTGTATTCGCCCTTGTTGATAACCCGTCCGATCTTGCCGGTGATGCGCAGCGAGCCGGAGAGTTCGTCGAGCGAGCCGCCGCGAATCAGTTCCCGGCGAAGGTTGCTTGCAATCTTCCACTGCGACTCCTCGTCTTGACCAACGACGATGAGACCATCGGACTTCATCGTCTTCATGATGCCCGACATCGCCGCTACCTCCGCAGCATCAGGCAAGTCTGAGACCTCTTCGCCGAGCAGACCGCCGAGCGAGCGTAGCGAGTCGAGCGCGTCTGCTAAGCCGTTCAGTTCGTCGGAACCAAATAGGCGGGCGACGTCTGGAACCTCGAGCTCGCACTCGAAGTCGACCAGCGCGCCTATCCCGGCGTCGCTCAGGTCGTCGAGTGTTACCACATCGATCCATCCGCTGGCGTTTGGAGATTCCTGCGCCAGGCGCAAAAGTCGATTGAATCGTGCGGGCGGAGTGTCGCTGGTCGATACAGAGGAACCTGCCTCGGTTCCAGACTCGATTCCGGCCTTGATGATCTTCGCATCAGCGGAACCGGCTTTCGACGACCGGTTGCCCGACGATTCAATGCGTGACTCGCGTAGGCCGTCCTCAAGCACACCCACGTAGTCGTTAAGAGTCTGTTCGTCGAGATAAGAGAAACGTCGAAGCATGTCGTAGAGGCTAATCGGTGGCGGGGACATGCCCTCGACCCGCATGGACATATGCCGGTCGCGGCGGGCTTGCGGCCCATCCGCATTGTCGTAGCGAAGCGGAGGTCCGGCGGCTTGTCTTGTCGTCTTTTCGAGGAAGTAGGTGCACACGCTGGCGCGAGTTGGCACACTTGGATTTGATGAGTGCGAGCGAGACTTCGTGGCAACCGGGATACCCGCTGGACATTCGCGGTGATGCAATCAGAAGTCGCGACCGTGGCGGGCCGTATGGCGACGTAGAGTACGGCGCTGGTCGGATCATTGCTCGGGCTACTGGCGAACAGGTCTTCCTTCAAGATGACAATCGCCAACAGCGGACGCCGGACCTTCGGATCGCCTATGCCGACGGCCGACATGGCATAGGTGAGGTCGTGACCGTGACCGACGAGAATCGTGCTGCCGAATCTGCGGCTTTCACTAACGGTGGGCTCAACC
>JBOFLH010000622.1:0-1819 GCA_051657765.1 Nocardioides sp. | reverse complement strand
CCACAAGCGCGGTGCGCCCGGTCGTCGATGACCGTTACCCGTCCGGCTCCTCGACCACCGGGCGACGAGTCATCTCGCGAGCAACCTGACCGCCAACGACCCGCTGCGTGCGGCGGATCACGACGGCGTTGTCCCGAACGATTTCGACGCGCGCGGCGGCATAGGCCAACTCCTCCCGGAGATACTTGGTCAACGACAGGCCGCGAGCGCGCGCGGCGTTCACCAGCACGGCGTGAACGTGGTCAGGCACACCGCGAATCTGGATGACCTTCACCATCGGGCCAGGCTACCTCCGGCATCTGCCGCCCGCACCGAAATCGGCCTACAACACCACTAGGTCGTCGCGGTGCACCACTTCACGCTCGTACGCCGCGCCGAGCTCACGCTTCAGGTCGCGCGAGGAGCGTCCCAGCAAGGCCGGAATCTCGGTCGCGTCGAAGTTCACCAGGCCGCGCGCCACCGCGACACCATCGGTACCGACCAGGTCGACCGGATCGCCCGCCTGGAACGAGCCGGTGCAACCGGTCACGCCGGCGGCCAACAACGAGGCCCGCCGCTCTACCACCGCGCTCACCGCACCCGCGTCCAGGATCACCGAACCTTTCGGCTCGGTGGCATGCGCCAGCCACAATAGTCGGGTGGACCTACGCTTGCCGGTTCCTCGAAACAGCGTGCCGATCACCTGGCCCGCGAGTGCCTCGGCCGCGCGGGTGGCGGCGGTCAAGACCACTGGGATCCCGGCGCCGGCGGCGATCTTGGCGGCTTCGACCTTGGTCACCATGCCACCCGAACCCAGTCCGGTGCCGCCCCTGGCCCCGATTGAGAACGCGCTCAGGTCACCGTCGGCGTCCACCTCGGTCACCAACCTGGCGCCTGGCGTTGCCGGATCGGCGTCATAGAGACCATCGACGTCAGACAGCAACACCAGCAGGTCGGCGTGCACCAGGTGAGCGACCAGCGCCGCCAGCCGGTCGTTGTCGCCGAAGCGAATCTCGCCGGTGGCCACCGTGTCGTTTTCGTTGACGATCGGTAGCACGCCCAGGTCGAGCAACTTGGCCAGGGTCTGATAGGCGTTGCGGTAGTGCGAACGACGAGTGACGTCATCAACGGTGAGCAGCACCTGGCCCGCGATGATGCCGTGCCGAGCCAGTTCCTCGGTGTAGCGGTGTACCAGGATGCCCTGACCGACCGACGCAGCCGCTTGCTGGGCGGCCAACGCCTTCGGCCGACGCGGCATCCCCAGGGGCGCCAGGCCCGCGGCGATGGCACCCGAGGACACCAAGACGATTTCCGCCCCCCGAATTCGGCTGGTGGCCAACGCGTCGACCAGGTGACGGACTCGCGCCGTGTCCAGGCCCCCGGCGGCGGTGGTGAGCGACGACGACCCGACCTTGACGACAATGCGTCGTGCCGAAGCCACGTCGGCTCGCGGTATCACCCGAGACCACCCCTGCCGCGGCCACCGTCCAGGTTGCCGTCCAGCAGGTCCCCATCAAGATCCCCACCAGGATCCCTGCCGAGGTCCCTACCGACTGCGACAGCGTCCGGGTCTTGCGCCGATCCGATCTCGTAGGACACCGGGCCGCGCTTGGCGCTGCCCGACAGCGGGCCGGGCTCGCCCGACAGCTGCCGGTCGACCCGCCGCGCGACATCAGCCCGGGTCTCGGACTCAGTCCGATCTTCCATCCCCGCTTCGATGGCCTTGCGCCGGCTTGAAGCGGGTCGCTCCTCGGTGAATCGATGGTCCTCGCCGCGGCGCCCCAACATCTCAGCTCCCCCGTCGACACCCGGCCTGAAGTCGAAGACCACGGCGTTGTTC
>JBOFLH010000621.1:0-5340 GCA_051657765.1 Nocardioides sp. | reverse complement strand
GCGAACAGATGGAGCGTCAGCACCGCATCGGTCTCGCCACTATCCGCCAGGTCGCCGCGCTCACTCAGGCCGAGGTCGCCCAAAAGATGGGGATCCGCCAAACCAGCGTCTCCCGCCTCGAAGGCCGCCCCGACATCCTGCTCTCCACCATGAAGGCCTACTTCGACGCGGTAGGAGCCGAAGCCACCATCACTATCCGCGTCGGCGACGTCGAACACCGAGTCGCCCTGGCCGAACTCGTCGGTAGATGAAACAGATAGATCTCGCTACTCAGTGACCGCACAGATAAGCAACTGTCGTTCCGTTCCGCTTCCCACGACAACACACGCGGCTCACCGTCACTGCGTAAGCACCTGGGCTTCGGCGATCCGGACCGGTACCGGGTTGGTGGTGAGGTCGAATTCGATGGTTCCGGTTTGGCCGGCGCCGGTCCATTCGACGATCCAGTGGCTGGTGGCGGTGATCTGGTAGGCGCGGTCGGGTTGGTCGGTGGACATTTTTTCGTAGCGGTGGCCGCAGGTGGGTGAGTCTTTCTTGCCGTAGCTGTCTGTGTAGGGGGTGCCGGGGCCGGTGCAGGTGACTTTGGTGCCGTCTTTCATGTCCCAGATGACGTCTTGGACGGTGGCGGTGGCGGTGACCGAGACGGGCCCTTGGCTCGCGGAGCGGGTGATGGGTCCCCACGTGTCGGGGGTTTGGTTCTCGACCCACATCCAGACCGGTAGCCCGACGAGTCCGGCGCGGTCGGGGCCTTGTTCGGGGACGATCCCGACGGTGATGGGGTCGAGGTCCATGGCCGCGACTGCTCGGTAGGCCAGGGTGACGGGGTCGATCAGGGTTTCACCGGCGCCGACCCACACGATGTTCGGGCCGGAGATCCCGGGTGGGAGGTAGCAGGTGTGCCATTGCCCTTCGTCGAGACTCTTCTCCCCGTTCGGTCCATCTATTCCTCGTCGAGTGGGCTCCCCGACGTAGCAGGTGCCATTCCACACCGACCCGGCCGGACCGGTACAGGGGATGGTCCGGCCGCCGTACTGACAGGTGGACGAACCACCAGTGCTGCCACCGCCACCCTCACCGCCGCCGGTGCTCTCACAAATGACCTCAAACTCCCCTGTCTCAGGATTCTTCTCGACCCGGCAGTCCTCGCCAGCTGCCGCGTATGAGTAGGCCGGCACCACAATCGGGCCCAACAGTGCGGCGGCAGTGGCTGCTACCGCGGCCAGCGCCCGGGCTAGCACTTCTCGTCCCAACGGACGTTGAGGTCGCTCACTAGCCATCGTCCTTTCTGCTTGACCAGCTCGTAATCGGTTGGGAGCGGGTTTCGTAGCGGGCCGCCTTCCGGATTCTTCGGGGCCGGGATTGGCTTGCCGTCCTTGGTCTCTTCGACTCCGCTGCGGTCTTCGCAGTCGGTGATCACGATGGTGGTCTCGTTCCGCTGATTCGGCGCGCTCAGGGTGTGCACCCACTCCCCCTTGATCTTGGCGCCAGAACTCTCGGTGGCCCGTATGTTCTGCTGAGTGTTGAGGTACACCTCGCCGGTGGCGACCTTGGCGAGCTGCTCGAGGTCGAGTTTGGCCGCTCGGAAGGCGTCGTCGCGTAGGTCGAGGTAGCGGATGAGTTGGTCGGTGGCCTTTTCCTCGGGGGTTTTCGGGGTGGGGCTCGCGCTGGTCGGCGCGGGCGTGGAGGGACTCGCCGTGGGGGTGTCGTTGGTCTCGGGTGGGTCGTCCTCGCCGTTGGTGCAGCCGGTGAGGGTGACCGCAAGCGACAAGGTGACTGCGACGAGGAGGGTGGGTTTCATCCGGTGTGGTGTCTTGATGGTCGGCTGGTTGAGTCTCATCGGTCGGGTTCTTCCTCTCCCCGGGTGGGGTTAGCTTGCGAGCCAGTCGTGGGTCGTGATGATTGTCTTGGTTCGCGCCGACAGTTCTGGTGGGGCGTCGTGGTCGTCGGTGCGGTTACAGACCTCCTCGCGCAGCATCTGGGTCGCGGCGTGGGGGTGGCCTTCGGCCTCGGTGATCTTGACCAGACACAGTCGGGTGAATTCCTCGTGGGGCGCGGCCGTGGCAGCAGTGTGCGCGGCCGACCGCGCGGTGACCAGGTCGCCGGCGGCCAGGGCGCAGGTGGCCATGGTGAAAGCGATGTCGGCGATGGCGTAGGTGGCGTACTCGTCGTGGCGTTCGCCGTCGAACAGCCAGTTCCATCCCCCTTCGCGTAGCCCGTCGAACGGCAGACCAGTGATCAGTTTGAGGGCGGTCTGGAGGTCGTGTTGCCCGTCGGTGCCGCCGCGGGCCTTCGCCCGTAGGTGTAGGCGGCGGAGCAGGTCGTAGTCCACCAGGAGATCTTCGTGGATTTGGTAGACGTTCACGCCGGTGGTTGTGGTGGCCGGGGCTTGGTCGGCGTTAGGGAGGTACTTGGTGCCGGTGGCCGGGTTGACCCCGAGCCAGTCCCGCACGATCTGGGCGTAGTCACGGGCCTTGTCCTCTTTGATGCCGAAGGTGCGGCTGACCTCGGCCACGGTGACCCCGGTGCGGCGGCGGAGTGCGAGGAACGCCAGGAGTTCGGTGAAGTAGGGCCGGCGTTTGGCCAGGGCCTTGCCGTGGGTGCGGGCGTGGACGGCACCGAGCAGGGTCAGCCGCGGGTGTGGGCAGTCGGTGGCGAACCAGTCCGCGACATCACGGTCGAGGGTGGGGTCGGCGTTCTCGACGTCAGCACGAACACCGGCTGGGACTTTGGGGGCGACGGCGTCGAGGTCCTCGGCCACTGCCGCGCTGGCGTGCAGGTAGTCCTCGTCGTCACCCTCGAGCAGCGACACCCCACCACCACCGGCTGGGTCGGGGTTGGGTGTGTGGCGTGGGAGGGTGTGCTCGGCACGCAGGCCGCCGGTGTAGTCGGCGTAGGCTTCCCAGCCGTCGGTGGCGGACTCGTCAACGGGGACCGGGACGTATTCGGGGTTCTCGGCTTGTGCGTAGACCAGGGCGCAGCCGCGGGCCTCCTCACTGGTCAGCCCGACGGCTTCGAGGTCGAGACCGGCGTGCTCGAGGACCACCCGGCCGGCCGGAGTCACCAGCAGGTCCGCGACTGGTGTGGTGGTGGGGGTGTCGGCGATCACAATGATCGAGGTAGCGGCCCGGCCGACATGGTCGCCCACCAACTGCCGAAGCTGAGGCAGGTCAGCCGGCACGCCGGCCGCGGCATCGACCAGCAGCATCCGAGCCGGCCAGACGTCGTCGTCGATGCCGCCGGTGCGGCCGGTAGAGACATCGGTGTCGTTCCGGGTGGCCCGTTCGACCATGGCGACCGCGGCCGCGAGGACCTCGCCAGTCGCAGCCTGGGCGTCTGGCCCGGTGGGGTGGTGGACGATCCGCTCATCCATCGCGACCACCTCGTCGGCGACACCGATGCAGTCGAGCCGAACCCGCCGCGACCACGGGTTGACCGCGACCTGTGCAGCGAGGTGCCGGGCGAAGTCACGACACCGGACCGAGTCGCCGGTAATGGTGAGGGTGGCGAGTTCTTCGCAGTTCAGCAACCAGGTCTCCCCGGTGCTGGTGGTGCCGATCGTGACCAGCAGCGGGTAGGGAGCCTCAGCGGTACCGGTATCGGGGCCGACCTCGTCAAGCGCGAGGCTGACGGGAATGTGCCAGTGGGTGTGGTCAGGAGACCCGACCCACGGCCGGGGCACCTGAGCGGGTGCGGACAGATGCAACGTCAGACGGTCGGTGCCGAGCTCGACCGCGGCCACCGGCGGCATCACCCGACCCAGACCAGCGACGGTCGCGGCGAGCCGGCACAGCACCTCATCGGTGAACTCCACCGTCACAGCCGCAGTCGTTCCGGTGGCGTTCAGGGTCATCTCGACCGGCGCGAGGTCAGGTGCCGGGGCCGCCAGGGCACGAGCAGGGGGCCGGTTACGGAACCCGGCCCGCCGCCGGCCCCGCAACGCCAGGAGCAACGCCCCGGACAACAACACCCCCGCGCCACTCAACCCGGCCAGCACCCACGGAGCCGACAACACCGAATCATCAACCCCCTCCCCCACCTCGTCACCGCGATCGACGGTGGTGGGAGTGGTGGTGGTGTCTTCGGCCGCCGACTCGCCCTGCTCCTCAGGCGCCGGCTGGCCTGCTGGTGTGGTGGCCCGAGGCGTAGCGGTGGTGGGTTCGCTCTCACTTTCCGTCGGCCCGGCGTCGGAGGGGTCCTCCTGGCCGGTGGGGGTGGGGTCGTCGACCGAGGACGGTGGAGGGTCGCCGGCTC
Source organism: Nocardioides sp. (assembly GCA_051657765.1). Taxonomy (GTDB): domain Bacteria; phylum Actinomycetota; class Actinomycetes; order Propionibacteriales; family Nocardioidaceae; genus Nocardioides. The sequence goes on along the minus strand of JBOFLH010000621.1, from coordinate 1,089 downwards.
GTCTGGGTGGTGGTGGTTGCTGAGCGGGGTTGTCGTGGTCGGTTGGGATGGTCAGTGTCCAGCCGACGTCGATCACATCCGGATCCGCCAGGCGGGCCTCACCGGGCTGGGTGATACCGGTCGAGGCCTCGAAGATCTCCGGGTACCGGTCGGCGTCGCCGAGCTGCTCGTGGGCGATCTCGGAGAGGGTGTCCCCGGCGGCCACCGTGTACGACGCCGGCGGCTGCTGTTCGGTGGATGCGGCCGGTGGTGTGGGGAGGTGGAGCTCCCAGCCGACCTGGAGGAAGCTGGGCCGGTTCCCGATCAGGTTCCGGTTGAGCTCGACGATCTCGCCGTAGCGTGCACCATCCCCCAGGTGTTGCTCGGCGATCCCCCACAAGCTCTCCCCGGGCCGCACCGTATGCACCACCACCCCCGCGGCCGCCGCCGCGGTACCGGTCCTGTCCTCACCAGACCTGGCGTCGCCGGTGTGGGGGCGGGCCGCGGGTGCGGTGTCCGCATCAAGGCCCGGAGCTTGGGTGGTGGAGTTCGTGGTGTGGTGACTGACTACGGCGGTGGCTGGGGTGGCGGCAGGTGGCGCGACCAGTGGGGCGGCGATGAACAGCAGGGCCGCGGCCGCGAGGAGGCCTCGGGCGGCTGCTTGTGGGCGACCCAAACCGGGAAGCGCGGGGGCGTCGACTCGTCGGATCAACGCGATCGCCTCAACGGTGACGCTGAGCGCCATCACCGCCCAGGCAACCCACGCGACCACGGTGAGCACGGCCAGGACCAGCGACCCGTCATCGGGTGCCAACAACGCATCGGTGAGCCCTGTCGGGCTGAGGCCTTGGTCGGGGATCAGGTCGGCGCCGATCACCATCAGCAGCACCGGCAACCCGAACACGATCGCCGCCACGACGGTGGTGGCGGCCAGGCCGGTCAGCCGCCGCCTGATGCGGTGGAGTGTTCTACTCGTTGTGGTGGTCATTGTTCGACGCCTCCTTGAACCCGGATGAGCCGCGCTGATGCCTGCCCGGCGACCCGCATCGCACCCAGGCCGATGATGGTGAGGAACTTCGGGTCGTAGGTATCGGTGGTCCGCACCACCAG
>JBOFLH010000620.1:0-2359 GCA_051657765.1 Nocardioides sp. | reverse complement strand
CTCGTCTCATCCCGCTACGAACGAGCCAGCCTGATCGTCACGTCCAACAAGAACTTCGCCCGCTGGGGCGAGGTCTTCGGCGACGACACCGTCGCTGCCGCGATGATCGACCGCCTCGTCCACCACGCCGAGGTCATCGAACTCAAGAGCGACTCCTACCAGCTGAGGAACCGAGAACTCGGCCGCGTCCCCGCAGCCGTCAACGAAGAGAACCAGTAACCGAGGGGGTCAACTTTCGATTGCCGCCAGGGAGTCAGTTTTCAGCCGCCGTTGACACACCGTCCTCGCGCACCCCCACCCCTACGCCGGACCGGAACAACCCAAGGCGGGACCCCGGCTACACGCGGTCACCCAGACAACCCGACGAACCGGTAACCGCCAATCATCCGGGCATGGCTGGTTAGGAGGGAGGGGGAGCGCCGTCCCCTAAACCCAGGCGACGTCCCAGCGGTCCAAGCCCTGCCACTCGACCACAGTGGAGACCCCCGAAAGGTTTGGCCGGGCCGCCCGGCCAACGTTCCGCCATTGAATGTACCCAGAGGCCAATGTGACTGCTTAGGAGTCCTCTACGAACCAATGGTGCGCACATGTTTTCATCAGCATGGTGGTCACATGCTGACAGACCTCGCATCGAGCACCATCCGAGATATCGTCACCTGGTGGGGAGGAAGGACCGATTCACAGGGGTGGACGTGAGGCCGAATCTAGTTGTTACTTGATGCCGTCCGGGTCCTGGAAGCCGATCTCGCGGGCCTGCTCTAGGTACGTCGACCACTGGTCGGCCGCTTTGGCGAGGTCATCGGCATGCTCGGCCGTGAACTTCTCGACTTCCGGGGCCATTCTGGCGATGCCTTCGTTGTGTTTGTCCTCCCGACAGGCCCGATCCGCCTTGAGAACACCGTCCTCGAAAGTGAGGAACTCCAACCACTCAGCCGACGGCTCAACGCCCGGTAGAGGCGGGGTCGGCAACCGCGCCGAGAGGTAGTTGCTCAACCCGGTCGCGCCGTCGCCTTCCTGGTTCACCTCATGCCCACGATCGCGCATACAGTCGTGGTAGTCGTCGATCGAGCCAAGGTCGTGGTCGACCTCGCTCAGAATCTTCCGGAACTTAGAACTCAACTCCTGCACATCCGTGGGTGGGTTGAAAGCCGTGGGATCACCCTCGGCGGACTGGCACGCCGCGTCAGCTGCCCGGTACTCCTTGGTTTGCACCCACGCCGGACCCTCACCGCTATTCCGCTCCAGATTGATCGCCTCGGTGTTGGCCAAGGCGATGTCCGACTGCCGCAGATCGAGCGGACCAATCCACTCCTCGGTCGGCCCGGAGACACCACCACGAAACGTGGGCACGAAGTACCGGTAATACTTCTGCGACCGATCACCCATGCACTCGGTTACCGGGTCGGTCATCGCCCGCCACCCGAGATACCTGGCGGCGTTCCGTTGCTCATCAGTACCCCAGATCGACCGATAGACACCGTTGACCTCAGCCTCCACGGCAACAGCTTCGGCTGCACCAAGCGGCTCAACCTGGGTGCCACACCCGGACAGCAGCACCCACGACACGACCACCCCACTCGCGGCCACCGTGACCTTGCCCGACAAGCTAGTCATTCGGATCATCAACATCGCCACCATCAAAATAGTCTTGGGTTCCGTCATCACGACGAAGCCACGTCCGTTGAGAAGGGTGGTTCGACACCCTAGCCGCGGAGAACGTGCAACTTGGCTGGAATTGATAGGAATACTCGCACCCCTGGAGCTGGCTACTTGGCGGATCCAGCTGGTAGCGGCACCCAGCTGACTTCTGGGCACCCACTACTTCACGGTCAGCCCAGGTTGTCTCAGGCTCCCAATAGTCACCTCCAGAGTCAGATTGCCGAGTTGAGTTCTCGTCACAGTTGCGGACGCCGCGTTTGTCGAAGTGACCACTCTTCGTCATCCAATCGAACCACGTGTCAAGGCAGTACGTATTGGGTATCGCGCCATTGATCCCGCGCACACGAACACCGCGCCCGTTTCGTTCCCATGCGCCGTACTGTGTCGAGCCGGAAGGTCCTGCCGTCGCGGTCCCAGATCCGGTAAGCACCGCCGGATTGGTCCAATGACAGTCAGCGAATGACGCCTGAAATCCGCACAAAAAGAACACCACTACGCCACATGCGACCTTCGCCAGGTTATACATCCCAGCATCCCGAAACACAGAGCATGCTACCAAAGTGGCTCTTCATGATTGTGGGTGTGGTTGGGTGAGGCCGTCGTGACGACTTCGGTCGGCGCGTCTTGCCTGGATGGGGGTCGAGGTCTCCCGAGGATGGAAGTTCTGACACTGTCCATCTGGAAGACCTCGACGTGCCTG
>JBOFLH010000619.1:0-1955 GCA_051657765.1 Nocardioides sp. | reverse complement strand
CCCCGGATGCGACCCCCAGGGCGACCGATGACCACCACCAACCGCACCAGCCGCATCAGGCAGACACCCACATCCCGGCAAGGAGAAACCATGTCTCGGCGACCCGCCGTCAGCACCACCACCCACCTGACCGTCCTCGACCTCTGCGCCGAACTCGGCGTCGCCCGATCCACGTTCTACGACTGGCGGGCCAGGGGCGCTGGCCCCCGGAGCATCAAACTCCCGAACGGCGAGATTCGAGTCCGCCGCGCCGACCTCGACACCTGGCTCACCGGCCTGGAAGAAGGCATCGCATGAACACCACGACCTACGACGTGAAGGTCTTCGCGACTAGCTCGCGGGGTGGGGCGCGAGGCACCTCCTACCGAGTCCGGTGGCAGGTTGCCACGAACCGCAAGAGCGAGACCTTTCGGACCAGCAAGCTCGCCGAGTCATTCCGGGCCGGTCTCCTCACCGCGGCACGCAAAGGCGAAGCATTCGACCTGGACACCGGCCTACCCGTCTCCATGCGGCCCCGCCGAGAGGGCCCGACCTGGTTTGACTTCGCCATGGAATTCATCGACGTGAGGTGGATGGAAGCCTCACCCCGCCACCGGCATAGCACCGCCGACGGGTTGGTGAGGGTTACCACCGCAATGACCGACACAAACGATCAGCCACCAGATGCGGCCCTGCTCCGAAAGGCGCTCAAGACATGGGCTTTCAACACCAGTGCTCGCCGTAAGAGTCCGAACCCGCCTCACGAGTTCGTCGAGGCGATCGCTTGGACTAGGAAGCACTCCCGGCCGCTGGGCGATCTCGCGGACTTGGCCGTTGTGCGGTCGGTGCTTGAGGTGCTCGGCCGCAAGCTCGACGGCCAGCCGGCGGCGCCGGCGACGCTGAACGTCAAGCGAGCGGCCTTGTCGAGTGCGATCGGGTACGCCATCGAGCGTGGATATCTGGATAGCAATCCATTGACCCGGGTGAAGGTCAAGCGTCGCCATACCGTCGAGGCGATCGACAGTCGTGTCGTGGTGAATCACCGGCAGGGCAAGGCGCTCCTGGCGGCTGTACGGGTCGAGGAGCCGGCTCTCGAAGCGTTCTTCGGATGCGTCTATTACGCGGCGATGCGGCCAGGTGAGGTCCGCAACCTCCGCCGGACCGATCTGGATCTACCCGCGAAGGGATGGGGTGAGGCGGTGTTGCACGGCTCCTATCAGGACTCGGGCAGGGGCTGGACCGACGCCGGCACACTCGGCGAGGAACGAGCGCTCAAGCACCGCGCGCAAACCGCTACTCGGCCGGTGCCGCTTCCGCCGCTCCTGGTGGTGCTCCTGCGGGACCACCTCGACACCTTCGGCACGGCTTCGGGTTGGCTGTTCGTCACCAGGACCGGGCCGCTTGGCCGCCCGCTGGCTGGCCGTTTGGCAAGGCCTGTGCCGCTGGCGACTGTGAACCGCGTGCTCAAGGCGGCTCGGATCAAGGCTCTGAGTGAAGCCGAGCAACGGTCTCCACTGGTGCGACGGACCTACGATCTCCGTCACGCCGCGGTGTCCACGTGGCTTGCTGCCGGTGTACCTCCGACCCAGGTGGCAGCCTGGGCCGGGCACAGCGTTGCCGTCCTGCTCAAGGTCTACGCCCACGTCATCGACGGACAAGCCAACGCCGCCATGCGCCGAATCGACAAGGCACTGAATGAGCCCGACAGGATGGGCGCCGGGCGAAACTCGGGCACAAATGAGGCACAGACACCCGTAGACGACTGATGACGGTCGGGGGAGAGCCGGACAGAATGAAACCGGCGGTGACCTGGGCAAACGCCGGATCATGTCGGTGATGGGTGGCGCGCCTGTAGGGATTCGAACCCCAAACCTTCTGATCCGTAGTCAGATGCTCTATCCGTTGAGCTACAGGCGCTCGACACGGCCTGGACGACCGCGACTGGTCGAGGATATCGGACCGGCCAGGCTTCCTGA
>JBOFLH010000618.1:0-9982 GCA_051657765.1 Nocardioides sp. | reverse complement strand
GACCTCGCGCGAGGTCAACGACGACAACGTGTCGAAGACCGCCTGGCCCCACGGCGACATCTTCTCCGACTCCGAGCCGGGCAGGTAGCCCAGTTCCTGGCCACCCACGGCGAACAACGGTCGAAAGACCACCACCTTGCGATGCTGATTACGTTCCAGCACCGCTTCCAACCCCGCACACAACGCCATCGCCGACTTGCCGGTGCCCGCGCGGCCACCGAGCGAGACGATGCCGACATCGGGATCCAGCAGCATTTCGAGCGCGATCCGCTGCTCCGCGGAACGACCGTGGATGCCGAACACCTCTCGGTCCCCGCGGACCAGGTGGACTTGCTTGTCGGGACCCACTCGCCCCAGCGCAGTGCCACGATCCGAGACCAGCACCAGGCCGGTATGGCACGGCAGTTCCCGGGCTGGGATCAGGTCCGCGGTGCCGTCGTCATACAACTCATCCAAGTCGGCCGCCGCCACCGCGAGCTCAGCCATGCCGGTGTAGGCCGCATCCGACTCGCCGACCGCCTCGGCACGATACTCGGCTGCCGACAGCCCGATGGCAGCCGCCTTGATACGCAGCGGCAAGTCTTTGGACACCAACGTGACGGGCCGCCCCTCGGCGACGAGATTGCTGGCGACGGCAAGAATGCGAGTGTCGTTGTCGTCTCCACGCAGACCGCCGGTGCGAATTCCGGACGGCAGCGATCCGGTGCCCACGTGATTGAGTTCGACCCGAAGCGTGCCGCCCTCGTCGGTGACCGGAACCGGCTCGTCGAGTCGTCCATGCAACACCCTGAGTTCATCGAGCTTGCGCAGTGCCGTGCGCGCGAAATAGCCCAACTCGGGATGGTTTCGCTTTCCCTCGAGTTCGGTGATCACGACGACCGGCAGCACCACTTCGTGTTCGGCAAAGCGACGCAGCGCGCCAGGATCAGCCAGCAGCACACTGGTATCCAATACGTAGCTGTGCCGGCCCTCGGGGGGCGGAGGATCCGTCGGCTTGTCGGCTCTTCGCGCCGGACTGGACCTTTGCCGATCGGTGCTGGACTGCGAGTCTTTCGACGCTGGTGCGTTCGGCATCGGGTCCCCTCCGGTGAATCCAGATTCGACGACATTTCGGCCCGCCGGCACGCACGGTGACTGGCAGGGCCCTTGGGTGTGAAGGTACGCCGCCCAGGCTACCCGGGCGGCTCGACACGCCAAGGCGATCTGGTGATCGGGCCAGGTGCGGATTATCGGGAGATCAGGAACCGAATCGACGCTCGCGGGCCGCATAGGCTCGGATCGCTCGCAAGAAGTCCACGCGCCGGAAGTCGGGCCACAACGCCTCACAGAAGTAGAACTCGCTATGCGCGCTCTGCCAGAGCAGGAATCCACCCAGCCGTTGCTCGCCAGACGTGCGAATCACCAGGTCGGGATCTGGCTGCCCCTTGGTGTAAAGGTGTTCGGCGATATGGGAGGCGTCCAGCACATCGGCCAATTCACCCAGGCTCCGGCCACGAGCCGCCTCTTGCTGCATCAAGGCCCGCACGGCATCGGCGATCTCATGGCGACCGCCGTACCCGACGGCCACGTTGACCAACAGGCCGTCGACATCTCGCGTGGTATCGGCGGCCGCCTTCATCGCCTCGGCCGTCGAGGCCGGCAACAGGTCCAGGGCGCCTACCGGATGGATCCGCCAACGGCGCTGCAACGCGAGACTGGCCACCGCGCCCTCGATAATGCTGAGCAGACCATCGAGCTCGGTCGTGGGCCGGCCTAGATTGTCCGTGGACAGCAACCAGAGGGTCACTACCCTCACGCCGATCTCATCGCACCAGCCCAGCATCGGTTGGATGTTGTCCGCACCGGCCCGGTAACCCTCGGCGGTGTCCATCCCAACTGCCCGCGCCCAGCGTCGGTTGCCGTCGAGCATAACGCCGATATGTTGCGGGATCCGGTCCTGAGGGAGGCGACGTACCACACGCGCCTCATAGGCCGGGTAGATGACCCGACGCGCGAGGTTCTTGAAGGAGCCCACCAACGGCATGTTACCGGCCCGAATCGATCCGTCGGTTGGTTCGGCGGATAGGTTTGCTCCATGACCGACCCGCCGCCGCCCTCGTGGCGCGTCCCATTCGACGGTCTGCACGACCACCTCGACGGGGCCTTCGTCGAGATGAGACCACACCTGCGGGGATGGCTTCACCTGGCGTCGGCACCCCTCACCCTGGCCTCCGGAATAGTCCTGATCGCGTTATCACCCACGGCCGCTACTCGCTGGGGCTCCACTATCTATGCGTTGTCGGCGGTATTGCTATTCACCGGGTCGGCAATTCTGCATCGCGGGCGCTGGTCACCTAAAGTCCGCGGGCTGCTCCGTCGCTTCGACCATGCCAATATCTTCTTGCTGATCGCGGGTTCGTATACCCCGTTCACGCTGGTGCTCCTAGCCGGCCGGGAACGCACGGTTCTACTCTCGATCGTGTGGGGTACGGCCTCGGTGGGCATCCTGTTACGAGCGGTGTGGTTGGCGGCGCCTCGATGGCTCTACGTCGCGGTCTACTTGACTCTCGGCTGGGCGGCGATCTTCTTCTTCCCATCGTTCGTCGCCGCGGCGAGCACGGCCGTCCTGGTGTTGATGATCGTCGGCGGCGTGCTCTATACGATGGGCGGTGTGGTGTATGGCCTGAAGCGGCCCAACCCAAGCCTGCGCTGGTTCGGCTTCCACGAGGTCTTTCACGCCTTGACCATTGCGGCGTTCACTGTCCATTACGTCGGTATCTCAATGGCCACCTATACGCTCGGGAGCTGAGCGCCAGCTTGGCGTCCCGGCTTTGGCGACTACGGTTGCCTGGCACTTTGTGACGTGTCGGCCGAATTCTGTGACGTGTCGGCGGGATCTGGTGACGTGTCGGGGGTGGGTGGTGGTGTTCACTCCGCCACGGAAGAGGTCGCCACGGAAGAGGTCGCCACGGAAGAGGTCGCCGCGGAGAAGGTCGCGGTGACCGAGCCCAGGCCGGAGATCTGCGCGACCACCACCGCACCGGCGGGCACCGGCAGCACCGGGCCGAGGGCGCCACTGAGGACGAGTTGTCCGGCGCGAAGCGGGTCACCCGCCTCGCGAGCCTGCCGGGCCAGCCAGCCAAGCGCGTTCAGTGGATCCCCCAGACACGCCGCGCCGGACCCGGTCGACACCACTTGCCCGTTGATTGTCATCGACATCGCCGCGTGGACCGGTTCGAATTGATCGAGGGTCACCTGGTCGGCACCGAGGACGTAGAGCCCGGCGGAGGCGTTGTCCGCAATCGTGTCGACGACGGTGATGTTCCAGTCGGCCACTCTACTGTCGGCGATCTCGATCGCCGCCTGGGCGTAGGCAACGGCACCCGCCACCCGCGCGGCGTCGAGCGGACCGTCGGCGAGGTCCTCGGCCAGCACAAACGCAACTTCGGCCTCCGCTTTCGGCTGCAGCAACCGGCTCATCGGCACGACCTGGCCCTCGGCATAGCCCTGGTCGTGGAACAGCACACCGTAGTCGGGCTGATCTACGCCGAGTTGGGCCTGCACCGCGGGGTTGGTGAGGCCGATCTTGCGCCCGGCGATCCGGGCACCGTCAGCAACATTGGCGGCGATGATTTTCCGCTGGATGGCATAGGCCGACGCCTGGTCGCCGGCCCCAATCAAGTCACGGATCGGCGCACACGGCACACCGGTCCGCGCCGCGTGACGAAGCCTGCGGAAGCCCTCGTGGATCGCGTTCGCGGCAACCGTCATGGTGCACCTTATCCCCGCTGCTGCGAGAATCGCGGTATGGATGCGGTCGATTGGGACCAGCGGTACGCCGCGGTCGACCTGATGTGGTCGTCGGCGCCCAATCAGTTTGTGGTGGCCGAGTGCGCGCAGCTGGTCCCAGGCCGAGCACTCGATCTCGCCGCCGGCGAGGGTCGCCACGCGATCTGGCTGGCCGAAGGCGGGTGGCGGGTGACTGCGGTTGACTTCTCGCAGGTCGCTCTCGATCGAGGTCGGGCCCGGGCCCTGTCGGCCGCCATCACCTGGGAATGCGCCGACGCAACCAGGTGGCACTCGCGGCCGGTTCACGACCTGGCATTGATTGCCTACCTTCAGCTGCCCGCTGGCGAGCGGGCAGTCGCGATTGGTACCGCGTTCGACTCACTGGTGGTCGGTGGGAGCTTGGTCCTGATCGGCCACGACTCGACCAACCTCACCGAAGGTAGTGGTGGCCCACAGGACGCGGGGGTGCTGTACACCGCTCAGGACGTGCTGGGCGACCTGGCCGACCGCAGCTTCGAGATGGTCCGAGCTGAGCGAGTCGAGCGCTCCATCCCCGGCGAGCATCGCGCCACCGGCGTCGCTCTGGACTGCCTGGTCCACCTGGTCCGTCGAGCGACGGACACCGCGGTCTGAGTCGCCGGTCCGCTCCGGCCAGCGGGAGACTACGTGGATTCGTCGCCGTCGAACGCACCGGCCTCTTTGGCCTCCTGAGCTTTGCGCAGATGTTTGTTCAGGCTGTAGCCAAGAATCGCCAACGCGACCAGAAGGCACACGAAAGTAGCCGCGCCCCAGGCGCCGGCGACCACATCCTCGTCCTTGGGCACGGTGTCCTCCGCCAGGACGAGTAGGCCACCGAGGTGGGCGTGCAAACCGAGGCCGGCCTGGCTCACGAAGAGGGACATGTGCCTAGTCTGTCAGGGGGTCGCTTACGCGGTGTCTCCGGGCGTCGGGACCGCCGGCACCGGGATCCCCGCGAACAGGTCGTCCTCAGGCAGGGTCGACTCGACATGGCTGGTCACCAGCTCGTAATCCTCGTGTGGCCAGATCTGCTTCTGCTCCTCATGCGGAATGGCGAACCAGACCCCGGTGGGATCGATTTGCGTAGCGTGCGCGATCAGGGCCTGGTCACGGATCGGGAAGTAGTCCGAACATTCGACCTGCGTGGTGATCCGGGCGTCCCACGCCGGATCCGGCTCCCAGTCCTTGAGCCATTCCTCGAACGGCGATTCCACGCCCTTGGCATGCAGGGCCTCGTGCAGGGCCACGATTCGGGGCCGGTTGAACGTGTGGTGGTAGTAGAGCTTGAGCGGCTGCCACGGCTCACCCGCGTCGCGGTAACGACTCGGATCCCCCGCTGCGGCAAAGGCCTCTACCGAGATCTGGTGACATTTCACGTGATCCGGGTGCGGATAGCCTCCGCGTTCGTCGTAGGTCGTGACGACATGCGGCTTGAACTCCCGAATCAGCTTGACCAGTGGAGCGGCCGCCTCAGCCAGGGGCACTAGGGCGAAGCAACCCTCGGGCAGCGGCGGCTGCGGATCCCCTTCGGGGAATCCGGAGTCGACGAAACCGAGCCAGTCTTGGCGAATCCCGAGAATTTCACGGGCCGCATCCATCTCGGCACGACGAATCTCGCTGATGTTCGCCAGCACCTCAGGGCGATCCATCGCCGGATTGAGAATTGACCCACGCTCCCCGCCCGTGCAGGTAGCCACGTGTACGTCGACGCCTAACGCGACGTATTTCGCGGTGGACGCCGCGCCCTTGCTCGACTCGTCATCGGGATGGGCGTGCACGTGCATCAGGCGGAGGCCCGCCAGCGGGGATCGATCGGCTGAGGAGCCGGTCGCCGCTAGTGGCTCGGCGGGTAGCGGCGCGTCAGCAGGCATAGGCGTGATTGTAGGGTCGCCCGCACACCGAGCACTAACCGGCTGGCTGCGATGATGACTTCGTGAGCGACCCGGACTATCAGGCAACCCTCCAGGATCGTTACGGCAGGAAGCGTCCAGGGCACCGCCGGAGCCAACAGGCGGTTCTCGGACTCCTGATCACCGGCTTCGGGACCTGGGTCGGCTGGGCAGCCTGGTTCCATGCGACACCGCGCATCGACTCGGACCTGATCTCGTTCACGGTCACCGGTGAGCATGAGGCAGTAGCCCGATTCGGCGTTCGGCGAGCCGAGGAGTCCGTGGTGGGCACCTGCGCGATTCGCGCGTTCGCCGCCGATCACACCACGGTGGGTGAGCTGACATTCCTCGTGCCCGACGGCGCCGCACCGTTGGAGCAGACGCTTGTTCAGTCGTTGCGCACCGAACGTCGCGCCACCTCCGTGGAGTTGCTCGGCTGCACCGCACCGGGCCAGCCACGGCCCAGGTGACCCACCAGAATCACCCACGCCAAGGTATTCTTCCTCCTCATGAGTGAGACAAGCGCGCACGCCGAGCAGGACACCGTGTGGTTGACCCAGGAGGCCCACGACAAGTTGTCTGCCGAGCTCGACCATTTGCGCGGTCCCGCCCGCCAGGAGATCGTGGCGCGGATCAGTGCTGCGCGAGATGAAGGGGACCTGAAGGAAAACGGCGGTTATCACGCGGCGAAGGACGAGCAGGGGAAACTCGAGGCTCGCATTCGACAGCTCGAAGATATGCTGGGCCGAGCCGAGGTCGGCGCGGCTGACGACGACGGAACGATCTCTCCGGGGTATGTGGTGACCTATCGATTCGTTGGTGACGACGACACCTCAACCTTCCTGCTCGGCGCACGGGAAATCGAAGACGACCACCTGGACGTCTTCTCGCCCCAATCGCCGCTGGGCTCGGCCATCATCGGCGCTCGCGTCGGGGAGACCGTGCAATACGTCGCACCGACCGGAAAGAAGCTCGAGGTGGAGATCGTCGAGGCAGCGCCGTTTGCCGGCTGACCGGACCGACGCCTACCGACAGGCCCGGCCTCGGCAGGTACTGCTCTCGCGCAAGAGCGCGGACAACCGTCCGACGTCCGGGTTGTTGACCTCAATGCCGTCGGCTAGCAGATTCACCAGCTGATCCGGGTCATTGGTCATGTCGTAATACTCTCGGAAAGACACCACGTCCATGTCGTCGTCTTGTTGGTAGTACTCGACGTACTGGTAGGCGTCGGTGCGAATGGACGCCCAGGTCGGGACACCGTTGTTGTTCTCTTCGTCGAAGTAGTACTCGGTGTAGGCCCGGGCGCGCTCCTTCCCGCTCAGGATGTTCTGACCGTCCAGCGGGTGGACCAGCGCCGGATCGACTCTCGCTGCCGCCAACAGGGTCGGCAGCACGTCGATCTGGGCAACCCGGCGAGGGTCGGTCATACCGGCGGAGACCATGCCCGGCCAACGAAGGTAGAACGGGACCTCCACGGACGCGGGATACGGTCGGAACTTCGACCTCAGCCCATGTTCACCCCACAGGTATCCGTTGTCGGAGGTGAAGATCACTAGGGTGTTGCGGAGTTCTCCGGACGCCTTCAGGTGCCGCAGGAACCGATCCACCTCGTCGTCGACCGTATACAGCGTGCGGATCATGTCGGTCCGAGTCGCCAGCGACTCGACCAGCTCCTCCACTCGGTTTTGTACGTGTACGGGTTTGTCGGTGCGGTCGACCTCGCGCTGGGCCGCGTTGAGCTTCATTTCCGGAACATCGCGGTCGGCGTATTGAGGCTCCGCGGTCGACGGGCCGTGTGGCGCGATCGGTGTCAATTGCAGATAGAACGGGCGTTCGTCCTGGCGCCGCGAGAAGTCGTCGACATAGTCGATTGCACGGTCGAAGACGATCTCGGTGGAATTGCCGTCGGATCTCCGGACCGTGCCGTCGAAGTTCATCGGCACGTCGGTGTAGTCGCCTTGGAGGTAGGTCCACCGATCCCAGTATGGCGACACCTCCGCCAAGTCGAGCCAGTGCAAGAACTTTCCGGCGTGCCCGGTGAAGTAGCCGGCGTCATGCAGATAGCGCTGGCTGGTCGCGGTGATGTCGAAGCCGCCCGCCAACTGCTGGTACTGCTGGTTGTTGTGTACATAACGCCCGCTCATCAGCGACGCGCGAGACGGGCAGCAGCTCGGGGTGGTGACATAGGCGTTAGGAAATCTGGTGCCGCCTCTGCCCATCCATTGCCGGATCTTCGGGAGGAACTTCATGGTGTCGCCCCGTTGATCGTCAGTGTTGATCACCACGAGGTTCGGGCCCCGAGGAGTCGGCCGAACGTCGACCGGGGTCGGTTGATCGGCTGGGTTTGGGGAGCGCCCGGGGTGTGTGCCGTCCGACGCCACCGCCTTCGGCCGCACAGACCCCGGCGGCCCACCTCCGCCTGGGTCTTCGCGGTAGCTTCCGCAGGCGGGCATCACCAGCATCAACACCGCGCAACCGACGATCAGCTGAGCCCGCACACCACACCTCCCGCCGGTGTCTCAAGGACGGCCGAAAGTAAAGACTAGTGCCACCTGGACTCACCGCGATCAACTGATGATCGGGGGGTACCTGCCCGTTCGGGCCGTCGATCCGATCGGCGCCATGGCCATGGCTTCCTGGAGCTTCCTCAGAGCGTGGGCGGTCTGAGGATTCACGGTGCCCTCGGAGACCGCCAGCTCGTCAGCTGTCTCGCCGCCCCGGTACTCCACGTGCAGTCCGACGGACTGCTCCGGTTCACGCAGGCCGACCGGATTGGCTACCTGGTCGATGACGGTAACGCCGGTGGCCAGCTCAAGTCTGCCGTTCACGTAACGGGCCAGTTCGTCCTCAGGCCGCGCCGAGTCAGCGGTGGGTGTCGACCCGGCCACGGGCACAGTCGCGGTCGCCGGCCCGGACGGAGGCCGGGACGGAGGCCCAGTCGGAGGCCCGGTCGGCGCGGTCACCATCAGGTACGCGGCAGCGCCGACAATCGTGCTGCACCGATGAACGCGAACGCCGCCAGGCTTCGCCGGGCCCCGCAGCGACCGCCTCCCGGCCGCGATACGATCTTCGATGGGTACGGGTGGCGGCCCAGCACCGAACCATCAGCTAACGACGCGGTAGCCGCGATCAGCCAGCATGGTCATCACGTCCGCGGTGTGCGCCGGACCACGGGTCTCCAGCTGGAGGCGCACCTCGACCTCATCGAGATCGAGGGTCGGGGAAATCCGCTCGTGTTCGACCTCCATCACGTTGGCGCCGGCCCGCGCGAGATCGGTCAACAAGGTGGCCAACCCGCCGGGCAGATCCGGAACGCACACCCCAAGCCGCAGGAAACGACCCGCTGAGGCCATGCCGAACCGAATCACCTTACCGAGCAAGAGCGGATCGATGTTGCCGCCGGACAACACAACCACCGCCGGCGTGTCGTACGCCGTGGGTTCGTCGAGAACAGCGGCGAAAGCCGCCGCGCCAGCCGGCTCTACCACCTGCTTGGCCCGCTCCGCCAGCGCCAGCAGCGCCTGCGCCAGGGACTCTTCGGAAACGGTGACGATGCCGTCGACGTACTGCTGAATCGCCCGGAAGGTGATTTCACCCGGCCGGCCTACTGCGATGCCGTCGGCCATCGTGCTCATGGACTCGATCGCCACCGGTTCGCCGGCCACGAGCGAACCCGGAAACGCGGCGGCCCGATCCGCCTGCACACCGAACACTTTTACCTCGGGCCGCAGGGACTTGATGGCGATTGCCATTCCTGCCAGTAGTCCGCCTCCGCCACACGGAATCAACACGGTCTTCAGGTCAGGTGACTGCTCGATCACCTCCAGCCCGCAGGTCCCCTGCCCGGCCACGATGTCGACATGATCGAACGGGTGAATGAACACCGCGCCGGTGCGCGCTGCGAAGTCCCGGGCGGCGACCAACGCCTCGGTGAGATACCTGCCGCAGAAGATCACCTCGGCGCCATACGCCCTGGTGGCATTGACCTTGGGGATCGGCGCGCCCTCGGGCATAAAGACCGTTGCGGACACGCCCAGCAGTTGGGCCGAGAGCGCGACACCTTGGGCGTGGTTACCCGCCGACGCGGCCACCACGCCCATGGCGCGTTCGGCCGGACTGAGCCCGGACAGTCGTAGATAAGCGCCACGGGTCTTGAACGAGCCGGTGCGCTGGAGGTTCTCCAGCTTCAGCCGCACCGGGCCGCCGGCCAGACCGGACAGCAATCGCGACCCCTCCATCGGTGTCCGGATCGCTACCTCACGCAACACCCTGCGAGCATGCTGGATGTCGGCCAGTGTGACAGTTGT